>CAYOJN010000078.1:0-8980 GCA_964404245.1 uncultured Sphingosinicella sp. | reverse complement strand
AACCAGCTGAGCGCGGCGATCATCCCGCTCCAGCGGCTCCAGGAAGCCTATCCCACCCTTCAGAGCCAGGGGAATTTCTCGACCCTGATGAGCCAGCTGGAGGGAACCGAGAACCGGATCAACATCGCCCTTCGCGATTATAACGAAGCGGTCCGTGCCTATAATACCGAGATCCGGACCTTCCCGTCGGTCATCGGGGCCCGGATAATCTACGGGTCGAAGCCGATGGTGCCGTTCGAAGCGACTGTCCCAAATGCCGACGTCGCGCCCACCGTCGATTTCGGCACCGGTCTCTGATCGCCTTGATTCGCGCTCTTCTCATTCTTCTGTTTGGGGCACTGGCCTGGGTTCCGGCCGCTGCTCAGCAATTCCCTGACCTTGACGGGCGGGTGGTCGACCAGGCCGACCTTCTGCAGCCTGACCAGGAAGCGCAGTTGGCTGCGCAGCTCGAAGCGCTCGAACAGGCTTCGTCGCGGCAGCTGGTGATCGCAACGGTCGCCGATCTCCAGGGTTATCCGATCGAGGATTATGGCTACCGCCTCGGCCGTCACTGGGGAATCGGGCAGGACGAGGCCAATAATGGAATCATCCTGCTGGTGGCGCCCAGCGAGCGCCGGGTGAGGATCGAGGTCGGTTATGGCCTCGAGCCGATCATCACCGACGCCCTTTCGCACCAGATCATCGAGCGCCAGATTCTCCCCCGCTTCCGGGACAATGATTATCCCGGCGGAATCCTCGCCGGCGCGCAGGCGATCATCGATCAGCTCCAGGCACCGCCCGAGCAAGCGGAGCAGAGGGCGCTGGAGGCGGCCAAGGCGCAAGGGAGCAACCGCCGAAGCAGGGGCGGCGGATCGATCTTCCCGCTGCTCTTCTGGGGAATCACTCTCCTGTTCATCCTTCTGCCGATGCTCCAGAGCGGATTTCGGGGGAAGAAATATCGCTCGAAGCGCCGGCACGGTCTTCCGGTAGTGATCTGGGGTCCGGGCCTCGGCGGCGGCTGGAATCACGGCTCTCGCGGCTGGGGCGGTGGCGGTTCCTGGGGTGGCGGCGGCTTTTCCGGCGGCGGCGGCTCGTTCGGCGGCGGCGGCGCTTCGGGAGGATGGTGATGGTACGGATCGACGAGCAGGATCATTCACTCGTCACTGCTGCAGTCGCAAGGGCGGAACAGCAGAGCGATGGCGAGATCGTCACCATCGTTGCAGCGCGCTCCGATGCCTATCACGATGTCGCCTTGCATTATTGCGTGCTCGGAATGCTGGTTGTTCCAGCGAAACTGGCCCTGTTTCCCCAAAGCGTGATCGACTGGGCGACCGGACTTCTGTTTGGCTGGAATGCGCAGTTCAGCCGTGCCGGCCTGATGGTGGCCCTGTTCGTGCTTCTGGTCCTCGCCTTTCTGTTCGTCCGGCTGGTTCTTTCCAATCAGTCCCTTCGAATGGCTCTCACTCCCGGGCGCACCAAGACCCGCCGGGTCCACCGACGAGCGATCGAGCTGTTTCGGACCGGCTGCGAGATGAAAACCCGGGGGCGCACCGGAATCCTCATCTATCTCTCACTCGCGGAGCATCGGGCGGAGATTGTCGCTGACGAGGCGATTGCCGGCAAGGTCGACCCGGATTCCTGGGGCGAGGCGATGGAGAGCCTGATCGAGGAAGTGAAGGCCGGGCGACCTGGCGAAGGCATGGCTGCAGCGGTCGAAAAGGTCGGAATCGTGCTCGCCCGGGTGGTTCCGAAAACCGAGGGCGATCCCAACCAGCTTGCCGACAGGCTGATAGAGCTGTGAGCGCCGACGCCCGCGAATCCGAGGAACTGCTCTGGGAGGGGCGGTTCATCGCTGCGAAGCGGCGGGGCAAATGGGAATATGTCTCGCGTACCCGCGGAGTCAGCGCGGCGGTGATCCTGGCGATCGACGAAGGCAAAGTGATCCTGGTCGAACAATATCGTGCAGCCCTCCAGGCGCCGTGCCTGGAACTGCCCGCTGGCCTGGTCGGCGACGAGGACGAGGATGAGGAAGCCGCAAAGGCCGCGATCCGGGAACTGGAGGAGGAGACCGGCTATCGGGCACAGAAGATGGAAGAAATTGGCAGCTTCCATTCGTCGCCTGGAATGTCGGCGGAAGGCTTCACGTTGTTTCGGGCTCGGGGGCTAAGCCGGGTCGGCGCGGGCGGCGGTGTCGATGGTGAAGAGATAAAGGTCCATCTGGTCCCGCTGGGCGAGATTGCGGACTTCGTCGAAGCCAGGCGCGCTGATGGCTGCGCGGTTGATGTGAAACTTCTGCTCCTGCTCGGTCAAACCCTCGTCCCTGCAGGGTCATGAACAAGAGCTCGACCCTCCGTCCCAAGGATGGAGGCATTGAAATCCGAGGCGCCGATTTGCCGGATCAGCGGAAATTGTCCGCATAGGCTTGAAGTCTCAGCTTCGGGGCCGCCGGTGGGAGGACATGATAGGCGATCTCATAGCGCTCGGCATAGGCTTTCGCCGCTTCAAGCGTTGGGAAGTTCAGGGTCACCTGCTCCTGGGTGTCGGCACCGCCTGACCAGCCGGTCAACGGATCAGGGCGCTTTTCCGCCCGCGATTCGAATTCCAGCACCCACTGGTCGGTCCGCGCTTTGCCGGACTGCATCGCATTGCGATAGCGCTGATAGATTCGGGCCGCCACATATCCCTCCTGAAGCTTCGGCATTGGCGCCAAAGGAATGGAGAATCAAGTCGCAGGGGTCGCTCGCTGATTGGGGCCTGAAAGATCCGGCCCGGCATGGACAACGGGCGGCCTGATCCGCAAGCCACACTAGCGGCTTTCAAAAGCCGTCTCTATCACCGCGCCATGGCGAAGGATGCGCAAGCAAGAGGGATCAGCCGACGGACCGTGCTGGTTGGGGGTGGGGTTGGTGCAGGGCTCATTCTTGCCTGGTCTGTCTGGCCGCGCGAACACTCGCCCAATCTTCGAGCGGCCCCCGGCGAACATATTTTCAATGCCTTTCTCAAGATCGGCACTGACGGTCGGGTGATCGTCGCCGTTCCTCAGTCTGAACTGGGGCAGGGCGTCTATACGAGCCTGCCGCAGATCCTTGCCGACGAACTTGGCGCCGACTGGCGGACGGTCGCGGTCGAACCGGCACCGATCAGCCCGCTTTATGCCAATACCCTGCTTGCGCGGGAGAGCGCCGACGACAGCTTTCCTTCGTTCCTGGGCGGTGTCGGTCGCTGGACGGCCCGCGAATATGCCACCCGAGGAGCGTTGATGCTGACCGGCGGCTCGACGTCGATCCGGGCTTTTGAAAGCCGGATGCAGGAAGCCGGCGCAGCGGCGAGGGCCCTGCTCAGCCTTGCAGCGGCCGAACGCTGGGATGTGGACTGGACCAGTCTGGACACGCGTGACGGCTTCGTTTGGCGCGATCAGGACCGGATTGCCTTTGCCGAGCTTGTGGAGGCCGCCGCAAGCCAGGAACTACCGGCGGATCTGCCTATCCGGGGCGGAAGTGAGAGCCGGTTGGTCGGCCAGCCTCTGGAGCGCCTCGATCTCCCCTCGAAGCTCGATGGGTCGGCCCTGTTCGCAGGCGATGTTCGCCTTCCCGACATGCTCTATGCAGCGGTTCGAAGCGCTCCGGCCGGAAGCCGCCGGGTCGCCATCGATCGCGAAGCGGCCGATCGCCTTCCCGACCTGGTGTCGCTGATCGAGCATCCGCAATGGCTCGCGGTCGTCGGCCGCAACTGGTGGGCGGCGGCGCGGGCGCTCGATATTCTTCGCCCCCGCTGGGCATTGTCCACCGACCTCCCGTCGAGCAGGGTAGTCGGTGAACGTCTTGCGCAGGCGCTCGATGACGGCGAGTCCGATCGCGTCCATGTAATCGGCGATCCTGACCTTGTCGAAGGAGCAAGCGCGGTCACTGCACGCTATGAGGTTGGGCTCGCGCCCGGTGCAGCGCTCGAATCCCTGACGGCCACTGCCCGGATCAGTGGCGACAGGATCGAGATCTGGGCCCCGACTCAGGCGCCCGGCCTCGCCCGCGCCGCGGCTGCCCGGGCGCTGGGAGTAGCGGAAGGCCGGGTCACCCTTTACCCCACGCTGGTTGGTGGGGGCTATGGCAGGAAGCTCGAAATGGAAGCGATCGAGCAGGCCGCGCTAATCGCCTCGAAGGTCGGAAAGCCTGTCCAGCTGACCTGGCCCCGGATCCAGGAAATACAGCAGGACAGTTTCCGGCCTCCAGCGGCCGCTCGAATGACCGCCTGGATGCGGCAGGGCACCATTGCCGGCTGGAAGGCGCGGATCGCTGCGCCGGATACGTCGGGCGAAGTGGCGCGGCGGATCGGCGCTGCAGCGCCCCTGTTCCGGCCCGGCGGAAGCGCGGTTGCCGGCGCCATCCCCCCTTACGGAATTGACTCCGTCGCTATCGACCATGTCGCGGTCGATCCCGGGCTGAGGACTGGGATCTGGCGGGGAACTGCCCATTCCTACACCGCTTTCTTCACCGAATGTTTCGTCGATGAGCTCGCCCGCGCCGCCGGCCACGAACCCTTGTCCTTCCGGATGCAGATGCTCGGAAGCAATCCCAGGCTCGCCCGGGTGCTCGCCACCGCAACGTCGATCGGCGGCTGGGACGGCGGCGCGAGTGGGAGCGCAATGGGCCTCGCCGCCCATAGTGCCTTCGGCTCCCATATCGCCACTTTGGTCGAAATTGCGGTCGGCCGGGACCAGAGGATTCGGGTTCTTCGCGCGGTCTGCGCAGTGGATTGCGGCCGGATCGTCAATCCGGAAATCGTCCGCCAGCAGATCGAGGGGGGCCTGCTCCACGGCATTTCGGCTGCGACAGGCTTCCCGATCGAATTCGAAAATGGACTTCCGACGGCGCAGACGATCGGGGACTATGGCCTCCCGGTTCTTCGCGATTCACCCGAGGTCAGCGTCGAGCTGATCGAAAGTGGTGACGATCCGGGCGGGGTGACTGAGCTTGCCGTGCCCACCGCCGCCCCGGCCGTCGCCAACGCCTTTTTCGCCTTGACCGGGCAGAGGCACCGGAAGCTTCCAATCGTGATTGGTGCAGTGTGAACCGGCCCATTGATCATCCGTCCGTTCCGCCATCCGGAATAGGCATTCTCCTGATCAACCTGGGAACGCCCGCCGCGCCCGAAGCCGGGGCTGTCCGGCGCTACCTGAAGCAGTTTCTGTCCGATCCGCGAGTAATCGAGATTCCGGCGCTGGTCTGGCAGCCGATCCTTCGCGGGATCATCCTCAACAGCCGGCCCCGAAAATCGGCCCGCGCCTACCGCCAGGTGTGGACCGAGCGAGGCTCACCCCTGGCGTCGATCACGGCCCGCCAGGCACTTGCGCTCCAGGGCCGTTTCGGGCCCGGCGTCATCGTCGATCATGCGATGCGCTATGGCAGTCCCGCCATTGCCGAACGGATCGAGGCTCTGAAAATGCAGGGCTGCACCCGAATCCTGATTGCTCCGCTCTATCCTCAATATTGCGCGGCAACGACGGCAAGCGCCAATGACGAGGCCTTCGCTCATATGCGGACCATGCGCTGGCAACCGGCGATCCGGACTCTTCCCCCATATCACGACGACCCCGATTATATCGCAGCGCTGAAGGCGGTCATAGAACTCGAACTCGCAAGGCTCGACTTCGAGCCGCAGGCGATCATCGCCAGCTTCCACGGAATGCCGCAGCGCACACTCGAACTGGGCGATCCCTATCATTGCCACTGCCAGAAGACGGCTCGCCTGCTGTCTTCCGCCCTCGATCGGCCTATCCAGATCGCCTTCCAGTCCCGGTTCGGCCGCGCCCGCTGGCTCGAACCAGCGACAGACCGGCTGCTCGCCGAGCTGCCGAAAAGGGGTATCGGCCGGGTCGCGATCGTTGCCCCGGGCTTTGCCGCCGATTGTCTGGAAACGCTCGAGGAGCTGGCGATCCGGGGGCGCGATACCTTCCTTGCCGCCGGCGGCGAGCATTTCGCCTATGTCCCCTGTCTGAATGACAGTGAGGCGGGAATGGCCATGCTTGCAGCCGTTATCCGCCGCGAGCTTGAAGGATGGCTGGCGCCGCAATAAGGCCTCCCGATAACAGATACGAAAACATCAGGAGAGGAACATGGCACGGGTTGCAGTGGTCACCGGCGGTACCAGAGGCATCGGCGAAGCGATCAGCATGGCGCTTCGCGACGCCGGACTGACGGTGGCAGCCAATTATGCCGGTAATGAGGAAAAGGCGCGCGACTTCACGGAACGGACCGGGATCAAGGCCTACAAGTGGGACGTTTCCGACTTCGACGCCTGCATTGCGGGCGTCCAGCAGGTTGAAAGCGAGCTCGGACCGGTCGACGTTCTGGTCAACAATGCCGGAATCACTCGCGACGGGACCATGAAACGAATGGACCGGCGCGCGTGGGACGAGGTCATCGACGTCAATCTGGGCGGCTGCTTCAACATGGCCAAGGCAGCTTGGGATGGAATGACGGCACGCAAATATGGCCGGATCGTCAATATCGGTTCGATCAATGGGCAGGCAGGCCAATATGGGCAGGTCAATTATGCCGCGGCGAAGTCCGGGATCCACGGCTTCACCAAGGCGCTTGCCCAGGAGGGCGCCCGAAGCGGGATCACGGTCAATGCCATCGCCCCCGGCTATATCGATACCGAGATGGTTGCTGCCGTTCCAGAGGACGTGCTTGCCAAGATCGTGGCCAGGATACCGGTCGGCCGGCTCGGCCGTGCCGACGAGATTGCCCGTGGGGTGACTTTCCTCTGCTCGGAAAATGCCGGCTTCGTCACCGGATCGACCCTGTCGATCAATGGCGGCCAGCACATGTACTGATCAAGCATTCGGAAGCGGACGATGGCCGGGCCGATCAAGCGTTCGATCATGATCGCCGGCCACTCCACGTCGATCAGTCTCGAGCCGATTTTCTGGGACTCGCTTCGGGAAGCCGCGGCAGCGGAAGCCTTGCCTCTGAACGCCCTCGTCGCCCGAATCGATGCTCAGCGGATCGCCGCCTCCGATCCGGCCAATCTCGCCAGTGCGATCCGGGTCTGGCTATTCGAGCGCGAACGCGGGAAGACGGGATCGTCCTCCTGAGAAGGCTACCGTCCGAGCAGGACCCTTGCCTGGGTCGCGATCTGGGCCAGCATCGGGGCCGTCGTCTGGGATGACGTCCGCGCTCTCTCCACGGTTCGGCGGAACTGGTCGATCCGGGCCTTTTGCGAGGCCACCCAGGATTCGACCGCCTGTTCCGGCTCCCCCTTGTGGCGGGCGAGAAACTCCAGTCGAAGTTGCTCGAAGTCACGGGCGAGCCCTGCAGTCAGCAGCCGTTCCCACTGGTCGCCGGCCTGGAAATGGTTGGCGGCGTTTTGAGCCCAGTCCAGTCCCAGCGCTTCACCCAGCCTCGTATAGGCGCGGGTGAGAATGACTTCCTCGACACCGAGTTTCTTCGCGAGCAGTGCAAGGCCGATGGCACCGTTGAGCTCGAAGAGCCTCACGATACGAGCGACGATATCCTGCGGCGCCTCGAGCGCCTGCATCCGGGCCCGAAGGCTGCCGGCCTCGGCTTTCGCTTCCATCCGAAGAAGCTCGTCGCAGGCCCGGTCGAGCTTCTCGAGACCCGGTCGAAGCCGCTCGACCATCTCGCCTGGATACATGTCCGCCGGCGAGCATCGAAGCAGGTCCGACATGTGAAGCTGAAGGCCGGTCGAGGCGGTTGCGAACAGGTCGATCCTGACCGGCTCAGGGATGTCGGCCTCGTCGATATCGGCCCACAGGCGCTGCATGTCGAACAGCCGTTCGGCGGCAACGAAGGCGGCCGCAACCTGTCCGAAAGCGACACCTTCTTCCTCGGTGACCGAGAAAGGGGCAATGATTCCAAGGCGGTTGACCAACCGGTTGGCGATCTTGGTGGCGATGATTTCCTTGCGCAGCCGGTGTTCGAGGATGGCATCGCCGTGCCGCTCCTGCATCTGCCTTGGAAAGGCGTTGCACAATTCGGGGGTCAGGGTCGGATCATCGAGGAAGCCGGCCACTTCGATCGCTGACTGGAGGCGCATCTTGGCGGTGGTCAGGAGAATGGCGAGCTCCGGCCGAAGCAGGCCGCGATTTTCCTGGGCCCGGCGAAGCAGCTCTTCATTGCTTTCCAGGCCGTCGACCGCGCGGTTCAGCCGCCCGCTTTCTTCCAGGAGCTCGATCACTCGAACAAGCTGCGGCAGGTCGCGGGCGCTGCCTTGTTCGGCGATCGACAAGGCCAGGGTCTGGAGGCGATTATCTTCCAGAACCAGTTCGGCTACCGCCTCGGTCATCTCGGCCAGAAGGGCGTTTCTCGCCTCGATGGTCAGGCGGCCTTCCGTCATTTCGCGATTGAGCGGAATCTTGATGTTGACCTCATTGTCGGAGCAGTCGACCCCGGCCGAATTGTCGATGAAGTCGGTATTGATCCGTCCGCCACGCTGCGCGAACTCGATCCGCGCCGCCTGGGTGACTCCAAGGTTCGCGCCTTCGCCGATCGCTTTCACCCGAAGCTCGGAGGCGCTGATCCGGATCGAATCGTTGCCGGGGTCGCCGACCTCGGCATGGCTTTCCGACTTGGCCTTGATGTAGCTGCCGATGCCGCCGAACCAGATCAGGTCGACTGGGCTTCGAAGGATCGCACTGATCAGGGCGGAGGGTTCGATCTCCTCGGTCTCGATCCCGAGCACCGAGCGGATTTCCGCACTTAACGGGATCGTCTTCTGGCTCCGCGGATAGACCCCGCCGCCGGCCGAGATCAGGCTTTTGTCATAATCGTCCCAGGTCGATCGCGGGAGATCGAACAGCCGCTTGCGCTCGGTCCAGCTCGCCTGTGGATCGGGCTCCGGATCGAGGAAGATGTGGCGATGGTCGAAGGCCGCGACCAGTTTGATCGCGCGCGAAAGAAGCATGCCGTTGCCGAACACGTCGCCCGACATGTCGCCGACGCCGGCGACGCGGATCGGCTGCGTCTGAACGTCGATCCCCATT
>CAYOJN010000077.1:0-8984 GCA_964404245.1 uncultured Sphingosinicella sp. | reverse complement strand
GATGTCTTATCGCCTCAGGGATGTTCGCTAAAGCTCGTACCGGGCAGTACCCGTCAGAAACCTATTTAGGATCGCAGGGGCCTCGCTGCAATGGCGGATCAGGAGTTCAGCCCCGCGGCCAGCCGCTCGACCCGATCGGCAACCCGCTCCAGCGCTGCCGCCAGTTCAGGCGAGGCGGAATCCTGACCGTTTCCGGTTTCGGGCCGGACTTCCTGATCACTCCCGTTCCCGCTGCGCGCCCTGGCCTCCCTGAGGTCATCGGCAAGGAGCAGGGCTGCATAAAGAAGCTGCATCGTGTCGCTGAGGCTCCCAAGCGCATGGGTGGCATCGCGGGCGCGATCGTCGACCATCGAGGCGACCGAACGCAGCTGATGCTCTTCACCATCGGCGCAACCTACCGTGTAACGCCTTCCTCCGATCTCGATGTCGATATTGGCCATCAGTGGGGCCGGTCCTGGAGGAGGTGATCGATCTGGCCGATGGCTGCGCCGACCCGCTGTCTCAGCTGTTCGTGGGCGGATCGGAGGCGATCATGTTCCTCCTGGTCGATGCCCGTCGCCGGTGCCTGCAGCGAAGGCGAAGCCTCGATTCGCGCCAGAGCCTCTTCGATGCGGTGAAGTGCAAGGAGCGCACGTTGATCGGCCATTGCGAAGACATAGCAAAAGCAGGGCGGAGCGCAAATGCGCATCCGGGCCAATGGTTGACGCAACGGCCCCCGCCGATAAAGGAAGCCGCGGCGGGCAAGGACGAGTCCCGCACTGGAGCAGCCTTTTTCGCTCCATCTGCTTCAAGGGAAAAGCATGGCCGTCGAACCAAGATTGCTTGCCAATGCCATTCGCGCACTGGCCATGGATGCGGTCCAGGCCGCGAATTCCGGCCATCCCGGAATGCCGATGGGCATGGCCGATGCCGCAACCGTCCTCTGGACCGAATATCTGAAGCACGATCCGGCGGATCCCGCCTGGCCGGACAGGGATCGCTTCATCCTGTCCGCCGGCCATGGCTCCATGCTGATCTACGCGCTCCTTCACCTGACCGGCTATGCCCGTCCGACGATCGAGGACATCGCCAATTTCCGGAAGCTCAGTTCGCCCTGCGCCGGGCATCCGGAAAACTTCCTTCTCGAAGGCATCGAAACGACGACCGGCCCGCTCGGGCAGGGTCTTGCGATGGCCGTTGGGATGGCGATTGCGGAGCGGCGGCTCAATGCCGATTTCGGCGACGATCTCGTCGATCACCGAACCTGGGTGATCGCTGGCGACGGCGACCTGATGGAAGGCGTCAACCATGAGGCCGCCGGACTGGCCGGTCATCTCAAGCTCGGCCGGCTGAACGTTCTTTGGGACGACAACCGAATCACCATCGATGGCTCGACCGATCTGTCGACGTCCGAGGATGTCGAGGCCCGCTACCGGGCCTATGGCTGGCACACCGTTCGCTGCGACGGTCATGACGTGGACGATGTCCGGCGGGCGCTCGACGAGGCGCTCGCAAGCGATCGCCCTTCGCTCATCGCCTGCCGAACCATCATCGGCTTCGGAGCCCCCAACAAGCAGGGGACCGCAGCGACCCATGGTGCAGCCCTGGGGGCCGAGGAAGTGGCTGCAGCAAGGAAGCAGCTGGTCTGGGAGCATGACCCGTTCCAGTTGCCCGACGAGATCAGCTCGGCCTGGCGCGAAGCCGGCGCTCGAAGGCAAAGCGACCGAATGGGCTGGCTCGAACGGCTCGAGGCAAGGGCCGACAAGGCGGAGTTCCAGCGCCGAATGAAGGGCGAGCTTCCGGCCGGCTTCTCGCTTCGGGACCATGTCGATTCACTGATCGCCAATCCGCAGAACATCGCCACCCGCAAGGCCTCCGAACTGGCCCTCGAGGCGATCAACTCGAAGCTTCCTGAAACGATCGGCGGGTCGGCCGACCTGACCGGTTCGAACAATACGAAGAGCAAGGCGCAGAAAGCCTTCACGAGCGACGATCGAAGCGGGACCTATCTCTATTACGGGATCCGCGAATTCGGGATGGCCGCCGCAATGAACGGAATGGCGCTCCATGGCGGAGTCATTCCCTATGGCGGCACCTTCCTCGTCTTTGCCGATTATTGCCGGCCTGCAATCCGGCTTTCGGCCCTTCAGCAGACGAGGGTCGTCTATGTGATGACTCACGATTCGATCGGACTCGGAGAGGATGGGCCAACCCATCAGCCGATCGAGCATCTGATGAGCCTGAGGGCGATTCCGAACCTCGACGTCTATCGGCCCGCCGACTCGGTCGAAACCGCCGAATGCTGGGAACTGGCGCTCGCGACCGCGGACCGGCCCTCCTTGCTTGCACTGACCCGTCAGAATCTGCCCCAGCTTCGGAACGAGGCGAGCAGCGACAATCCCAGTGCCCGGGGCGCCTACCGGCTTCGAAGGGCGGACCAGGCCCGGCAGGTCGTTCTTCTCGCCACCGGCTCCGAGGTCCATGTCGCGCTCGAAGTGGCAGCGGCGATTGAAAGCCGGGGCGTGGGTGCCGATGTCGTCTCCATGCCATGCTGGAGCCGCTTCGATTCGCAGGACCAGGATTATCGGGAAGAGCTTCTTCCCGACGATGCCCTGCTCGTGTCGATCGAGGCCGGGACGACGATGGGCTGGGAACGCTATGTCGGCCGAAGGGGCCTACGCATCGGAATCGACCGGTTCGGGGCCTCCGCGCCGGCCGAAGACCTGTTCAAGCGCTTCGGATTCACCGCCGAAGCGATCGCGCCGCAGATCCTTGCAGCGCTCAAATCCTGAGGAGATCAAGAAGATGGCGATCAGAGTTGCGATCAATGGCTTCGGGCGGATCGGCCGCCTCGTTGCCCGGGCGATCCTTGAAAAGGGCGATTCGGGCCTCGAGCTCGTCGCGATCAACGATCTTGCCGACGCCGAATCCAACGCCTTCCTGTTCAAGCGGGATTCGGTTCACGGCCGCTATCCCGGCGAAGTCATGGCCGACGGCAACGACCTGATCATCGATGGTCGCCGGATCAAGGTGACGGCGGAGCGCGATCCGGCGAAGCTTCCGCATGGCGACAATGGCGTGGACATCGCCCTGGAATGCACCGGCTTCTTCGCAGACCGTGACAAGGCCGGCGCGCATCTTTCTGCAGGCGCGAAGAAAGTTCTGATTTCCGCCCCTGCCAAAGGTGCCGATCTCACCGTCGTCTACGGGGTCAATCACGACAAGCTGACCGGCGATCATGTCATCGTGTCCAACGCTTCGTGCACGACCAACTGCCTGGCGCCCGTCGCCAAGATCATGAACGAGACGGTCGGGATCGAGCGCGGCCTGATGACGACGATCCATGCCTATACGAACGACCAGAAGATCCTCGACCAGATCCACGGCGACAAGAGGCGCGCCCGAGCCGCCGGAATGTCGATGATCCCGACCACGACCGGTGCGGCCCGGGCGGTCGGCGAGGTTCTTCCCGAACTCAAGGGAAAGCTGGACGGATCGGCGATCCGGGTTCCGACCCCGAATGTCAGCCTGGTCGACCTCACCTTCACTCCGAAGCGCGAGACTTCGGTCGACGAGATCAACGGGGCTCTTCGGGCAGCGGCCGAGGGCCCTCTCAAGGGGATCCTCGATTATACCGACGAGCCCCTGGTCTCCATCGACCTCAATCACAATCCGGCAAGCTCGACGATCGACAGCCTCGAAACCGCCGTCCTCGAAGGCCGCCTGGTCCGGGTCGTCAGCTGGTATGACAATGAATGGGGCTTCTCCAACCGGATGGTCGACACCGCCGCCGCGATGGGCGCGCTGATCTGACGTCATGCCTTCTTTCCCTACTCTGGATGATCTTGATGAAGTGGAAGGCCGGCGGGCGCTGGTCCGGGTCGACCTCAACGTTCCGATGCAGGAGGGCAGGGTAAGCGACGACACTCGTCTTCGCTCGACCCTGCCGACCGTCACGGAGCTGGCGGACAGGGGCGCGATCGTCCTTCTTCTCGCCCATTTCGGGCGCCCGAAAGGACCCTCGGCCGAATATTCGCTGGCCCGGATCCGTGAGGCCTATGGCGTCGTTCTCGGCCGCCCGGTTCATTTCATCGACTGGGAGGGTGACGAGTCGGCGGTTGCCGACCTGAAGCCGGGCGATGTCGCGATCCTCGAAAATAGCCGGTTCTTCGGCGGCGAAGAGAAGAATGACCCGGCCGTCGTTGATCGCTTTGCGAGGCTTGGCGATCTTTACGTCAACGACGCCTTCTCGGCGGCGCATCGCGCCCATGCCTCGACCGAGGGGCTTGCCCACCGGCTCCCGGCCTATGCCGGCCGGGCGATGCAGGCGGAGCTCGAAGCTCTGGAAAGGGCGCTCGGAAGTCCGGAGCGGCCGGTCGCGGCCGTGGTCGGCGGAGCCAAGGTTTCGACCAAGCTCGACGTTCTCCGGCACCTGGTGGCCAGGGTCGACCATCTCATCATCGGCGGCGGAATGGCGAACACCTTCCTTGCAGCGCGGGGAATCGCCGTCGGCAAGAGCCTTGCCGAGCATGAACTGGGTGCGACCGCGATCGCGATCCTTGAGGCCGCAGAGCAGGCGAACTGCACCGTCCATCTTCCCTATGACGTCGTCGTCGCGAAGGAGTTCGCTCCCGATCCACCTTCGAGGCGGACCTGCAACGTCCACGAGGTCGCCGCCGACGAGATGATCCTCGACATCGGTCCGGCCGCCGTCGAAGCGCTTGCCGATGTCCTCAAGACCTGCCGGACCCTGGTCTGGAACGGTCCCCTTGGGGCGTTCGAAACGCCGCCTTTCGATGAGGCAACCGTCGCTCTCGCCCGAACTGCGGCGGCCCTGACCGAGGAAGGAAGCCTGGTTTCGGTTGCCGGGGGCGGCGACACGGTGGCAGCGCTCAACCGGGCCGGAGTGGCGGACGAATTCACTTTCGTCTCCACCGCCGGCGGTGCCTTTCTCGAATGGATGGAGGGCAAGACGCTTCCCGGCGTCAAGGCGCTTCAGAAATGACGGGCTGGGGCCCGGGCAGCGGACCGCAGGCGGTGGGGCTGTTCGAAACGCCCCTGATCGCGGAGCAACTCGCCAATTCAGCCGAACTGAATCGCCAGTTGAAGGACGTGATCACCGATCGCTCGGCCAGGGACCCCGGGGTCAGCCTGTCCAATGTCTCTGGCTGGCAGTCGAAAACGGACATGCAGCAATGGGGCGGCCCGGCAGCCGAGGCGTTGCTGGCCAGGATCACCTTCCTGGTCGACGCTTTCACCGTCGACGTTCAGTCGCCCCAGCAATCGCGCTACGGCTGGTATTCGACGATGTGGGCCAATGTGTCGAAGGCCGGCGGATCGAACCAGTATCACGCCCATCCCGGCGCCTTCTGGTCCGCCGTTTACTATGTCGATGACGGCTATGGCGGTTCCAGGGACCAGAAGCTTGGCGGGGAACTCGTCCTCAGCGATCCGAGGATGCCGGGAATCGCGATGAACTCGCCCGATCTTCGATTCCGACGTCCCGGCCAGCCGCCGGAGCAGTGGGAGAAATTCATGCGTCCGGTGAGCGGGCTGCTCGTGATCTTCCCGTCCTGGCTCTACCATGCCGTCAACCAGTTCAAGGGTCCGGGAAGCCGGATCTCGATCGCCGTCAATCTCAGCGCGGTCCTGAAGCCCATGCTGGAGGTCATGAAGGCGCGCTGACCCAATCGTCCCCAGGTTTGAAGAAAGGAAGAAGTTCGATGCAGGACCAAGGCAGGATCGCCCGGATGGAAGAAGGCAAGGGTTTCATTGCCGCCCTCGACCAGAGCGGCGGTTCAACTCCGAAGGCGCTCAAGGGTTATGGAATCGAGGAAGGGGCGTGGACGAGCGAGGAGGAGATGTTCTCCCTCATCCACCAGATGCGCTCGAGGATCATCACCTCGCCGGCGTTCAGCGGCGACAAGGTCATTGGAGCGATCCTGTTCGAGCGGACGATGGACGGCGACATCGATGGCCGGCCGGTTCCGGAAGTGCTCAACGAGCGCGGAGTCCTGTCCTTCATCAAGATCGACAAGGGGCTGGAAGCCGAGAAGGACGGGGTCCAGATGATGAAGCCGATGCCCGAGCTCGCTTCGCTTCTGAGCCGGGCAAAGGCGCTTGGCGTGTTCGGAACCAAGGAACGCTCGGTGATCAACCTCGCCAACGAGGCGGGGATCCGGGCCATCGTTCGCCAGCAGTTCGAGGTCGCCCGCCAGGTTCTGGATTCCGGGCTGGTCCCGATCATCGAGCCGGAAGTCAACATCAAGAGCCCGGAGCGAGCCGAGGCCGACCAGATCCTTCTCGACGAGCTTCTGAAGGCGCTCGACGGTCTTCCGGGCGAGGACCGGGTGATGCTGAAACTCAGCCTTCCGACCCGCCCCGGCCTTTTCGATCCCCTGGTCGATCATCCGCGGGTGCTAAGGGTAGTTGCCCTTTCGGGCGGCTATTCGCGAGAGGAAGCCTGCCGGGAACTGGCCCGCAATCGCGGAATCATCGCAAGTTTCTCGCGTGCCCTGCTCGAGGAGCTTCGCCACGGCATGACCGACAAGGAGTTCGACCACAGTCTCGGCCAGGCGATCGACGAGATCTACCAGGCGTCGATGGTGAAGGCCTGAGCGGCGAATTCGGGGCCGGACGATGAGTGACGACGATCTCGATCCGGCGGAGTTCGCGACGCGGTTCAGCCGCGGCGATCGGCCGCCCTGCCAGCTCTATCTGATCTCTCCTCCCGGTTTGGGCGAGAATTTCCAGTCGAAGCTTGCAGCGGCGCTGGACGGCGGCCCGGTGGCCGCCTTCCAGTTTCGGGTGAAGGACGTCGACCAGCATGAAGCGGCCCGTCTCGCCGAGCCGCTTCATCGCCTTTGCTCCGATCGCGAAGTGGCCTTCATCGTCAATGACGACATGAGGCTCGCGAAAAGACTCGGTGCCGATGGTGTTCATCTCGGCCAGGGGGATGGCGATCCGCGCGAGGCGAGGGCACTGCTTGGTCCCTCGGCCCAGATCGGGGTCACCTGCCATGACAGCCGGCACCTTGCGATGGAGGCGGGGGAAGCGGGCGCCGATTATGTCGCTTTCGGGGCCTTTTTCCCGACCAGTACCAAGGAGACCAGGCATCGGCCCGAGCCGTCGATCCTGACCTGGTGGGCGACCCTGTTCGAGCTTCCAAGCGTCGCGATCGGCGGGATAACGCCCGCAAATGGACGCGCCCTGGTCGAGGCTGGTGCCGATTTCCTCGCCGCCTGCAACTCGGTGTGGCAACATGAGGACGGGCCGGAAGCGGCGATCCGGGCCTTTCAGGAGACGCTAAGACCAGGAAATTACCGGGACAGCTAGGATCTCGCGGCCTGGCCCACCATCGCTTTCAGGGTCTGCGCATCCTCGATGGCGTGGCCTTCGATGTCGTTGTTGAAATAGCACCAGACCGGCCGGTTGTTGCGCGCCTGGTCCGTGATCCAGTCCGTCCAGCCCAGCAATTCCTTCTCCCCATATCGGCCCCAATAGCGGCCTTCGCCGCCATGAAAGCGGACATAGGCGATCGGGCCGACGGCGATCCGTTCGCTTCGGCTGCCCGACATGTCGTGGACGCAGAAGGAGGCACTGTGACGTTCGAGCAGATCGAACGTCTCGGGCACATGCCAGCTCGGGTCGCGAAATTCGAAAACGCTGATCGCATCCTGCGGAAGAAGCTTCAGGAAATCCGTCAGCCTGCCGGGGTTGAAGGCCAGCCTTGGCGGCAGCTGATAGAGAATCGGCCCGAGCGTCGAGCCGAACAGCCGGAAGACGCTCATCATCCGGGCCAGCGGCTCTGCACAATCCTTCAGCTTCTTCGCCTGAGTGAGGAAGCGATTGGCCTTGACCGAATAGCAGAAGTCCTCCGGCGCCTGGTCACGCCATTTGTGGACAGTCTCCGCCGAGGGCAGCCGATAGAAGCTGTTGTTGATCTCGACCGTGTGGAAATGTTGGGAATAGAAGGAAAACCACTGCTTCTGAGGAACTCGTTCGGGATAGAATATCCCGCGCCAATGCCGGTAATTCCAGCCGGAGCAGCCGATCCTGATACTCTCCATGGCTGAACAACGATGAGTGAAGGGGATGGGTTCTGTGTCCGCGCCGTCCTTCCAGTCGCCGACAAGGAAGGTCCGCCAGCGCAACCGGTCGACTTTTCTGAAAGGCGCCCCGGAAGGCTCCTTATTCGATTTGATGAGTGTCTACGCTTCTTGCCGCAACAGCCAAACCTGAACTTCCCACGACCGCGGAACGATGCGGAGCCGAAATGGGTTCTCGAATCATGCGAACGCTTGCCGTTGGAACAATCGTCATCGTCACCGCCCTGGTCACCGCGCTTGTGACGAGCGCCTTCTGGCTGGTCGCCTTCAATTTCGGCCGGGGAAGCGACGTCGAGCCGCCCGAAAAAGTGATCACCCAGACTGCCCAGCCCGATGAAAGTCCCGACCTGATCCTTGCGCCCTCGGGCCTTGCAGTTCCGGTTGCGGATATCGAAGTGGGCGATCTCGTCGATACCTATCGTCAGAGCCGGTCCGGCGGAGCCCGGGTCCATAATGCGATCGACATCATGGCGCCGGAAGGGCGACCCGTTCTGGCCGCTGCCGACGGGACAGTCGAAAAGCTCTATTTCAGTCGCGGCGGCGGCGGGATCACCGTCTACGTGCGCTCACCCGACCGGCGCTGGATCTATTATTATGCCCATCTCAAGGAATATGCGCCGGGCCTGGAGGAGGGGCAGCGGGTCACTCGCGGCGATCGGATCGGAAGCGTCGGAAGCACCGGCAATGCCTCGCCGGCAGGGCCCCATCTTCATTTCGCGGTCCATCGTGTTGAGCCGGACGATCCCTGGTATGAAGGAACGCCGGTCAATCCCTATCCCCTCCTTGCCGGGCCGGTAGAGGGCAGCTAAAGCGCGGCCTGACTTTCCCAGACGAAGAGCAGACCATGAAGATCAGCGGCGTGGACATTCGTCCCGGCAACATCATCGAATATGAAGG
>CAYOJN010000076.1:0-9094 GCA_964404245.1 uncultured Sphingosinicella sp. | reverse complement strand
AGATCGTGCATCCGGTCCTGGAGCAGTGGGTCGTCGATCTGCCGCATGCGCATCTGCATTCGCTGCCGGACCCGCTCGATCGCCGCTTCGGCCGTAAGACCGGAATCGATGGCATCATTGATTCTGCGCGACCAGCCCTCGTCATAGGCGAACATCTTGTAGGTCTCGAGCACCTCCTGATGCTCACCGACATTGCCGAACTCCGCCTGGTTGGTCATCGAATCGATCTGCTCGCGCATCCGGCCGAAGGCGGAATAGACCCGCTGGCGCTCAGCCTCGATATCCTCGGCGACCGTATGTTCGATCAGGACTCGCGGCTGATGGTAGACGGCATGGCCCTGGGCCATTCCGACCACCAGCCTGAGGCCGGCCAGGCGAGCCATCCCGGAATCCCGGCTGCCTGCGAGTGCAACCGTCGCCCGGTCTGCAAGTCCTGCATTGGCAATCAATTCCGAAAGGACCATTGCCACCGTCTGCAGGGCTTCGATTTCGAGCTCGTCATAAGCGCGAGGATCGGAATGCTGGACTGAAAGCACACCGATGGCCCGTTCCTTGCGAACGATCGGAACCCCGGCGAAACTGTGGAACAACTCTTCTCCCGTTTCCGGGCGATAGGCGAATTCGGGATGGCTGGCCGCTTCGGCCAGATTGAGAATGGCGACTTCCTTGGCAATCGTGCCCACCAGCCCCTCGCCATGCGCGAGGCGGGTAACATGAACGGCGCTCTGGTTGAGGCCGACCGTGGCGAACAGTTCGAGCACGCCGTCCCGCAGAAGGTAGATGGAGCAGACCTCGCTCGCCAGCGCTCCAGCGATGATCTTGACCACCTTGTTGAGTTTTGCCTGAGCGCCCAGCCGCGATGCCATCACGTTGTGAAGCCCCGTCAGGATCTCACGGGCTGAGGAAGCGGAGGCAGTCGGCATGAAAAGTCGCTACCAGAAAGACGGTCCGATCCGAAAGCCAAACTTGCCGTTCGGATCGGACTGAAGGAGACAGCAATCTGCCCGAACGCCAGCGGGCCGCGGACCGATCCCCGGTGCATCGCAAGGGCTTTTCTGCTACATCTGCATCCCTGTCAGGGAGCAAGGAGATTCGTCATGAAATTCCTGATTCTCCTGGGTCTGGCGCTGACTCAAACCGGATCAAGCGCCGAACCTGGGCCACTTGAACCTGGGCCGCTTGACCCTGGGTACCCTGCCGGGCTTGAAGCGGATGGCCGTCAATGCCCGGACAGCCGGCCGAGACTGGCCGATCAGCATGACAGGCCAGGACAGGCACGACGGCTTGGAGACCTTCCCCCGGGGCAACTCGAACTCGCCGTTCTTCGCAAGGTCGACGGATGCGCCATCCCTGCAATCGTCCGCGAAGGACTGGGTGCGGGCCCGCAAGCAGAAACAGGACAGCGCTAGCAGCCTGGCTGCAGGCGATCGCGCCTTTCTTCAGGCGTGGAGCGACCGGCGTTCCAGCGCCTGCGATGCCTCATCGACGAGCTGCCCGAGGATTTCGACGACACTCTGTTCCGACTTCACCATTCCGACAGATTGGCCGGCCATGACCGAGCCACTCTCCACGTCCCCCTCGATCACCGCCCGGCGAAGGGCACCGGCCCAATAATGTTCGATCTGCAGCTGCGCTTCGGCCATTGCGATCTCCCCCTCGTCGAGACGGTTGGCGACTTCACGCTGCTTCGCTGCGAAGCTTTCCATCTCGCGATTCCTGATCGCCCGGACCGGAATGACCGGAA
Organism: uncultured Sphingosinicella sp.; assembly: GCA_964404245.1. Classification (GTDB taxonomy): domain Bacteria; phylum Pseudomonadota; class Alphaproteobacteria; order Sphingomonadales; family Sphingomonadaceae; genus Allosphingosinicella. The sequence goes on along the minus strand of CAYOJN010000076.1, from coordinate 7,350 downwards.
GTCGCGGATCGATCTGAACCGAGGTGATGGCATCCCTTGCCGACGCCCGGATGAAGGCTTTCTTGAAATTGGGATGGGCAATGCATTCGTGAGCGCAGACGAAGCGGGTTCCAAGCTGGACACCGGCCGCTCCCATTTCCAGATAGCCCGCAATCAGGCCGCCATGGCCGATCCCACCCGCAACGAAGATCGGCACATCGGCCGCTAGCGACGGAAGGATCTCCTGCGCAAGCACAGAGGTCGAGACAGGGCCTACATGCCCTCCCGCCTCCATCCCCTCGATAACGAGAGCATCGGCCCCCGACCGAAGCAGCTTCTTTGCAAGTGCAAGCGCCGGAGCGAAGCAGATCAGCTTTGCTCCCATGCCCTTGATCCGATCGATCGCACCGGGCGGAGGAAGCCCTCCGGCAAGAACGACATGGCTTACCCCATGCCGTGCGCAAACGTCGATCAGATCAAATAGCTGGGGGTGCATGGTGATCAGATTGACCCCGAACGGCTGTTTGGTCCGGCTGCGGGTCGCAGCAATTTCCGAATCAAGCAGATCGGGAGTCATCGCTCCGCAGGCGATCACTCCGAAGGCCCCTGCATCGGACAGGGCGGAAACCAGATGACGTTCCGAGATCCAGCTCATCGCACCGCCAAGAATGGCGTATTGGCAACCGAGAAATTCGCTACCGCGGTGCATCAGCCTCTGCAGACGGTCTCGGCCGAGATTTTCGCCATTGGCGGGCACGCTTTCGCCAACCGCGTCACTCATCATTCCGGGTCCTCCTGGTCCAGGCCATAAGCGGTGTGGAGCACCCGAACCGCCAGTTCCGTATATTCCTCGGGAATCAGGACCGATACCTTGATCTCGCTGGTGGTGATGGCAAGAATATTGATTCCGCGATCCGCCAGGGTTTCGAACATTTTCGCGGCAACCCCGGCATTGGAGCGCATTCCGACGCCAACGGCGCTCACCTTCACGACGTGGGTATCGGTCAGCAATTCGTCGAAGCCGATCTCTTCCTTGAGGGTCTCCAGTTCAGCGACGCCGTGGGTGAGGGACGCCCTCGGAACCGTGAAGGTCAAGGTGCTCGGCTCTCCCGGGCGCGGGACGCTCTGAACGATCATGTCGACATTGATTCCGGCGGCCGCAAGCGGCTTGAAGATGGCTGCGACCGTGCCGGCTCGATCGGGAAGGCCGGTAAGGGTGATCCGGGCCTCGTTCTTGTCATGAGCGATTCCGGTAATGACGTTGCGTTCCATCCTGCGATCCTCGATTGCCTTGTCGCCGACGATAAGGGTGCCCGGCAGGTCCTCGAAAGACGACAGCACCTGAAGCGGCAGGTTGTAGCGCATCGCCAGACCGACTGAGCGGGTCTGAAGCACCTTGGCGCCGACGCTGGCAAGCTCGAGCATTTCCTCATAGGTAATCAGCGAAAGCTTCCGTGCCCGCGGAACGATCCTCGGATCGGTCGTGTAGACACCGTCCACGTCGGTATAGATATCGCAGCGATCGGCCTTCATCGCCGCAGCAAGCGCTACGGCCGAGGTATCGGAACCGCCTCGCCCAAGAGTGGCAAGGTCGCCTTCGGATGTGAGCCCCTGAAAGCCCGGGATGACGGCTATGCCGCCGGTAGCGAACACCCGTTCGAGCACCTCGGAATCGATGTGATCGATCAGCGCGGCAGTGTGGCCGCTGGCCCTGATCGGCAGCTGCCAGCCCATGTAGGAACGGGCATTGAGGCCCATGCCCTGGAGCGTGATTGCGAGCAGCCCGCTCGTCACCTGTTCACCGCTCGCCACGACGACGTCATATTCCCTTGGATCGTAGAGCGAGGCCGCTTCCCGGCAGAGATGGACGAGGCGATCGGTTTCGCCCGCCATCGCCGAAACGACGATCGCCAGCTCATGACCTGCTTCCGCCTCGCGTCGTACCAGCCCGGCGACATGGCGGATGCGCTCGATCCCAGCCATCGAGGTGCCACCGAATTTCATCACGATGCGGGCCATGCTGCGCCGCGCTTAGGCAGGGCCGGAGGCTATGGCAAGGCGAGCCAGTGCGGCAAGGGATTGGACTCGATCATCGCCTCGATGCCGATCCTCGGGCGAACGATCGCCCATTGGTCGCGGTCAACCAGAACCTCTGGAGTGAGCGGGCGGCTATTATAAGTGCTGGACATGGCAGCCGCATAAGCGCCCGCGGTCCGGAACAGGACAAGGTCGCCGGCCTCCACGTTGTCCATCTCACGCGCGGTGGCGAAGGTGTCGCCGGTTTCGCAGACCGGCCCGACGACATTCGCGATCATCCGCTCGCCGGTCGGTGCAACCGCCTCGATGGAATGCCACGCGTCATAGAGAGCCGGTCGCATGAGATCGTTCATGGCCGCGTCCACGACCACGAAAGGATTCACCAGCCCGGGCTTCACCCGGATCACCCGGGTCAGCAGAATGCCGGCATTGCCAACGATGAGCCGGCCAGGCTCGAACACAAGCCGGACGTTCCAGCCCGAAGTCACTCGAGTGATCATGTCGCCATAAGCCTTGGGATCGGGCGGCGGCGGCAAGCCCGGGTCATAGGGCACGCCAAGCCCGCCGCCGAGATCGGCGACCTGAATGTCGAAGCCCGCCGAACGAAGCTCGCCGATCAGTGAACCAATCTTGAGAAAGGCCGTTTCGAGCGGTTCGAGGCGGGTAAGCTGGCTACCGATATGGACCGCGACTCCCTGCAGCTTCAGACCCGGCAACCGGCTGGCCAGACGATAGGCCTCGATTGCGTCCGCCAGCGCTACCCCGAATTTGTTGTCGGCCGTTCCTGTGGTGATCTTGGCATGGGTGCCGGCTTCCACATCCGGATTGATCCGGAACCCGGCCGGCGCCTTCAGGTCGAGCGAGGCCGCGACGGCCGACAGCATTTCTGCTTCAGCCAGGGATTCCAGATTGAACTGGAACAGCCCGCCCTTCAGCGCCAGGGCCATTTCCTCTCCGGTCTTGCCGACACCTGAAAAGACGATTCGATCGGGTTCGATCCCGGCCGCCCGGGCCCGTGCATATTCACCACCGGAGACGACGTCGGCCCCAAGTCCCTGTCGAGCCAGGGTTGCGAGTACGGCGCCGTTGGGATTGGCCTTGACCGCATAGGCGATCAGCGGTCGGTCGAGCGAAGAGAGCGCCCTGCGGAGCACTTGCACGTGACGGACCAGGGTCGCGGTCGAGTAGATATAGACCGGTGTCCCGACCGATTGCGCGATTGCAGGGAGCGGCACTGCCTCGCAATGCACGAGTCCACCTTGCGTTTCGAAATGGTCCATGGTCGGCTCCCTTTTCCTTTGCGCGCGTTATGGGCAAGGAGTTGCGAATGACGACAAGCAGCACGATCGACCCGGCAGAAGCCGATCATTTTGGTGCAATGGCCGAAGACTGGTGGGATCCCGCCGGTCGTTCGGCCATGCTTCACAAGCTCAACCCGGTCAGGCTTTCCTATGTTCGCGACCGGATCAACCATCATTGGGCCCTCGACGAGTGCGACATCAGGCCGCTGGTGGGCCGCCGGGCTGCCGATATCGGCTGCGGCGGCGGGCTATTGGCTGAGCCGCTTGCACGGCTCGGCGCCGAAGTCGTCGCTGTCGATGCCGCCCCGGCAACGATCGAGGTTGCCCGCGACCATGCCGCTGGTCAGGGACTCGAGATCGACTATCGGGTCGGAGGAGTAGAGCAACTGAACGACCGGTTCGACCTCGTCACCTCGATGGAAGTCATCGAGCATGTCGCCGACGTGCGCGGATTCGTTCAGGGGCTGGCCGATTCGCTCGCCGCTGACGGCCTTCTGATCCTGTCGACTCCGAACCGAACGGCCTGGTCGCGCCTGATCATGATCGTCGTCGGAGAGGGCACCGGGCAGATCCCGAAAGGGACTCATGATTGGGACAAGTTTCTCTGCCCCGAAGAACTTTGTGCGCTGCTCGCCGACTGTGGACTCGAGACTCTGGACGTAACCGGTCTCGGCTGGAGCCCGATGAATGGCTTCTCCCTCTCCGACGACAAGTCGCTCAATTATCTGGTCACGGCGCGGCGGCGGGCCGTAGCCTGAGATCTGGAGCCCAAGGCCCCGGTGATCAAGGCTGGCCGCCTTCGCTGAGGCGGCTCATCAGGATGGCGGTCCGCTTCGCCTGCCGATCAAGGCTATTTAGATCGATCCATTCGCCGGGCGCATGGGCATTGCCGCCCGCGACCCCCATTCCGGCGAGAACGTCCACATGGGCGGCGACGAAGCTGGAATCGGCAGCGCCCCGCCGACCGGGGTCATATTCCGGCATTTCCGGAAGACCGAGATCCTTGTTTACCCGGTTAAGGGCGGAGAGCAGCGAACGATTGCCCTCGGTCGGCGCCATCGGCGGATAGCCGTCTTCGGAGAAGACCAGTTCGGCCTCGGTTCGGGGAAGGCTGTCCGCAACAATCTCCTGCATCCGTGCCCGGATCCGCTGGTCCTGTTCGCTCGAAAGGGTACGGATATCGCCGCGGGCGACCCCGGTTTCGGCGACGATGTTGGTCTTGCCGCTCGATTCGATTCGAAGCCCCTGCTCATCCATCACGGCCGGTGTTCCGCCGCCGATGACTCCGACGTTGAACGTTGCGTAAGGCTCCTGAAGTTCGCGCCTGAAGGAATCGAGAATTCGGACCAGCTCGTAAATGGCGCCATGGCCCAGATGGTCGCTGAACACGCCGCTGGAATGCCCGGTCCGGCCACGCGTACGAAGAGTCCAGCTCGTCGAGCTGCGGCGGGCGATCGTCCCGAAATCCTGGCCTGAGTCGCTGGCCAGATTTTCGAACTCCAGTGCAAAGTCAGCCGAACGGCCAGCTTCGATCAGGTCTCGGCGAGCAATGTCGAGCGGCGAACCGGGGCGTTCCTCGTCGCCGGTCAGGACGATATTGACTCGCATCTCCTGAAGTCGGCCGACCGAATGAAGGGCCCGGACGGCCGCGATGATCACTGCCAGCCCTCCCTTGTCGTCGCCGATTCCCGGGCCGGTCGCGCGATTGCCCAGACGCTCGAAGCGCTGGAACGGACTGTCGGGTTCGAACACCGTGTCGAGATGGCCGATCAGCAGGATTTCACGCGCCTGTCCGCCTTGCTGGTCAACACCGATCGTAGCGATCAGGTGTCCGGCACGCTTCGTCTCGCTCATTTCTACCCAGCGGACATCGAAGCCCAGAGGTTCAAGTTCCGCGCGAACCAGCCTTCCGACAGCCTCCACGCCGACAAGGTTCAAGGTGCCGCTATTCTGATTTACCATCTGCTCGAGCAGGCCGATCGTCCGCTCCTGCTCCTGCCCTACCACCTCGACCATCTGCCTTTCCTGTGGCGTGAGCTGGGCTCCGGCAGCCGCCGGCAGGAAGAGCGTGAGCAGCAGGGCAAACAGGCGCATCCCAATCTCCATCCGGGGAAAGAGGAAGTCGTCTCTTCTGGATCCGGGCGGGTCAAGTGGAATGGGTTGGATTGCCGCTCGAAAGGCCGGCCAACCTCAGGAGCATCCATCGGCCCCCTACAGTCGCTCCGGAGCCTTGTGGACCAAGGTCAAATCACCGAGTTCCGAACAGATTGCCGGCGTTGAAGCTGAGAAACAGAGCCAATCCGCCGGAAAACTGATCACGCGAGCCGAAGGTTCGGACGATTGGGGAATCGGCGGCATCGCCGATCAACCGATCGTAGCCGGCATAGGCGTAGACTCCGACATCCCGCCCGATCATCTTGGTAAGGCCAGCCGTCGCTCCAATGGATTGAAACCCGGCGCCCGGGTCATGGATCGCAAGTCCGGTGGCCGCGGCGACCGCAGGAGAGACGCCGAAATAGGCGTCATGATAGCCATCGTCAGCCCAGCGCGCTCGCGGCCCGATCGAAAAGACATAGCTGTCCCTGTCGCGGATCACGAAATCCGCAGCGATATCTCCCACCCAGCCCTCATGGCCGCCAAGACCTTTGCGACCTTCCAGTCGCAGCCGGAGATGCTCAGAAACAAAGGCCTGGGCGAAGGCTCCCACCTCCACCGTGAAACCGACATTGCCGACTGCGGCGCCGACATCCTTCTCCTTGCGCTTGCCCTGGAGATTGATCGCCGGACCAATCGAAAAACCGTCATCGTCGCCCAGGAGGCCGAATCCGATTCCCTCGTCCGGCGATTCAAAGGTTAGTGGATCGCCCTCGCGACGAATATCGATGAAGGGAAGCGGACGAAGGCCAAGATCGTCGGCCCCGGGGTATTTCGGCTTGAGCTGAACTCCGCCCCCCAGAGAGACAATTCGATCCCCGCCCCCACCGTCCTGGGCAGTCGCCGGAGTTGCGAGAAGGAAAGAGGCGGAAGCGCCGGCGAACACCAGTGCGCGCAAGGGTGCGAGTGTGAGAATCATAGGCGCCAAACACCCTTCGCCCCGCTTCGTTGCGGGATCAGTATAAAAAACGGATCAGGCGGCCCGGTTCGTCATCAACCCCGACCGGGATGAACGTTCATTCGAACTCGAGGATCACCGCGTCGACGGAGAGGCTGTCGCCGGGCTTGGCGCCCACGGCCTTCACTGTTCCCGTTTTCTCGGCTCGAAGAATATTCTCCATCTTCATCGCCTCGACGACAGCCAGCGGCTGGCCGGCCTCAACCCGATCGCCTTCCTCGACATGAAGGGCAGTCAGCAGACCGGGCATTGGACAGATCAGGAACCTGGAGAGATCGGGAGGAACCTTCTCGATCATGTGCCTTGACAGAAGGGCAACATGGGCAGGCAGGGCCTGGACCTCGTGTGAGGCGCCTCTTGTGGTCAGACGCCAGCCGCCGGTGAGTCGGCGAACCCCGGCCGTCAGCAACATTCCATCCCCGCTCAGCACCGCCATACGGTCCCCGGGTTCCCATTGCAGGCTGCCTTCGACGAACGTGCCGTCGACCAGGGCGCCGCCCTTGCGCAGCTGCACCTGATGCTCCCGGCCGGCGAGGCGGACGATCCACTCGTTCGGAACCTCGATGCTCTCGCCCAGTTGCCCCGATATGTCGCGGGCCCGGGCAGCGTCGCTGAACGACATGCCAGCTGCCCCTGCAGCGATCACCCGGCCAAGGGCTTCGTCGGTGGGCGCCCCCTTGAAGCCTTCCGGATATTCTTCGGCGATGAATCCCGTCGTCAGTTCCCCGGCACGAAATCTCGGGTGCTGCATCAAAGCCGACAGGAAATCGACATTGTGGCCGATGCCTTCGATCGCAAAGCTGTCCAGAGCGTCAATCTGACGATCGATCGCCTGCTCTCGGCTGTCGCCCCAGGTGATCAGCTTGGCGATCATCGGATCATAGAAGATCGAGACTTCACCGCCCTCGAAGACACCGTCGT
>CAYOJN010000075.1:0-9178 GCA_964404245.1 uncultured Sphingosinicella sp. | reverse complement strand
CGGCAGCTTTGTCGTGGATCCGTTCAGCTTCGAAAAGGCGGCGGCAGGAGATTCGGATTTTCTGAGGCAGCTCCAGGGCTACGGACTGAGCACGGTCGAGATCAGCTATTACATGCCCGATCATCCGACGTTGGTTCAGCTCTTCGTCTATCAGCATTACGACGTGGCGCCGAAATTCCCGGTCCTTCGCGACTTCCTCGATCACTGGCGGCGCGAGATCGAAGCCGCTCTCCATTCGGTCCGGGTCGCACACAAACATCTGATCGGTCCTGCCGAATGGCGGGCGGTGGACGGGGTGATCACCATCAATTGAGCAATCTTGCAATCCGGATCGAAGAGGGCCGGGCCCGCCTCGCCATCCGGGTTACGCCCAAGGCGAACAGGGATCTGAGCGGTGGGATCGTCAACCTCGCCGATGGCCGGGAAGTGCTTTCGATCCGCCTTTCCGCACCGCCGGTGGAAGGCGCCGCCAACAAGGCGCTGATCACCTTCCTCAGCCGGCAACTGAAGGTCCCGAAATCGGCGATTCGAATCGTCAGCGGCGAAAGCGGAAGGCTGAAGATCGTGGAGATCGAGGCGCCGGGCGATCAGGACTGGTCCGTCCTCACCGGGGGCGAAGGCAAGCCCGCGGTGCCATGATGGTCTCAACTTGACGGGGCGCCGACCCCGCTCCTATGTGCGCAGCTTCCTCGATGAGGCGTGGCGATCGTAGCTCAGCTGGTTAGAGCATCGGTTTGTGGTACCGAGGGTCGCGGGTTCAAGTCCCGTCGGTCGCCCCACTTTTCAATATGTTACAGGATGGCTCATGAACTCCCTCTGGGATTTTCCCGACTTTGACGATCACGAGGTCGTCCATTTTGTCACCGATCGGGAAAGCGGCCTCAAAGCCCTGATTGCCGTTCATTCGACGGCCCTCGGGCCGGGAACCGGCGGAACGAGATTCTGGCATTATGCCGAACCTGCCGATGCCATCGCCGACGTTCTTCGGCTGTCGCGCGGGATGAGCTACAAGAATGCCATGGCGGGCCTCCCGCTCGGGGGCGGCAAGGCCGTCATCCTGGCCGACGAGGCGCGAACCAAGTCTCCCGAACTGCTGGCTGCCTTCGGCCGGGCCGTGGACGGCCTTTGCGGTCGTTATGTCACTGCAGAGGATGTGGGGATCAGTGTCGAGGATGTGGTCGCGATTTCCAGGGAGACGAAATTCGTCGCCGGCCTTCCGGTCGAAGCCGGAGCCGTTGGCGGAGATCCGGGCCCGCATACCAGTCACGGCGTGTTCCTTGGGATCAAGGCGGCGGTGAAGCGGGCGCTTGGCCGCGACAGCCTCGACGGGCTTCATCTCGCCATCCAGGGCGCGGGAAGCGTTGCAGGCGGAGTCGCTCGCCGGGCGGCGGAAGAAGGCGCCCGGCTCAGCATTGCCGATATCGCTGCCGACCGGGTGAAGGCTCTGGCCGAGGAAACCGGAGCGACGATCGTCGATCCCGATTCGATCATGACCCTCGAGGCGGACGTGTTCAGCCCCAATGCGCTCGGCGCCATCCTCACCGAGGAAACCATCCCGCAGCTTCGCGTCCCGGTCGTCGCCGGAGCCGCCAACAACCAGCTCGCGACCCCCGAAGATGGCGACCGGATCCACCAGCGCGATATCCTCTACGCGCCCGATTATGTCATCAATGCCGGTGGAATCATCAATGTCTCCACCGAGTTTCTTGGCGATGGCGATTCGGAGACGGTGAGGCGCCGGATCGAGGCCATTCCCACCCGGCTCGACCAGATCTGGAGCGAAAGCGCCGATACCGGCCGCAACCCGGCCGCTGTCGCCGACGACATGGCCCGCCGGCTGATCGGTCGCTCCTGACCCTCCAGGCAGGCTAAAGCGGTTCGGGTCTCGGCCGGTCGCGGCCGAGCTTGTGCTCGCGATAGACGGTGAACAGGCCGCTCGCGACGATGATCGCAGCGCCGATCCAGGTCGTCGGCGCGGGCTGGACCTGCCAGATCAGCCAGCCGAGCAGGACCGCCCAGATCAATTGCGAATAATCGAAGGGCACCACCACCGGAACGGGCGCGAAGCGCAGCGAGGACGTCAGGAACAGCTGCCCGAGACCGCCGCTGAGGCCGAGAAGGAGGAGCAGGAACCAGCCCCGGGCGTCATGGGCCTGGCCATATATCGGCAGAAGGGTGCCAGACACCAGCATCGCAAAGATCGTGAACCAAAGGACGGTCGTGGGCGTGCTTTCGGTCCTTCCGATCTGGCGGATGGCGATCGTTACTGCCGCCACTCCAAGTGCAGCGGCCAGGGCAAGGCCAAGGCCGATCGCCGGAAGGTCGGTTCCGCTGGGCTGGACGACGATGAGGACTCCGGCAAAACCGACGGCGACAGCGCTCCAGCGATAGCGGCCGACCTTCTCGCCCAGGATCAGGGCCGAAAGCATGACCGAAAAGAGCGGGGCGATGAAGCTGATCGTCGTCGCTTCGGCAAGCGGCAGATAGGCCAGGGCGCTGAAGGCGAGGGCCATGGTCCCGAGGCCGAGCACTCCACGAGTGACATGAGCCAGGGGCCGTTTCGTTCGCCAGGCGCCGTATTGGCGGGTGAAGGCAATCCAGAGAAGGAGCGGCGGAAGCCCGAACGCGAAGCGGTAGAAGACCAGTTCCGGCAACGGAATGCCGGCCTCGTGGCCAAGCTTGATGATCGCCGCCATGATCGCGAAGCTGGTCGCCGCACCAATCCTGAGCGCGATTCCGAAGGCGGGATTCTGGGCCGGTCCGGAAGCCAATCGGTTCATCGGCCGTCCTTGGGAGGAGCGGCTGGTGGAAGCAAGGGCGGCAGCCCGCCTTCCTTGGACTGGGGCTCAGGCCACCCCGATCGAATGCGTCGCCTTCTGGCGCTCGCCGGAAATTCCCCCTAAATGGCCGTCCGACGATGCACGCTTACGCGAATCCTGCCCGATTCCTCAAATTGGCGCGACCTTTGACCGGCTGGTTCGGCTGGAGCGGGGCGCTGCTGATCCTTGGCGCCCTGGCCTATGGCCTCTTCGTCGCTCCGCCCGAGCGTTATCAGGGAGAAAGCGTCCGGATCATCTATATCCATGTTCCTTCCGCCTGGCTTGCAATGGGGGGCTGGACCGGAATTGCCGCCGCAAGCCTTGCCCAGCTCGTCTGGCGCCACCCGCTTGCCGCCGTTGCAGCGCGTGCCCTGGCCCTGCCCGGGCTCGTTTTTACGGCGATCTGCCTCGTCACCGGTTCGCTCTGGGGCCGTCCGACCTGGGGTACCTATTGGGAATGGGACGGTCGGATGACCTCGATGCTTGTCCTCCTCTTTCTCTATGCCGCTTATGCCGCGCTTTCCTCGGCCGAGAAGGAGAAAGGCGGGGAGGGCAGGCTGACGGCCATTTTCGGCCTGGTCGGAGCGATCAACATCCCGATCATCCGCTTCTCGGTGGAATGGTGGGAAAGCATCCACCAGAGATCGAGCATCAGCCTGCTGGAAGGCAAGGTCAGCATTGCCCCGGTCATCCTGTGGCCGTTGCTTGCATCGGCACTCGGCTTTTCCCTCCTGTTCGGAGCGGTGGTCCTGATGCGCATGCGTACCGAGCTTGCCCGAACCCGGATCGAGGCTCGCCTCCGGCGGCTTGCATCATGAATGCCTGGCCCTTCATCATCGCCGCTTATCTGGTCGCGATTGCCGCCACCCTCGGGCTGGTCGGCTGGAGCCTGGTGGCCATGCGAAAAGCGGAATCCGAGGCCGAAAGCCTGAGGCGCCGTCAATGAAGCCCAAGAACCAGCGTCTGGCCCTGCTCGTTGCAGCCATGATTGCGGTCGCGGGCGCCGTCCTTCTCGCGATGTGGGGCCTTCGCGACCAGGCAGCCTATTTCTATTCCCCCGGCGACGTGGCTTCGCGCGGCTTCCCACTGAACCAGGCCGTCCGGATCGGCGGAATGGTGAAGCCGGGATCGATCCGCCGTCACGACGATGGAGTGACGATCGATTTCGTCGTCACCGACGAGAGCGACGAGACGATAGAGGTCTTCTATTCGGGAATCACGCCCGAGCTGTTCCGTGAGGATAGCGGGGTTGTGGCCGAAGGCCGGTTCAGGCCCGACGGGCGTTTCGTCGCAAGCGAGATCCTTGCCAAGCATGACGAAAACTACATTCCGCCGGAACTTGGTCCCAGGGGTCGGCACAAGACGGAGACGCTGGAATGATCGCCGAAGCGGGGCTCGCTGCCCTGTGGCTCGCGGCCATGCTGTCGATGCTCCAGCTGCTCCTTGGCTCGGCCGCGGTCCGGTCAGGCTCCGAGGATCTGCTGAACAAAGTGCGTTCGGTCGCGGTGGCCCAGGGCGTTCTTGCGGGCCTTTCGTTCCTGGTCCTGATCTGGCTGTTCCTCCGGACCGATCTTTCGGTCCAGCTCGTCGCCGCCAACAGCCATTCGGCCAAGCCCTGGCTGTACAAGTTCGCCGGCGCCTGGGGCAATCATGAAGGCTCGATGCTCCTGTGGGTGACGGTTCTTGCCCTGGCCGGCGGCGCTGTCGCCTTGTTCGAGAGGCAGTTGAGCCGACGCTCATTCGCTGCGACGCTTTCGGCGCAGGCGGCGATCGCGCTCGGTTTCTATGCCTTTCTCCTGTTCGCCTCCAATCCCTTCACCCGGCTGGACCCGGCGCCGATCGAAGGGCAGGGGCTCAATCCCCTGCTCCAGGATCCCGGCCTAGCCTTCCACCCGCCGACCCTCTATTTCGGTTATGTCGGCATTTCGGTGGCCTTTTCCTTCGCCGTTGGAGCATTACTGACCCGCGAGGTCGGTCCGGCCTTCGCCCGGGCGATGCGGCCCTGGGTGCTTGGGGCCTGGATCTTCCTGACGATCGGGATCACGGCCGGATCCTATTGGGCCTATTATGAACTTGGCTGGGGCGGCTGGTGGTTCTGGGACCCGGTCGAAAATGCCTCGCTCATGCCCTGGCTCGCAGCCACGGCCCTGCTTCACAGCGTCACCATCCTCGCGACCCGCGACGGGCTTCGCGCCTGGACGATCATGCTCGCCGTCGTCGCCTTCTCGATGTCCATGATCGGGACCTTCCTGGTTCGTTCCGGGATCCTGACCAGCGTCCACGCCTTTGCCGTCGATCCAAGCCGCGGCGCCTTCATCCTGGTCCTCCTGCTCCTCTATATCGGCGGAGCGCTGGCCCTGTTTGGGCTTCGGATCGGAGCCGTGAAGGAAGGGGCAAGGTTCGACCTGGTGAGCCGTGAAGGGGCGCTGGTGATCAACAACCTCCTGCTCTCGGCGATCCTCGGGATCGTCTTCTTCTACACCCTCTACCCGCTCGCGGTGGAATCGCTGACCGGCGAGAAACTGTCGATCGGCCCGCCTTATTTCAACAAGTTCGCCGGCCCGATCGCTTTGGTGATGGTGGCCCTGATGGGCCTTGGGCCGCTCCTTCGCTGGCGGCGGGATTCGCTCAAACAGGCACTTCGCCGATTCGCGGTTCCGATGCTGATCAGCGCCTTGAGCCTGGTCGCGCTGCTTCTCGCGGCCCCCGGGATCGGGATCCTGCCTTTGGCTGGCCTTGCCCTTGCGCCGGGCGTTGCAGCGGCAAGCCTGGCGCCCTTGTGGAATCGCAATCTTCTCCGGACTCCCCTCTTCACCTGGGGAATGGTGATCGCCCATCTGGGCATTGCGGTCAGCCTTGCCGGAATGGCGTCCGAAAGCGCCTTTACAGCCGAAACCCTCGTTGCTGCGAGGCCGGGGGAGACGGCGATGGTCGGGCCGTTCGAAGTCCGTTTCGAGGGGGTGCAGCCGGTCGCCGGACCGAATTGGACGGCCATCGAGGCGCAGCTGTCGGCCCGAAGAGGACAAGGCAAGCCTTCCATTCTTCAGCCCCAGTCACGAATGTTCAGCTCGCCGCCGACTCCGACCAGCGAAGCGGCGATCTCGACCAGCCTGGATGGCCAGCTTTACGTCGCCCTGGGCGAGCAGGTGGGCGGCGGACGCTGGCAGCTTCGCTTGTGGTGGAAGCCGTTCGTGACCCTGATCTGGTACGGTGGCGGCCTGATCGCTCTTGGCGGCCTGTTGTCGCTGATCGGCCGGCTCAGGCGCGAGCGCCGATCGAGGCTTCAGGGGCGGCCGGCATGAGGCGGCGACTGATCCTGTTCGTGCCGCTTGCGCTCTTCGCCTTGTTCCTGGTGGTGGTGGCGATCGGCCTCACCTCGCCTTCTGAGCGGGTGATCCGGTCGAAGATGATCGGCCAGCCGCTTCCGGCCTTCGATCTCCCGCCGGCCTTTCCGGCCCGGGAGACCGCGAGCAGCCGTGCCTTCGCAAAGGGGGAACCGCGGATCCTCAACATCTTCGCAAGCTGGTGCGTGCCGTGCATCGCGGAGGCCCCCCAATTGATGGAATTGAAGGCGCGCGGAGTACCGATCGACGCCGTCGCGATCAGGGACCGGCCCGAGGATATCGCCCGCTTTCTCGATCGGTGGGGCGATCCCTATCGCCATATCGGGCTCGACAATGACAGCCGGGTCCAGCTGGAAATGGGATCCTCGGGCGTTCCCGAAACCTTCGTCATCGACGGTGATGGGATCATTCGCCACCAGCATCTGGGAGCGATCAATCCTGGCGATGTCGAAACGATCCTCGCCGCTTTCGAGGACTCGAAATGAGGCCCGGTCTCGCCTTCGCGGCAGCCCTGTGGGCCCTGGCGCCGCCGCCTGCTGTGGCCGATTCCCGGCTCGGACCGGCCGAATATGCCGATCGCCAGCTTGCCGATCCTGACGAGGAGGCCAAGGCCAAAGCGCTGATGGAGACGACTCGCTGCCTCGTCTGCCAGGGCCAGTCGATCGCCGACAGCGATGCCGAAATGGCCGGCGACATGCGCGCACTGATCCGGCGCCGGATCGAGTCGGGAGAGAGTCCGGGCGAGATACGAAGCTGGCTGGTCCAGCGTTACGGGAACTGGGTGACCTACGACCCGCCGGTGGAGCCGGTCACCTGGCCACTGGTCGCGGTCCCGGTCCTTCTCCTTCTCGGTGGTGCCTGGCTCGCCCGCAAGCGTTTCCGAAAGAGGAGGCGCTGATCATGGGCTGGTCCATCCTGATCCTTCTTGCTCTCGCAACTGCGGCCGGGCTCTGGATCTTCTTCCGGGGCGACAGGGGCGCGATCCAGTTCCTTGCCGCTGCCATCCTGCTGGCTTTTGCCGGCTATGCGCTTCAGGGCCGGCCGGACCTCGAGGGCAGCCCGAAGCCGCCGCCCGAACGAAAGGCGGTGAAGGAAAGTGAATTCGCCTCCAGCCGGGAAGCTCTTCTGGGCCGTTTCGACCGGGCCTGGTACTGGCTGACCGTGGCCGAGGCCCGGCAGCGAAGGGGCGATACCAAGGCCGGGGTCGATGTGATCCGAAGCGGCCTGAGGGAAGATCCGGACGATGCGAACCTCTGGGTCGGCCTTGGCAATGCCCTGGTTCTCCATGGCGACGGAATGATCGCTCCAGCGGCGCAATTGGCCTTCGACCGCGCCGCCGGGCTAGCGCCTGACCATCCCGGGCCGCCCTTCTTCTACGGGCTCGCCCTCGCCCAGGCCGGGCAGGTCGAGGAGGCGGAACGGATCTGGCGCGACCTGATCGCGAAAACGCCGAAGGACGCGTCCTACCGACCGGTCATCGAGGAACGGCTGGAGATGATCGACGAGGCAAGGGCAGCGGGCCAGCTTCCCTGACCGGCCCGATGGCCTCCATCTCTAGGCCGGCTCGAAGGGGAGGCCGAGCGCCTCGGCGACGGCCCGGTGACGGACCTTGCCATCCGAAACATTGAGGCCATTGGCCAAATGCGGATCCGCTTTCATTGCGTCCTCAGCACCTTGACCGGCAAGCTTGAGAACGAAAGGCAAGGTGGCATTGTTGAGTGCGAAGGCGGAGGTTCGGGCGACGGCCCCGGGCATGTTGGCGACGCAATAATGGATCACTCCGTCAATCTCGTAGACCGGATCGCTATGCGTGGTTGCCCGTGAAGTTTCGAAACAGCCCCCCTGGTCGATCGAGATGTCGACCAGGACCGATCCGCGCTTCATCGTTTTGAGCATGTCGCGGGTGACGAGCTTGGGTGCGGCAGCGCCCGGGACGAGCACTGCGCCGATGACCAGTTCCGATCGGGCGACGGCATCGGCGATCGCTGCCTTCGAGGCATAAGCGGTCTTGATCTTGCTTCCGAAGAACATGTCCAGTTCGGCAAGCCGAGCGTTGGAAATGTCGTAAATGGTGACATCGGCCCGCATCCCGACCGCCATCTGGGCGGCGTTGACGCCGGAAACGCCGCCGCCGAGAATGGTGACGCTGGCCGGTGCAACGCCGGGAACGCCGCCAAGCAATACTCCGCGGCCGCCCTGCTCCTTTTCCAGATAATGGGCGCCGACCTGGATCGACATCCGGCCAGCCACTTCGCTCATCGGCTTCAGAAGCGGAAGCGAACGATCATGGGCAGTCACCGTCTCATAGGCGATGCAGGTCGCGCCCGAAGCGAGAAGGCCCTTCGTCTGTTCGGGGTCGGGAGCAAGATGGAGGTAGGTGAAGAGCAGGTGGCGCGGCTCCAGAAGCGCGATCTCGCTCGCCTGCGGCTCCTTCACCTTCACGATCATGTCCGATTCGGCGAAGACCTGGGCTGCGGTCTCGACGATCCGGGCGCCGGCCTCCCGATAGGCCTGGTCCTCCAGATCGATCCCGACACCGGCCTGGGTCTCGATCACCACCTCGTGGCCGGCGGCAGTCAATTCGGCGACCGAAGCCGGGGTCAGTCCGACCCGATATTCATGGACCTTAATTTCCTTCGGCACGCCGACGCGCATGGTGAGGCTCCTGGTTGAAATCCGGCGCGTCTATAGCGAGCCCGGATTCATTTGTCGCCTTTGCGAATGAAGGCTGGCAATGCTACTGCGCCGCCGCCTTGGCCTTCGGGGTTCCCTTCCGTGTGAGTCGGACATTCGCATTCCTGAGATGAGCGAAACCGTCAGCCCCGATCCGACCGCAGAGCCTGAAGCGGGGCCTGGCGGAGCCCAGCCCAGCATTGCGGGTCTCACCCTGCTTGCGCTTGGAGTCGTCTTTGGCGACATCGGAACGAGCCCGCTTTACGCCTTTCGCGAAACCTTCGCCGGAAGCCATCCCCTGCCGATAGACCGATTCCAGGTCTTCGGGGTCATCTCGCTCAT
>CAYOJN010000074.1:0-9178 GCA_964404245.1 uncultured Sphingosinicella sp. | reverse complement strand
TCGGGGAAAGGGCCCGGATCGGCGCCAATTCGGTCGTCAACAAGGATGTTCCTCCCGGAGCGACGATGGTCGGGATCCCGGCCCGATCGACGCTCGTCGATGCCGAGGAAAGCAGCGGCGGAAGCTTCCTTCCCTATGGAACGCCGTGCACCGAGACCTTCGATCCCGCGACCCAGAAGCTCGAGCTCCTTCAATGCGAGGTCGAGCAGCTTCGAAAGCGGGTCGCCGAACTGATCGCCGAACGGGATCGGTCTGATTCGGAGCGGGATCCGGTGAGCCGCGAGGGTGCCGCCAAGGGCCAGGGCCGCGCCTGATGGGGACGGTCCTGCCATTTCCGGGACCGCAAACGGCAGGACAGACAGGCTTCCAGCGACTCGAGCTCAATCGCATCGTCGAGCTGTACGGCCGGATGGTCGCGGCCGGCCTGTGGAAGGATTATGCGATCGAATTTCGCCCCGATGCCGCCGTCTTCTGGGCGTTTCGGCGATCCTCGGAACGGCCGGAATATAAGATCGAAAAGCGCCCGTCGCTTCGCAACAGGCAGGGCATGTGGTCGCTGATCGGCGAAAACGGGCAGGTTCTTCGGCGCGGCCATGAACTTGGGCCGATCCTGGCCCCGATCGAGCGCCGCCTCCTCAAGCTCGTCGGCGGCAACTGACACGTTCGAGAAAAAAGGCCTCTCCTTCCGGTGAGAAGGAGAGGCCGAAACGATTCCCGACTGAAGGTCAGGCGGCGACAGGCGCCGCCGGCACCCGGTCGATCACCGGAAGCTGCGCCTGGAGGCTCCGCGGAAGCGGCCGGACGACCGCCCTTCGGGCCGTGCTCCAGAAGGCCGACAGCAAGAGCAAAGCCGAGCCGATCACGAGGGCCGTCAGGGCGATGCTGAGTTCGACTGCGCCATAGGTCTCGAACAGGCTGTTGAGCGTGAAAAGGACATAGGCCAGCGCCGAAACCAGCAGCGCCCGGCGGTCGATCGCCAGCGCGACGAGGCCGAGAAGGACGTAGAGCAGGACCACGGCCACGCCGTCGAGCAGCGATGCAGCGCCTTCCGTCAGACCGAGAAGCGCGAAGACCGGGTGAACGATCAGCGGCGCTGCAAGCAGGTGAAGCCAGAAGGCGACGTCGGAACGGCGGGTCTCCCGTCTCGGATCCGACGAATCCCAGCGCATCGCGAACAGGAAGGTGCCTATTCCGAGAAGCAGCGCGACCGCCTCCAGGATCGGCATCATCCTCGCTGCGTTCTGGCCGTCATAGCCACTGGCCATCAGCATGGACGTGACCAGCATGATGACGAGGGCGACGAGCGCCGCCACTCCGGCCGCGACGGTGATCGGGACCCGGAACCGGCGCCAGTGGAACCAGGTGGCGGCGACGCTCACCGCCGCTGCGGCAGCGACGAGAAGGGTGAAAGCGGAGGCATTGTCATCGAAGGTTTCGGTGCCGATGAGCAAGGCGCCGCCGAAAAGCGACGTGGCCATGACTCCGCCGGTATAGGCGAGCAAAAGGATGATGCTTGGAAGCGCCATTCGCCGCTTTCGGGTGAAGAATTCGGCCAGGCCCCAGGCGCTCGCTGCGACCAGAAGTCCGGAAACAGGGGAGGGGCCATCCACTTCCACCTTCGGGCCGATCGAATGGCCGATCCAGGCCATGGCGACGAGCAGGATCACCGCCGCGATCGCGACGAAAATGTCGTTGAATCCGCTCAGGAGCCGGAAATGCTCCTCGTCGACCATCGGCGACTCCCGGCCGCTGGCGACGAAATCCCTGAACCGGGCTGCCTCTTCGGCCGTAATCGCGCCCCCTGCGACGGCCGCTTCAAGATCACTCTCGCTATACATGATCCACTCCTCCCTGAAGAGCCTCGCCTAGCATGGGTGACTTAGTGTGGCAATACACTGCGCCAGTGCCTGGAACGGGCCGCCATCCGGTCCTTTTCGGTCAGCGCCCGCTGAGTTTCTCGAGGATAGACATCGCCTGCTCGGCGCCCGATCGGGGGACGGTCTCGCCTTCGCGCTCGCAGATCGCGGCCCAGTTGGCGGCGACGTCTTCAGGGGTCGCTTCCGCCAGCGCGACTCCCCGGGTCAGGGTGATGTGAGCGGCCTGGACGACACCGGCCCCGGCGCCGACGATGGCATTGGTCGGCGCCTGTTCGGAGACCAGGAACAGGGCCGCTGGAGCGACCATTTCGGGCTTGAACCGGGCCAGCGCCTCGGGCGGGAAGAGGTCTTCGGTCATCCGGGTTGCCGCAGTCGGGGCGATGACGTTCACTCGCACATCATATTTCGCGCCCTCGAGAGCCAGGGTCTTCGCAAGGCCCACCAGGCCGAGCTTCGCCGCACCGTAATTGGCCTGGCCGAAATTGCCGTAGAGACCGGTCGAGCTGCTCGTCATCAGGATCCGGCCATAGCCCTGGTCACGCATCACCTCCCAGACCGCCTTGGTACACAAAGCCGATCCGGTCAGGTGAACGTCGATGACGGCCCGAAAATCCTCGATGGCCATTTTCGCGAAGCTCTTGTCGCGAAGGATTCCGGCATTGTTGATCAGGATATGAACGCCGCCAAACGCGTCCCGGGCCTGTTCGACCATGGCCTCGACCTGGTCCGGATCGGTCACGCTGGCGCCGTTTGCCGCTGCGCTACCGCCTTCGGACCTTATCTCTTCGGCGACCTGCTCGGCGGCGTCGCTCCGGCCGGTACCGTCACGCGCACCGCCAAGATCGTTGACGAGCACTTTTGCTCCCCGCCGCGCCAGTTCGAGCGCATAGGCGCGGCCAAGCCCGCCCCCCGCACCGGTCACGATCGCTACCCGATCTTCAAAACTGATGGACATCTCCGCTCTCACTCCCCTGCAAGCCATTCAGGGCGGATAGGAGGGGAGCGCCCGGCCGGCAATGAAGATGAACCGGAACCCGGAAAAATCGTTCCGGGAGAAAAACGGCGGCTTCGTCGTTTACCTGACGTCGCCCTGCCATCGGCCGGGCAATCGTCAGCCGGCGCCGCTTATCTGGTCGCCGAAGCTCAAGGAGGAAACTCGATGAAATCAGCGCTATTTGCTGCCGCTCTCCTGTTCGGCACCGCCGCCGTCGCCCAGCAGACGTCGGCGCCGTCCAACGCGAGTCCCGAACGCGACGCCCGGGGGATCCCGGTGATCTCGGACCCGGCGACCGCGCCGCCAGGAACCAACCAGCCGGTCAACGTTCCGGCCGGAGCAACCGTCGTCCCAAGTCCGAACCAGCAGGCCGCCTTCGCAGCCAGGCCGGCCGAGCAGGAATATCCGGCCTGTTCACGAACGGTGACCGATAATTGCGTCCAGGCCTATGAGCGCGGCTCCCCGCGCTGAGCAGTCAAGGGAGCCGGCCTCGCGGGAGGTCGGCTCCTGCCCCTGTGAACTCCTGCCCCTGTGAACGGGTTACGCGTTCCCAGCCCATCCCCGGCCAGGGCCCATATGCTCCGCTTTGTCCCTGTAGAGCTGTTGTCCTGAGACGGGACAAGTGTGATCGCCGGCTCGCCGCGCTCCGGCTTTACCCTTATGTAACATCGCTCCTGTATCGGAAGCATCATGAGCGGAATTGAGGACAAGGAAGAAGGCGGAATGACCGGCGCTCCGAGCCGGCGAACGGTGCTTGCACTGGGAGCGGCTGCGGCCTCGACCGTCGTCACCATCCGTCCGGCCCTGGCCCAGACTGCCGGATCGGTCCTCAATTGCGAAATCCCGGTTCCCGGGCCGCATGCGGGCGGGAATTATATTGCCGCCGACGGAAGCCTCGTCGCGCCCGGAACGCCGGGGGCAGCGCCGCCTCTTGCAAGGCCTTTGAAGGGCGAGGAGGTGCGTGCGCTCCTGAACAGTGGGGCAACGCCGTCCGGGGTCAGTCCGCAATCCGCTCAAGCCTATGCCAAATATATCAGGCGGCTTCAGTCGGGGATGAGCGGCTTCACCTGCTATGCGTCCCTGCAGATGCCGCGCTGACCGATCAGCCGCCAGCCATGTCCGGCGCCCTTTATCTGGCCGATCCCGGGGAGGATCTGGTCACGGTCGAGCTCGACGGCCTGTCGGTCCTCTATCACGCCCCGTCGGGAACCACCCATATCGTCGCTCCGCCGGCGCCGCAGATCCTGGCCGCGCTTGGCCTGGGGCCGGCCGAGCCTGACGAGATCCTGGCGCGTATCCGGGCCTGGCATGACGTCGAGGACGAGGATCCCGCCGCGATCGAGGCAAGGCTCGACGAACTGGAACTGGCCGGCCTGGTGAGGCGGCTTTGAGACACGATCTCGAATTGCGCATCGGCCCGGTTGGCTTTCGAATCGGGTCCGAATGGCCGGGACCGATCCGGGCGCTGTCCTCTCTCTATGAGGCCTATCCCGGCCCCACGGGCGGCATTTGCGACTTCACCGTCAGGCTGGAGCCTGAAAATCCCCTGAGGCGCTGGTTTCGACCGTCGGTGGCGATCAGGGGCGATTTCATTCTTCCCGATGCCGCTCCGCTTTCGCTCGCCCACGGCCTCCTGGCCGCCGAGATGGGCATGAATCTTCAGATGGCCCTTGGCCAGAAGAGCTTTCTCCTGCTCCACGCGGCAAGCGTGGAAAAGGATGGCCGCTCGCTCATATTGACCGGCGAATCCGGCGCCGGAAAATCCACTCTCTCGGCTTTGCTCGGGGAAAGGGGCTGGCGCTTCATGGGCGATGAATTCGCCCTTCTCGATCTCGAGAGCGGCCTCCTGTTCCCCTTTCCGCGCGCGGTGAGCCTGAAGAACGGCGCAATCCGGGTGATGGAAGCGGCCGTCGACCCCGCCCGGTTCGGACCGGTCATGCACGGCACTCCGAAGGGGGACATCAGGCACATGCGCCCCAATGATCAGGCCCTTGCCGCCATGGACGAGCCTGCTCGCCCCGCTCTGATCCTGTTTCCGCGCTTCGGGTCGAAGAACATGGTCCGGCCGGTCGGACAGGCCGAGGTGTTCATGCGCCTGACCCAGGCGTCGACCAATTATGTCGCCATGGGCCAGCCCGCTTTTGCGGCGCTCACTCGCCTCGTCGCCGATTGTCCGGCTGCAGCGCTCGATTATCCGGACAGCGAGAGCGCGATTGCCCAGGTCGAGGCGCTCTGGGAGGCCCTGGCCGGATGAGGGATGCCTCGCTCCTGGTCCGCGCGCTTCGATCGCCGCAATCGGTCGATGAATGCGACTGGTCCGGACTGATCTCGATCGCCCGGGCCGAGCAGCTGATCGGAAGCCTCGCCCATCGCTTCGAGGACGTTGATTGCCCGCCGTCGATCGCCGCCCTTTTCGCCACGATCAGGCGCGATTTCGCCCAGCAGCGAGTCCAGGCCCTGTGGGAAGCGGAAATGGCGCGCCGGGCGCTCGCCGAGGTCTCGATCGACTGGATCCTTCTCAAGGGCACCGCCTTTCACGCCGCCGACCTCCCGGCCTCGATCGGCCGGTCGGTCGGTGATCTCGACATTCTCGTTCGACGAGACCAGCTCGACCGCGCCGAGCAGGCGCTTCTTGCCGCCGGCTGGGAGCGGCTGAAGCCCGCCGAGGGCTATGACGATCAATATTATCGGCGCTGGATGCACGAGCTTCCGCCGCTCATCCACAAGAGCCGCGACCGGATGATCGACGTTCATCACACCATTCTTCCGCTGACGGCTCGCCCGACCCCCGATGCCGAGGCGCTGATCGCCCACAGCCGGACTCTCGGGAACGGCCTTCGAATCCTGTCTCCGGCCGACATGATCGTCCATGCCGCCGCCCATCTCTTTGCCGATGGCGACCTCGCCGGCGGGCTTCGAAACCTCTGGGACGTGGACCAGCTGATCCGGCACTTCGCTCTCCAGCCGGGTTTCTGGACCCGGCTTGGCGAACAGGCAAAGCACCATCAGCTGGAACGCCCGGTGGCCCTCGCGCTTCGATTGTCGGGGCGGCTCTATGGAACGCCGGTCGATCCCGGGATTGCGGGCCGTGCTCGCCTTTCCGACCGCCTTTTCGAAGCCCGGTTGCTGGCCCGCAACGGCTGGGGGCAGGAAAGCCGGACGCTTCTTCGCGCCGGCTTCTACATAAGATCGCACTGGCTTCGAATGCCGCCCTGGCTTCTCGCCCGCCATCTATGGGTCAAAGCGGGCCTTCCAAGGTTGGGCGCCGAAAGCGCCTGAGCTATGGCGAATCCCGGCTTTCCGTGGCATCGGGCGGCGCTGGGGAGAGACATGACCGGACCTGGAAACTTTGCCGCCATCATCCTTGCCGCCGGCAAGGGCACGAGGATGAAATCGGATCTGCACAAGGTGCTCCACCCGATTGCCGGGCGAGCCATGCTCGATCACCTTCTGAATGTCGTCGACAGCCTGTCGCCGGCGCGCAAGATCGTCATTCTCGGCAGCGGTCGCGAGCAGGTCGAGCCCCTGGTCGAGCAAAGCGGCGGTGAGGTCGCCGTCCAGGACAGACAGCTCGGAACCGCCCATGCGGTTCTCCAGGCCGAGGCCGGTCTTTCCGGTTTCGCGGGCGACGTCCTGATCCTGTTCGGCGACACGCCGCTGATCGAGGCCGAAACGATGGAGCGGATGCTCGACCGGCTCAACTCGCCGGACCGGCCGGCCATCGTCGTGGTCGGCTTTCGCCCCGACGACCCGGCGCAATATGGCCGGATCATTGCCCACGCCGACGGAACGATCGAGAAGATGGTCGAATATAAGGATGCGGATCCCGACGAACGGAAGGTCGATCTGTGCAATTCGGGCCTGATGGCGGTTCGGGCCGAGGATCTGTTTCCCTTGCTCCACCAGGTCGGCAACGACAATTCGGCCGGGGAATATTATCTTCCCGACATCGTCATGATCGCCTCGGCCGCGGGCCGGGCCTGCGCGGTGATCGAGGCCGACCCCTGGGAGATGGCGGGCGTCAACAGCCGGGCGGAGCTTGCTCTTCTGGAAGGCGAATGGCAGCGGCGCCGGCGCCTTCGGGCAATGACGGACGGAGTGAGCCTGATCGCTCCCGAGACGGTCTGGTTCTCTCATGACACCAGGATCGGCCGCGACTGCGTGATCGAGCCCAATGTCGTCTTCGGCCCGGGCGTCGAGATTGGCGAGAAAGTGACGATCCGGGCCTTCAGCCATATCGAAGGGGCGACGATCGCCGAGGGGAGCGAGATCGGGCCCTTTGCCCGACTTCGGCCCGGCACCGAAATCGGCCGGAAGGCGAAGATCGGCAATTTCGTCGAAGTGAAGAAAGCGAAGCTGGGCGAGGGGGCGAAAGCCAATCACCTGTCCTATCTGGGCGATGCGGACATCGGCGCCGGGGCGAATATCGGCGCCGGGACGATCACCTGCAATTATGACGGCTATTTCAAATATCGGACGGTGATCGGGGAAGGCGCCTTCATCGGCTCCAACAGCGCCCTGGTCGCTCCGGTGTCGATCGGCGCAGGCGCACTGGTCGCCGCAGGGTCGGTCATCACCCGCGACGTGGCCGACGATTCGATCGCGCTCGCCCGCGGCGAACAAGTCGAGAAGCCGGAGCGGGCGCGAAGGTTTCGCGAAGCCATGACTGCCCGCAAGGCAAAGAAGAGTTGAGGAAACGCGCCTTCGGCCGCAAGGGCTGAACAGGCGCTGCCGCGGGTCCGGCAGCCAGTGCCATAGACAGGAAGAGAGCGGGAAAGATGTGCGGGATTATCGGGATTGTCGGCCGGACCGACGTACAGGACCGGCTCATGGACGGCCTGAGGCGGCTTGAATATCGCGGCTATGACAGTGCCGGCCTGTGCACCATCGTCGACGGGCAGCTCGAGCGGCGGCGGGCGGAAGGCAAGCTCGACAATCTCCAGCGCGTCCTTGCGGACGATCCGCTCGGCGGCCAGGTCGGGATCGCCCATACCCGCTGGGCGACCCACGGCGCTCCGACGGTCGGCAATGCCCATCCCCATGTCGTCGATGGCGTTGCCGTCGTGCACAACGGGATCATCGAGAATTTCAAGGCCCTCCGGGAAGAGATGCAGTCGAAGGGCAGGGTCTTTTCCAGCGAGACCGACAGCGAGTGCGTTGCCCATCTCGTCGCCGACCAGCTGGGCCGGGGCCTCGATCCCGCCGAGGCGGTTGCGGCCGTCCTTCCGCGCCTTCACGGCGCTTTCGCGATCGCGATCCTGTTCCGCGACCATCCCGGCCTCCTCATCGGCGCCCGCCAGGGAGCGCCGCTCACCGTCGGCTATGGCAATGGGGACGGCGAAAATTATCTCGGCTCGGATGCGCTCGCGCTGGCCGCACTGACCCAGCGGATCGCCTATCTGGAAGAGGGGGACTGGGCGGTCCTCTCCAATGACCAGGTCCGGATCTTCGACCGTTCGAACCAGCCGGTCGAGCGCGAGATCGTCCAGTCCGGCGCAAGCGCCGACCGCATCGAAAAGGGCAATCATGCCCATTTCATGCAGAAGGAAATCTTCGAGCAGCCGATCGTCGTCGCCCAGACCCTGGCCTCCTATCTTCGGCCGCTGGAGCAGAAAGTGGCGCTCCCGCAGATGGATTTCTCCTTCGAGCCGGTGCCCCGGATCACGATCGTCGCCTGCGGAACCAGTTTCTATGCGGGGATGGTCGCCAAATATTGGCTCGAGCGCTTCGCTCGGATCCCCTGCGACCTCGATGTCGCCTCGGAATTCCGCTACCGCGAACCGGTGCTCGAGCCGGGTGGGCTGGCGCTGTTCATTTCCCAGTCGGGCGAGACGGCCGACACGCTCGCGGCGCTTCGCCATGCCCGCTCCGAAGGGCAGAAGATCGCCGTCGTCGTCAATGTCCCGACCAGCTCGATGGCCCGCGAGGCCGACCTTCTTCTTCCCACTCATGCGGGTCCCGAAATCGGAGTCGCCTCGACCAAGGCCTTTACCTGCCAGCTCGCCGTTCTTGCCGCGCTCGCGACCAAGGTCGCCCGTGACAAGGGACGGATGAGCGAGGCGGAGGAAAGGGAGATCGTCCGCCATCTCGGCGAAGTGCCGGCGGCGATGAACGCCGCGCTTGGCCATGACGAGGAGATCCAGGCCATGGCGCCGGTCGTCGCAAAGGCTCGCGACGTCCTCTATCTCGGCCGCGGCCAGGACTATCCTCTGGCCCTGGAAGGGGCTCTCAAACTGAAGGAAATCAGCTACATACACGCGGAAGGTTATGCTGCGGGTGAAATGAAGCACGGGCCGATCGCGCTCAT
>CAYOJN010000073.1:0-9341 GCA_964404245.1 uncultured Sphingosinicella sp. | reverse complement strand
ACATTGGCGGTCTTGCGGCCGACTCCCGGAAGGGCCTGGAGGGCATCGCGATCGGCCGGGACCTGGCCTTCGTGACGCTCGATCAGCGCCCTGGACAGCGCGATGACATTCTTCGCCTTGGTGTTGAACAGCCCGATCGTTCGAATGTGCGACTTCAGCCCTTCTTCGCCCAGGGCGATCATCTGTTCCGGCGTTCGAACCTTCGCGAAAAGGTCCCGGGTGGCGAGATTGACTCCGGTGTCCGTCGCCTGGGCGGAAAGGACGACCGCGACGAGCAATGTGTAGTCGTTGACGAAATCGAGCTCGGTTTCGGGCTCCGGGTCCAGGTCGGCAAGCCGCCGGAAGAACTCGTCCGCCTGCGCCCCTTTCATCTAAAGCCCCAGAACGTCCTTCATCGCGTAACGGCCGGGCTGACGTCCGTTCAGCCACAGGGCCGCAGAAATCGCGCCTTTCGCGAAAATTTCCCTGCTCTCGGCGCGGTGACCGAGCTCGATCCGCTCGCCGTCGCCGGCAAAGACGATCTGGTGATCGCCTGCAACCGAACCACCGCGAAGGGTTGCAAAGCCGATCCGGCCCGGCTCGCGGGCGCCGACGATACCGTCGCGGCCGCGGTCGCTCGCCTTCGCGAGATCGACTTTCCGGCCTTTCGCTGCCGCTTCCCCGAGCAGAAGCGCGGTCCCGGACGGGGCGTCGACCTTGTGGCGGTGGTGCATCTCGACGATCTCGATGTCCCAGGCTGAATCCAGTCGCGAGGCGGCTTCGAGCACCAGATGCGCGAGCAGGTTGATCCCGAGGGACATGTTCGCGGACTGGAGCACGGCGACTTGAAGCGCTGCCTCGTCGATCGCCCGATCCTGCTCAACTTCGAGCCCCGTTGTTCCTATCACGATCGGAATCCCCGCGCCCTTCGCGGCCCCGAGATGATCGCGAAGCGCAGCAGGCACCGAAAAGTCGATCAGGACGTCGGACGCCCTGGCAAGCGAGACCGGATCGTCGCCGCGCCCGGCGCAGCCCGCAAGCCTTGCCTCGCGATGATTTTCAAGTGCCGCGGCGATGGCCCGGCCCATCCGCCCGGACGCTCCCAACAGGCCGATCCTCGTCATCAGCGCTCCTTTCGAGTGCCGTTCATGGGCGAGCGGCGGCGTTGTCGCAAGCGGAGAGGAAGAGAGGGAAGGGCAGCCTGGCCATGGCCGGGAAGGGAACAGGCGTGTCGCGATTGCGTTTCGATGCTGCAACGAGTGAAGGAGTTACTCATGGTCGAACGCGAACGAGAGACGATCGTTACTACCGATAGTGGTCGCGGCGGCGGCGGCGGAACGATCCTTGCGGTCGTGCTGCTGATCGCGTTGCTGGTGGTCCTGTTCCTGGTGTTCGGACGCGGCCTGCTCGGCGGCGCAGCCGATGGCGTCACCGACATCAATGCCGACGTGAACATCGACACCCCGACCGCCAACTGATTTCATCCGCTGATCAGGCCTCCGCCGCTCTTCCGGGCTGGCGGAGGCCTTTTCCTTTCACTCTCTTCTGCAATCAGCCCCGCTGGCGTTGGCGGCGGAGCCATCGCTGCCGGGCCCATTCGTCGATCAGTGCGTCCGCCTCCAGACGTTCCGGGCTTTGCGGCGCCAGGTCGCGATAGCGCGTCCATTGTCCGCTGGCGCTCGTCCAGACGGCTTCGCGATAGAGGTTGAACAGGGTCTGGCGGCCATCTGGATGGATGAGCCCGATCTGGCCCGGTCGGTCCAGGGTCCCGAGATATTGAAGGACTCCGCGCGAAGCGGGCTCTGGGAGCCTGGCGCCGGCGGCCCTAAGGATGATCGTTCGCATGTCGGCAAGGCCGATCGGTCGTTCCAGGTCCAGGCCCTTGTCGCTGAGGATGAACGGGATCCGGGTCTGCTGCGAATTCAGCATATGGCCGTGGCCAAGGAAACCATCGTCGAACAGCGATTCGCCATGATCCGCGGTAATGACGACAAGGGTGTCGTCCAGTACTTCCAGCCTTCGTAGCCGATCGAGCAGGGAAGCGACGAGTCGGTCATTATAGGCAAGGGCGTTCCAGTAGGTGAGCGCCACCCGGTCCCGGTTGGCGAAGCTGATCTCCCCGCGCGGGATCGGATCCCGGACCAGGATCCGGTCCGTCTCGTCGGACGAATAAGGGAAATGGGCGGACTGGAAATTGAAGTAGAGGAAATGTGGCTGCTTCCAGGTCTTGCGATCCCCGAGATGGCGGTCGAACTCACGGAGCAGCTTCTTTCCGTCCACGTTGACCGAGGCGAGTGCACCGAAACTGAAAGCCCGTTCGGCCTTGAGGACATTGCCATCGACGAAGATCGCGCCCCGGCGCATTCCGGTGATCCGTGCGGTATCGCCGAAATCCTCGGCCTGGCCGGAAAAGACTCCGACCCTGTAGCCGTTGGAAAGAAAGTCGCGAACGAGCGATTGCCGGTCGTCGACCGGGGCGAGCTTCCCAGTGAACAGGCTCTGCAGGGATTCGGTCGTGAAGCCGACATGGCTATAGGCCTGGCGCGCATGGCTTCCATTGGCGGCGATCGATCGCAGGGTCGGCGCCACCGGCCGCTTTCCAACCGCCTTGGTAAGGACATCGGCGCGGGTGCTCTCAAGGACGATCAGGATGACGTGGCGCTTCGGCCCCCCGATGATCGGGGGCGGAAGCTGCCCGTCCGGGTCGTTCAGAACGAGGTCTCCGCCGAAACCATCTTCGTCGATGCCATTGCCTGGGATGTCGATCGCATAAGGATGGCGGGTGGAGTCGAACGGATGAAGATCGATGGGGTGAGAGAAGGCGCTATAGCCGTCGCGGTCGAAATCGCTGGCCGGATGAAGCAGGCCGGTAAACAGGATGACGCTGTTGAACCGGGCCAGCGCCGCCCGGCTGTCGTCGACCCGGTTCGCAGCGAACAGGAGGAGCGGCAGTGCAAGCAGGGCGAGGACCAGGCTCCTGCCGGACAGCGGGGCGCGATCGGCCAGCTTTCCGCCTTTGCGAAGTGACCCGCGAAGGAGCCAGCGAAGGGTGACATAGAGCAGGGCCGCTCCGGCTGCTCCGGCCGCGGCGAGAACGGCTTCGTCGAGCACGTAGAGGAGAGCGCTTGCAAGGCTCCCGCCGCTCAGATTGCGGACGATCTGGAAGCTCATCGCGTCGCTGAAATAGGACAGGGCCTGATATTTGGCGATGACGAGTCCGATCGCACCGAAGCCGACGAAGAAGAGATAGTTGAACGCGAAGAGCGGCGTGTCGCCCTGGCGGCCGTGGAGTCGGCGAACCAGCCGGAACAGGAGATAGAAAAGCAGCGAGTGGCAATAAAGGAGGGCGCCGAGGAAGACGGCGATCTCCATGGGGCTGTCAAGCGCCTGAGACTGGCCGAAGCCGCCGCCGAACAAAGCATATTTCCGTTCGGCAAGAGCGAGCTCGAACAGCAAGGTCACAAGGATTGTGGCGGGCAGGACCAAGCGGGCCGCCCGGCCCCAGGACAAAGGCGGCCTCAGCCTGGATTCGGGAAGGGCGATCTCGGCCGACATGGTCCGAGCAGTACAGCCGACAGCTTAAGACGAGGTTGCGGCGCCGGTCGGCCAGGGCTGGCCTCAAGGCGAAACAGGATGGAAATTCGCGCCCGAACCGGCGTTGTTCCCCGGTCACCGGCCTGGCGGAAGCTCCCCCCCTTGGAACTCACCATCGAAATCATCGTCCTTCTGATGGGAGTCGCGTTCATCGCCGGGGCGATAGACGCCATTGCCGGAGGCGGCGGGCTCCTGACCGTCCCGGCTCTGCTTGCGGCTGGCGCTTCGCCGGCGGCGGCGCTCGGGACGAACAAGCTTCAGAGCACGTTCGGGGTCGCGACGGCGGTCGTCACCTTCGCGCGCAAGGGAAGGATCGATTTCAGGCGCTTTGCTCGTCCGGTTCTTGCCGCCTTTGCAGGATCGGCTGGCGGTGCCTTCCTTCTCACCCGGATCGATCCCGAATTCCTGTCGGGCCTGATCCCTCTGCTTCTGGTTGCAATGGCCATCTATCATGCGCTGAAGCGCAATCTGAGTGACGAGGATTGTCATCGCGCCGGTCGGCCACTGCTCCTTCTCGCCATCGCCGCGGCGATCGGCTTCTATGACGGTTTCTTCGGACCGGGCGCCGGGTCCTTCTATACCACAGCGCTGATCGCCTTGTTCGGTCTCGGCGCCGTCAACGCCATCGCCCAGGCCAGGCTCCTGAATCTTTCGAGCAATCTGGCGAGCCTGATTGTCCTTCTCATTGCCGGAGAGGTGCTGATGGTGGCTGGCCTTGCAATGGCCGTCGCGAGCATGGCCGGCGGCTATGTCGGGGCTCACAGCACGCTTCGCTTCGGCGCCAGGATCGTGCGTCCCTTGCTGATCCTCATGTGCCTGGCGCTGACGGCCCGGCTCCTCGCTGACCCGGACAATCCACTGACCGCCGCGATTCTGGCCGGCTGGGGTTGAGCGCGTCCCGCCCGGGACTAGTGTCGCTCAGGGGCGAGAATGGAGACCTCGTGACTCAGGAGGAGCAAGGATGGCGAAGAAGACGGAAGAGTGGAAGGCTCCGGCCAACCCGAAGCTTCTCAGCGGCGGCAATCCGCAGATCCCGAAGGGCGAGGGCGATGCTCCGGTCCAGGCCTATATCGCTGCACTTCCGGGCTGGAAATCGGCAGCGGCGAAGCGGGTCGACGAGATCGTCTGCAGGCAAGTGCCGAACGTCAGGAAGGCGGTGAAGTGGAACTCACCATTTTACGGGCTCGACGGAAGTAGCTGGTTCCTCAGCTTCCATGCCTTCACCCGCTACCTCAAGCTGGCTTTCTTCAACGGCGCCAATCTCGACCCGGTGCCCCCTGTCGGTTCGAAAAGCGGGAACACCCGCTATTTCCATATCGACGAAGGCAAATCCTGGGACGAGGAGCAATTTGCCGACTGGGTGAAGCAGGCGAGCCGACTTCCGGGCGAGAAGATGTGAAGCATCGTCCGGGGCGGCTGCGAACCTGAAGATCTGCGTCGCAAGCGAAACGAGGCCGCTTGCCGCTTTCCTCTTCGCGCGATACGCCTTCGGCGCAGGCAAGGTGGGCAGGAATGTCCCGGGGGGCCGACGTGAATGGATTGATCTCGCTCGGTGCCACGATCGCGCTTCTGCTGGTCGTCGGCGCGCTGCTGGGCCTTTTCGGTCGCTCCCGATTCTCCTGGCGCTGGCTTCTGGTTGCTGCCCTCCTGGTGGTCATCGAAGACGGCCTTCTCACCCGCTTCTGGGGGACTTTTCCGGACCTGTTGCCCGCCGCCGATCGCAACTGGCAGGGCAAGATCCTGGCCTTGGTCGCAATGCTTGGAATTGCTGCGCTTCCGGTCTTCGGCTGGCGGCGGGTCGGGATCACTCTTGCCCAGGAGCCGGGAAGCCTTCGAACGGCACTTCCGGTCGCCGGCCTTTACCTTGCCTTCTTTCTGCTGCTGGCCTTCCTCTTCCCCAATGACGGGAACAGCATCGAAAACATCGCCTTCCAGTTCACCATGCCGGGGCTTGAGGAAGAGATCTTCTACCGCGGAGTCCTGCTCTTTGCCCTCTACAAGGCCTTTGCCGGTCGACTGAATTTCCTCGGAGTTGGCTGGGGCTGGGGCGCCGTCCTTTCCTCCCTGCTCTTCGGCCTGGTTCACGCCTTCGGCTATTCGGACGGTCAGTTCTGGTTCGATCCACTGACCATGGCGCTGACCTCGATCCCTTCATTCCTGGCCGTGTGGATGAGGCTTCGGACCGGAAGCCTCCTGCTTCCGATCGTCATGCACAATTTCGGAAACAGCATCATGGGGTTGGTCTGACCCGAACCGACTCGGCGACGATCAGGTCTTGTCGAGCAGGCGGCAGGCAAGGCGCCTGACCAGGAGGATCCGGGCATCGTCCTGCGGGTTCCCGCCCGGACCGTCGGCGACTTCATAGCCTGCGCTTCGGACGAGCCGGTCGATCAGCGCCGCCCGGTCGGCCCTCGGATGGCGCTGGAGTTCCTCGGCGAGGGCGTCGACCAGCCAGCTCCAGGCGTCCGGATCGATGGGGAGTGGGCGGGCGACGGGTTCGACCGCTCGTTCCACCGGATAGGTGCACGTAAAAGACCGGGCCGGATCGGGCCGCCGATGAAGCCCGAAAGCGAGGGCGCCGCTGATCCACAATCCGAAATAGCCGGACCAGGTGATGACCCAGCGAAGATTATGCTCGATCGGCAGTGGCTCGGGAAAGACTGCCCAGTCGAGCAGCAGCCGGAAATAGAGAATGCAGAAAGCGGCCGGAAGGATGGCAGCGATCGCGCCGATCGGGTGGTGGGCCCAACCGGCTTTCGGAGACATCATCTTCCAGAGCACGAAGCCGAACAGGCCGGCACCGGCAATCGTCGAAAGCAGTCGCCGGGCGGTGAAGAGATGAAACTCGTCGCCGACGACCAGGCCGGTCCGCCAGGACAGGATCCCGAAGGTGAAGATCCAGAAGGACAGAACGATGAGCCAGAAGGGCGGAGTGGTATGCGCCGCTGCGGAAGCGGGATTCGGAAGGCCGTGAATCATCCGTTGCAAATAGAAGGGTGAAGAACTCGATCAATGTGGGACTTCCCGCACAATGACCTGGAGGAAGGCTGGCGAACCCTTTTAAGGTCGGTCGAAAAGGAGGAGATCGCAATGCCACAGACCCGGCCTCAAAGGCGCGTTCGGTTGGCCAGTCACTGATGCGGGACATCCGCAACATCGTCATCCTCACCGGCGCCGGTATCTCGGCGGAATCGGGCGTAGCCACTTTTCGCGGGCCGGACGGGCTGTGGGAAGGGCATCGGGTCGAGGATGTCGCGACTCCCGAGGGGTTTGAGCGCGATCCAGCGCTCGTCCAGGGCTTTTACGATGCGCGCAGGGCCCGGTTGAACGAAGTCGAACCCAATGCCGCCCATCAGGCGCTGGCCC
The DNA here is from genome assembly GCA_964404245.1 of uncultured Sphingosinicella sp. Lineage (GTDB taxonomy): Bacteria > Pseudomonadota > Alphaproteobacteria > Sphingomonadales > Sphingomonadaceae > Allosphingosinicella. The sequence continues at coordinate 2,402 of CAYOJN010000073.1, read as the reverse complement.
GACTGGATCGCAACTGGCCTGGCGAATTGCTGATCGTGACTCAGAATGTCGACGATCTGCACGAGCGCGCCGGTGCGAAAAGGCTGCTCCACATGCATGGCGAGCTGAAATCGGCCTGGTGCCTCGCCTGCGATTCGCGAACGGCCTGGGACAGGGATCTGGGCGACGGTCCGGCCTGCCCGGTCTGCGGCATTTCCGGGCAACTTCGCCCCGACATCGTCTGGTTCGGAGAAATGCCCTACGAGATGGAACTGATCGATTCGGCACTGATGAATGCGGACCTGTTCGTTTCGATCGGCACTTCGGGCGCCGTCTACCCGGCCGCAGGCTTCGTCCAGACCGCGCGTCATTGTGGCGCCCGGACGGTCGAGATGAACCTCGAGCCGAGCCTTGCAAGCGTCTATTTCGATGAAAGTCGGATCGGCAGGGCAGGCCAGCTGGTGCCCGCCTGGGTCGAGGACATGCTTGCCCGATAAGGCGCTGTCAAAAGGGGAGGGAGGCTCCCCTCACTCCACCCAATCGAGGCCGATCTCCCGATACAGGCCTCTATCCTCCTCCCATTTCGGGTTGACCTTGACGTGGAGGAACAGGTGGACCTTCCGCCCCAGAAGCGTGGAAAGCTCCTTTCGCGCCGCTTCGCCGATCGCCCGGATCCGGGTCCCGCCCTTGCCCAGGACGATCGCCTTCTGGCTGTCCCTTGCAACCAGGATCTGCTGGTGGATCGCTGCCGATCCGTCGCGGCGCTCCTCGAACTTCTCGGTCTCGATCGCGGATTCATAGGGGAGCTCGGCATGGAGCTGGTGATAGAGCTGCTCGCGGGTCACTTCGGCGGCGAGCATCCGGTCGGTCGCGTCCGATACCTGGTCTTCAGGGAAATGCCATGGCCCTTCCGGAACGCGGTCGGCAAGGGCCTGCTTGAGATCCGCAACGCCGTCGCCGCTGGTCGCGGAAACCATGAAGATGCGTTCGAAGGTCAGCCGCCGGTCGAGATCGGCGGCCAGGGTGAGAAGCACCTCCTTGCGGACCAGATCGACCTTGTTGAGGACCAGGATCTTCGCTTCGCGCCGGTCCTTCAGCCGCTCGATCATCTCGCCGACGTTCCGGTTCAGCCCCGCCGAGGAATCGACCACCAGGGCGATCAAATCGGCGTCCTGGGCGCTTCCCCAGGCGGCTGCGACCATTGCCCGGTCGAGCCGCCGCTTCGGCTCGAAAATCCCCGGCGTATCGAGAAGGAGGATCTGGGCCTCGCCGTGGATGGCTATGCCCATCAACCTGGTCCGGGTCGTCTGCGCCTTTGGAGTGACGATCGCCACCTTCTGCCCGACGATCGCGTTGACCAGGGTCGACTTGCCGGCATTGGGCGCGCCGACGACAGCGACGAAGCCGCAACGCTCGCTCATTGGACCTGGCCGAGCAGGGCCTTGGCGGCCTCGGTTTCGGCTTCCTGCTTGGTCGTTCCTTCGCCGCGAGCTGAGCCGGCATTCTTGATCGAGACTTCGACCAGGAAGGTCGGCATGTGAGGCTGGCCGGTTCGGCCGACCAGTTCATAGACCGGCGGCTTGCGGTTGTTCGCCGCCGCCCATTCCTGGAGCGCCGACTTCGGATGCTGGGGCGCCTTTTCCTGATCGCCGATCCGTGACGCCCAGAGGCGCTGGACGGCCGCTTCGGCCGGTGCAAAGCCGCCATCCAGGAAGACCGCGCCGATGAGCGCCTCGGCCGCATCGCCAAGGATGTTGTCGCTGTCCTGGGCGCCATCCTCGCGAGCCTGCTTTCCAAGGCGCATCCGTTCGGGAATTCCGATCTCCCGGGCCACCTGGGCGCAGGTCGCCCGGGATACCAGCTCATTGAGGCGCCGCGACAGCTTGCCTTCGGGCTCCTCCGGGAACAGTTCGTAGAGCCAGGCGGCGATGACGACTCCAAGCACCCGATCGCCCAGGAATTCCAGCCGCTCATAATTCTGCTCGGCCCGGCTGCTATGAGTGAAGGCGATCTGGAACAAGGCTGGGTCCTTTGGCCGATAGCCGAAGCGGGCATTCACCCAGGCGAGAAGATCGTCCATCAGAAGGTTTCCCCGATCCGGTCCCACCGGGCGGCGCTAAACCAGGTCCAGGGCTTCAGCCAGTCCGCCGAACCATCGGTCGACCAGAACAGGACCAGGGCTTCGCCGACGACATGATCGACGGGAAGGAAGCCGACCCCGCTCGGGGTCGCGAAGCGACTGTCCTGGCTGTCGTCGCGATTGTCGCCCATGACGAACAGATGGCCTTCCGGCACCGTCACCGGCCCGAAATTGTCACCATCGCCGTCCGTCACCTGGTCGAGCACGTCATGGCTCCTTCCGCCGGGCAGGGTCTCGCGAAAGCGCGGATAGGCGCAGACGGTTCCGCCCGGGCCGTCGGGAA
>CAYOJN010000072.1:0-9395 GCA_964404245.1 uncultured Sphingosinicella sp. | reverse complement strand
TATGCGCGGGACCAGGAACTGCAGTTCAAGATCGTCGCCCGGCGCAACCGGTTGCTCGGTCTCTGGGCGGCACAGAAAATGGGCCTCACCGAAGCCGAAGCCGATTCCTATGCCCGCGACGTGATCAGGGCCGATTTCGAGGAAGCCGGCGACGAGGATGTCGTTCGCAAGCTGGTCGGCGACCTCACTTCCGCCGGGGTCGAGATCGACGATGAGGAAATCAGGCGGACCATCGAGCACAAGATGGTGGAGGCGAAGCGCCACTTCATCGAGGCTCAGGGCTGAGGAACAAGAGATGCCGATGGCCGCCGAAGAGATCGAGTCGCTGATCCGGGCCGCACTTCCGGATGCCAGAGTGGAAATCACCGATCTGGCTGGCGATGGCGATCATTATGAAGCGCTGGTGGTCTCCGAAAGCTTCCGGGGAAAGCCCCGGGTGAGGCAGCATCAGCTGGTTTATGAGGCGCTTGGCGGAAGGATGGGGAACGAACTCCACGCCCTCAAGCTGAGCACCGCGACACCGTAATGAAGGAATTTTGACAATGAGTGACGCCAACGCCCGGATCGAGGAGATCGTCGGAAAGAACGACATCGTTCTGTTCATGAAGGGAACCGCCTTGTTCCCCCAGTGCGGATTTTCGAGCCGCGCCGTTGCGATCCTCGACCATCTCGGGGTCGGTTTCGAAACCGTGGACGTTCTCCAGGATCCCGAGATCCGGCAGGGTATCAAGGACTATTCCGACTGGCCGACGGTCCCCCAGCTCTACATCAAGGGCGAATTCGTCGGCGGTTCGGACATCATGATGGAGATGTTCGAAGCCGGCGAGCTCCAGCAGCTGATCAAGGACAGGCAGATCACGACCGCCGGCTGATTGGCGGCCGGGCAGAAGCGGTCGAAAGGCGAAATGTCGGCAGGTCCGGCGGAAAATTCAGGGCGGGCAGCGCGACCGGAAAGAAAGCGCCAGGCCCGCCCCTGTAGTGGAACTTGTGGACAGGCCAATCCTTGCACGGCCCGTGCCAGTTGAACCCGCCCACGCAAATCTGCGCTTGGGCATGGTTAACCCGAATTCGCCCAGCGAGCGCCTTGTAAAGAGTTCCGACAGGATGAAGGGGCCGGCCCTGGGCCCTGCCAGGCCCACATAAGCGTCGACTCCCTTCATTTTCCTGGTCAGCGGTGCCACATGTCGATCATGTCCGAGGCGCCGACCATGACCGTGGAAAGGGTAAGCCCGCTGGTCCGGCGGGTGCTCGCGGACAACCCGTCGCCTTTCACCTTCACCGGCACCCAGACCTATCTGGTCGGCAAGGGCGATGTTGCCGTCATCGATCCCGGGCCAGACCTTCCCGGCCATATCGAAACGCTTCTCGAAGCGACCAGAGGCGGGCGGATCACCGCGATCCTTTGCACCCACACCCACCGGGATCACAGCCCGGCAAGCCGGCCTCTTGCCGAAGCGACCGGGGCACCGATCGTTGGATGCGCTCCGCTTGCCCTGGACGATGAGGGGCCTCGCGCCGACGCCTCGTTCGATTTCGACTATGTCCCGGACAGGGTGCTCGAGGACGGAGAGTCGATCGAAGGGGAGGGGTGGTGGCTTCGGGCGCTTGCGACACCGGGCCACACGTCCAACCATCTCTGTTTCGAGCTGGAACAGGAAAGGTCCCTGTTCAGCGGCGATCATGTCATGGGCTGGTCGACGACGGTGGTTTCGCCGCCGGACGGCGACATGACCCTCTACCTGCAGAACCTGAGACTTCTGCTCGATCGCGACGATCGTCTCTACCTTCCGGCCCACGGGCCGGCGGTCGACAAGCCGCACGCGCATGTCCGGGCGCTGCTTGCGCACCGGCGGATGCGCGAAGGACAGATACTCGCGCGATTGAAAGAGGGTCAGGAGCGCATAGGCGAGATGGTCGAGGCCATGTATCGCGACATCGACCCTCGGCTCCATCCGGCTGCGGGCCGATCGGTGCTCGCCCATCTGATCGACCTGGAACGGCGGGGACTGGTGAAGGGGGAGGAAGGCCAATGGATGCTCGCCGCCGCCTGAGGCCGATTCTGATCCTTCCGCCGCTGGCGGCTCTGTTCCTGGGCGGGATCCTCGGTTACCTGCTGAAGCCGAACGCCAGTGCAGGCTCTCCCGATCCACGGCGGATCGCCAATCACGTCCTTCTTTCGGTCCGGGATCATGGGCGACTGACATCCTTTGCCGGTCGCTTCGTAGCGGTCGTGACGGCCCGGGAAAGCCGCTTCGGCCTCGACGCCCGAAAGACCCTGATCATGCCCGGAACGATACGATACAGCGTCGACCTGAGCCGGCTGAAGCGCCAGGACCTCGCCTGGGACGGTGAGACGAACACCTTGAGCGTCACTCTTCCATCGCTTGAAATTTCGGGGCCGGATATCGATCTGAACGAGGTCCAGGAATATTCCGAAGGCGGCATCGTCATGGCGCTTACCGATGCCGAAAGAACGATCGATCAGGCCAATCACCGAAGCGCTCAGGAAGACCTGATGCGGCAGGCCCGGGACAGGCTGCCGATGAGCCAGGCGCGCAACGTGACGATGCGGAGCGTTGCGCGCAGTTTCGCAATGCCGCTTCGCGCAGCGGGGATCGAGGCCAGCGTGGCCGTCCGCTTCGCCGACCCGGCCGGCCGTGAGGAAGCCTTTTTCCTCGACCGGCCGCGCCAAATCGAGGATGCGGTTCAGGACCGCCGTGCGGGTCCATCGTCGGAGGGGAAAAAGAAGTGAATGCACCCATTCAGAGCCGTTCTGGCCTGGACCTGCGCGCGGAGATCGACCGCCTGCGCAAGGAGCGTAACGCCGTCATCCTCGGTCATTATTACCAGACCCCAGAAATCCAGGACATTGCCGACTTCGTCGGCGACAGCCTCGACCTGTCGCGCAAGGCGCAGGCGACCGATGCGGAGGTGATCGCCTTTTGCGGAGTGCGGTTCATGGCCGAGACGGCGAAGATCCTTTCGCCGGACAAGATCGTCATCCTGCCCGACATGGACGCTGGCTGCAGCCTGGAGGACAGCTGTCCCCCGGACCAGTTCAAGGCCTTTCGCCAGGCTCATCCGGATCATATCGCTTTGACCTACATCAACAGCTCGGCCGAGGTAAAAGCCTTGTCCGATATCATCGTCACCAGCTCGTCGGCCGAGCAGATCCTCAGCCAGATCCCGAAGGAGCAGAAGATCATCTTCGGCCCGGACAAGAATCTGGGCGCCTGGCTCAACCGCAAGTTCGGCCGCGACATGCTGCTGTGGCCGGGCGTCTGCATCGTCCACGAGGCCTTTTCGGAAACGGAGCTGTTGAAGCTCAAGGCGAAGCATCCGGGTGCGCCGGTGCTCGCGCATCCCGAATGCCCGCCGCACATCCTCGAACATGCCGACCAGATCGGATCGACATCGGCAATCCTGAAGGCGGCTCTGAATTCGCCTTCGAGCGAGATCATCGTCGCGACCGAGCCCCACATCATCCACCAGATGGAGAAGGCCGCACCGGGCAAGACGTTCATCGGTGCCCCGGGCGCCGACGGCAACTGCAACTGCAACATGTGTCCCTACATGGCCCTGAACACGATGGAGAAGCTCTATGCTTCGCTTCGCGACCTCCAGCCGCGTATCGAGATCGAGGAGAGCCTTCGGCTGGCCGCCAAGAGGTCGCTCGACCGGATGCTCGAAATGGCATCCGACAGCGTCGGCAAGGGCGATGTCGGCCGTCCGGAGGTGGCTGCGGCCTGAATCCGTCGGCAAATCACGGGCTTGAAGTCTACCGGCCCCGGATTCTATCCGCAGAAGCCAGGTCCGGATAAACCCCCCGCTTCCTGACAGATTGTCGAAATCGGAGAAGATCTTGAAGAAATCCCTGGCTGCGCTGACCCTCGCGCTTTCGCTTGCCGCCTGTGCCACCACATCCGGTCCTGTCGAAGCTCCGGAAGCCAGCGGGCCGGTCCAGTCGGCCGGGGACGATCCCTATCTCTGGCTCGAGGAAGTCCAGGGCGAGCAAGCCCTGGCGCAGGTGAACGAATGGAATCGCCGCACCGAAGAGGAACTCGGCCGGATGCCCGGCTACGAACAGTGGCGCGACCGTGCGCTCGCGATCCTCAACGACGAGCGGCAGATCGCTCTTCCGGATCGGATCATGGGCGACCAGGTGACCAGTTTCTGGCGGGATTCGACCAACCCGCGCGGTGTCTGGAGGGTCTCTCCGATCGACGCCTATCTCGCCGGAGAACCGCAATGGCGGGTCCTGATCGACGTCGATGCCCTGGGCAGGGCGGAAGGCCAGAGCTGGGTCTGGCACGGCGCCAACTGCCTCGCACCGGACTATCGACGCTGCCTGGTTCAGCTGAGCCCGGGCGGCGGAGACGCTGACGTCGTTCGCGAGTTCGATCTTGTCAGCGCCACTTTCGTCGAGGGCGGCTTCACTCTGCCGGAAGCGAAATCGAGCCTGGCCTGGCTCGATCAGGACCGTCTCGTCGTCGCGACCGATTTCGGCCCCGAAAGCCTGACCACTTCGGGCTATCCCCGAATGGCCAGGATCTGGCGCCGCAATACTCCGCTTGCCGAAGCGACTCCCATCCTCGAAGCCGAAACCGGGGATATCGGCCTGACACCCTTCGCCATCATGGACGGCGATCGTCGCTGGACCATGATCAGCCGCGGTCTAACGTTCTGGACCAGCGAAACCCTGCTCGTCACTCCGGACGGACTGAAGAAGGTGCCGCTCCCGAATGATGCGTCGGTGCTCGACGTGATCGGCGGCCGGCTCGTCGCCAAGCTCAACAGCACCCTCGATACCGGCAGCGGCCAGAGCTTGCCTGTCGGCTCGCTGATCGCGATTTCGCTGGAGGAGGTTGCGGCCGGTCGACCGGCTTCGCCGGAACTGGTGATGGCGCCGTCGCAGCGCCAGGCGATCGAGGAAGTCTCGGCCTCGGGCGACAGCCTCTGGGTCAAGACCCTGGAGGATGTTTCGGGCCGGCTTTACCGGCTTCGGCGGGAACCGGATGGCCGCTGGACTCAGGAGGCGGTCGACCTTCCGGCCAACAGCACGATCAGGCTGCTGACGTCGGGCGGGCCTGACGACCTTGCCTTCGTCATCGTCCACGCGATGGTGACCCCCGACAGCCTTCATGCAGTCCTGCCCGATGGACGGACCCGGCTGGTGCAGAGCCTTCCGCCGCAGTTCGATGCCGCCGATTTTACGGTCGATCAGCGGTTCGCGACCTCGAGCGACGGCACGAGGATTCCCTATTTCCTGGTTCGTCGGCGAGGCTCCAGCGGGCCGGTTCCGACCCTGATCCATGCCTATGGCGGTTTCAGGAATGCGCAGACCCCAACCTACTTGACCGAGCAGCCTTACCGGTCCGGCCCACTTGGCCTGTTCTGGGTAGAGGCCGGCAATGCCTATGTCCTGGCCAATATTCGCGGTGGCGGCGAATATGGCCCGGCCTGGCACGAGGCCGCCCTCCGCGAGAACCGCCAGAAGAGTTTCGACGACCTTCATGCCGTCGCCGAGGACCTGATCGCCGCCGGCCTTTCCGAACCGAAGAAGATCGGTATTTCGGGCCGATCCAATGGCGGCGTCCTGGTCGGGGCGGCGGCCAATCAGAGGCCGGACCTCTATGGAGCGGTCATCTCCGGATCGCCGCTGACCGACATGAAACGCTATTCGAAGCTTCTCGCCGGTGCGTCCTGGGTTGGCGAATATGGGGACCCCGACGTTGCCGAGGACTGGGCGTTCATTTCCAGATATTCGCCCTATCAGAACCTTCGCGCCAATCCCGATTATCCGGCGACCTTCTATTACAGCTCGACACTCGATGATCGGGTCCATCCCGGGCATGCGAGGAAGATGGCCGCCCGGCATTCCGAACTCGGCCACCGGTTCTATTTCAGGGAGCTGCCCGAGGGCGGGCATTCCGTCGGCGCCGACCGGACCGAGGATGCGATTCGGGCGGCCCTGCTTCAGGCCTTCCTGACCCGCGAACTCGGCGGCGAAGAATGAAGCGTTCGAGCGAAGGCTCAGGTGCAGGCGACTTCCGGATCGCCGGCTTTGACCTCGATGCCTTCGTCGCCGCGGTCCTGGCCGAGGATCTGGGGGAGGGCGGCGACATCACGTCCGCGGCCGTGATTCCGGAGGACGCGCGGTTCAGCGGGGTCATGCGAAGCCGCGAGGAACTGGTCGTCGCCGGCCTGCCGATCGCCGAAGCCTTCTTCCGGACGCTCGACCCGGGCGTGGAGATCGAGCGACTGGTGGAGGATGGGTCGGTCGCAGGGCAGGGCGATATCCTGCTCCGGCTGAAGGGGCTTGCAAGGCCGATGCTGACGGCGGAACGATCCGCGCTCAACACGCTCCAGCATTTGTCAGGCGTTGCGACCCTCAGCCGCCACTATGTGGACGCCATTGCCGGCACCGGGGCCGTGCTCCTCGACACTCGAAAGACCATTCCCGGCCTTCGGGTGCTTGAGAAATATGCCACCCGGATGGGCGGCGCCCGCAATCACCGGATGCGCCTCGATGATTCGGCGATGATCAAGGACAATCATGTCGCCATTGCGGGCGGAGTGGGCGAAGCGGTCCGACGGGCGATCGGGGCGGGGATCGAACGGGTCATCGTCGAGATCGACCGCTTCGACCAGGTCGAGCCCGCGCTTGCGGCCGGGGCAACCCATTTGCTGCTCGACAATATGGGCGAGGCGGCCCTTCGCGAAGCCGTCGCACTGGTGGCGCAGAGGGTCCCGACCGAGGCAAGCGGCGGGATCTCTCTCGAAACCATCCGGTCGGCGGCGGAAAGCGGAGTCACCTATATCTCGGTCGGTAAGATCACCCAGTCCGCACCCGCGGTCGATATCGGCCTGGATTTCGAATCGATCTGACAGCTTCGGCCGACCGGCTTCAGCGCCGCCTCACGACCTCGCCTTCGACGATTCCGATCTCAGGGTGATTCTTGTCGAGCCAGCGAAGGATGATCCGAAGGTTGCGAGTGTTCGATCGGAACAGGAGATCGAAGGCGTCGCCGGCCAGCGGAATGAAGCCGATCACCGTGTCGAAGGCGACATTGCCGGTCATTCTTGCAAGCTGCCAGCGAGGCATTCCGAGGTTTCGGGCTTCCCAGATCAGCCACGAGCCCATGGCCGCAGTGACGATGTCGCCCGCAACCGGGATCAGCCCAGCAAGCGCGTCGACGCCGAAGCGGAAGCGGGTGCCGGGAATGGTGAAGCTCCGCTCCAGAATGGCTTCCATGGCCTTCACCCGGCGGCGAACGGATGCCGGGTCGCGCCCGGCTCCAAGCCTTTCGGCGAGCCGGTTCAGTTCCGCCTGATCGAACTTCATCATCTGGTCTCCGCAATCAGCTCGGCAGGCGGGTGGCGCCCGAGCGGGTTGGTCCGAAATCCGGTCAGGCGCTGGCTCACAAGCGACCAGCGAACCGGTGAGGCGAGCGGAATGAACGGTGTCAGGCCGGTCAGTATCCCGGCGGCGGCGACGAGCTGGGTTCGTCGCTCTGCGGGGGTTGCCGCGGTTCTGGCCGCCTCCATTGCAAGGTCGGCAGCGGGGTCGCAAATCGCGCTTTCGGCGCAGGTGAAATGGCGAAGATACCAGCTTGCAAGCATTGCCGGGGCGACGTCGTCGACCAGTCGGAGGTCGGCCGCAGCGCCGGGCTCCACTCGTCGAGCCTCGACACCGATCAGGCTCCAATCATGTCTGAGCCTTGCGAAGAGAAGCCGGTAGCCGGGTGAATCGGGGATCGCCACTCGCAGTCGAAGCGGAGTGACGAGCTGGAGGGAGGCGATGGTCCGGCTGGCCAGTTCGCGGCGCATCGGCAGCGGCGAGTCAGCCCAGCCCGGGCGGGAGGGGGCGGGCAGCTCCTGAACGCCTTGCGGAAGCAAGCTGGTCCGCTCGGATTGGCCCGGGACTGCAAGGTCGGCAACGATCGAGGCCCTGTCGATGGTCATGGACAAAGCCTGCCTGACCGCGGCATCGGCCAACGGTCCGTCGGCCGAGGCGAAGGCCAGGCCGAAGAGACCCGAAACGGGGTCGAACTGAAGCCTGGCGCCGGCGTTGGCGGCTCGGGCAATCGGCAGATCACCAAGAGTGCCTCCGAAAACGGCATCCGTCTCGCCTTCGGCAAAGCGGGCGATGGCCATCGCTGCGGGCTCTCCCCGAAGGAGGAGGTCGGGCTGGACGCTTCCTTGCTCCTCTTCCTCCGGATCCGAAGGCGGGCTGATCAGAAGAATACCGTCCGGGCCCGATCGGGCGATCAGATAGGGCCCCGATCCTCTCCCGTTGAGAAGAACGCCCATTTCAGGCTGAGCGAGCAATTGAAGGAAATTGGGCCGGGGTGCCCTGAGACTGATTTCGAGAACCTCGTCGGTCATTGCGACGATGTCATCCACGGCACCGAGGACCGGCTTCAGCGGATTGCGGCTCGCCCGGCTGAGCACGGCTCGAAGACGGGCAACGACCTGGGGCGCGGTAACCCGGCCGGCGCCCGACCAGTTGGTCCGGCTCAGCCTGAACGTGTAGCGAAGGCCGTCGTCGGAGACGATCCAGCTCTGGGCAAGCGCCGGCTCGATCTCACCGGCGGAATCGAAGCGGACCAGGCCCTGTGCAACCGCCTCGACAAGCAGGGAAGTCGGCGGTTCCAGGGGCTGAAGGTTCGGATTGACCATTTTGGGCGACGGGCCGATTGCGCTGATCTCCACAGGGCCTGTTTTCGGCTCGCCGCAGCCGGCCAGACCGGCCAGAAGGACGGCGCAGAGGCTGAATGGGACAAAGCGGGCAATCATCGGCTTCCGTGTGTTTCGGCTCAGTCCAGTCTTTACCCTTTCCGAACGAGATTGCAGCCCCGCCTTTACCGGGCATTCACGACTTTCGTTTAGGCAGGCTCCATGGACTACCGAAATCCCCAGCAGGTCAATGAGCCGGATGAGGCGCAGCCGGGCCACAAGGCGCGCCGAGTACAGAGGCAGGCCGTTGAGGGATCGGTGACGGCCTTGGCGAACCAGAACCTCTACAAGATCGAGGTAAAGGTCCGCGATGTTTCCACCTGCGGTTTCATGGCCGAATGCGCCGAGCCGGTCCGGATTGGAAGCCATGTTTCCCTCGATATTCCCGGGATCGGCCCGGTGAATGCCCAGGTTCGCTGGCAGATCGGATTCCGGATGGGCGGAATGTTCCTCGATCCGATCAGTCTTGCCCAGTGCGAATGGACGGCGACCAAGGCGGACTGATCTGCCGAACCGAACCTGGCTTCGGACTCGGCCCGGACTGAAAGCTGGTAGGAATGCCGGGATTGATCGGCGGGTGCCGGGACTGGCCTTTTAGCCGGCTGGTGCGGACGGCGGGACTCGAACCCGCACTCCCCGAGGGGAAGAAGATTTTA
>CAYOJN010000071.1:0-9397 GCA_964404245.1 uncultured Sphingosinicella sp. | reverse complement strand
GACTCCGGCCGAATAGTCGAGGAACCGGCGATATCCAGCGACATCGGCCGGGTTGAGAGCGGCGATCTGCTGGTCGAGCGCGCGATCGTCGTTGCAATAATCGAACCTGGACCCGTCCGGCCAGCTCAGCCGGTAGAAAGGCGTGATCGGAATCAGCTCGATGTCCCTCGACATGTCGGCGCCGCTCAGTTCCCAGAGCTGCCGAAGACAATCGGGGTCGGTGATGACGGTCGGGCCGGCATCGAAGACATGCCCTTCCTTCTCCCAGACATAGGCCCGCCCGCCGGGCCTGTCCCGAGCCTCGAAGATCGTCGTCTCTATCCCGGCCGATTGAAGCCGGATGGCGAGCGCCAGGCCACCGAAGCCGGCCCCGATCACGGCCGCGCGGCGAGGCTGCGGGCTCACGATCGAAGCGCCGTCAATGCCCGACCGACCGGAACCGGAGGCTTTCCGCTCAGGATCCGGGCCTTGTCCAGGAAGGTCGACCGGCCGGCATAGAAGCGGCCGATCAGATCCTCGTCCAGGCGATAGAAATGTTGCAGCACGCGATAGCGTTCGGAAGGGGCGGCCGCGCGGAACAGCATCCGGTTGAGTAGACGGTAGAATCGGCGCGCCTTCCAGAGCGACTGAGCTTCTCGGCGAAGGCCCTGGGCGAGCGAGGAACCGGTGAGGTCGTTCTCGCGGGCGAGCCAGAGGGCGGTCCGGACCGCGTCCGGGAGCGAATAGCCGGTCGTGGGGTGGAAGAAGCCGCCCATGACCCCGATCCTCGCCGGCGCCTCTTGCGGCCAGAAGGATTCGAAGTCGCCGCCCAGGGCAACCGGAAGAACGCCCATTTCCTCCCGTTCGACAGAAGCCGATTCCAGGTCCTCGCTTGAAAGGCTGGAATCGATCCGGCCCCGAAGCGAGTCGATATCCAGCTCCGGACGATCGGAATAATAGGTATCCTCGATGAGCAGGCGATGCTCGTCGAAGGGGAGCGAATAGACGAATCGATAGCCGTCGATCTGCTCGACGGTGGCATCCATGACGATCGGTCGTTCGAGCCCGTGCGGCCTTTCGAACCGATATTCCCTGCCGACGAACTTCTGCCAGCGAAGATCGAGCGCCTTCCGCTGCGACTGGGGAAGCGCTTCGAAGCCTCTGGCATCGATCACTCCGGCGGCCGGGATGATCGTTCCGTCGGCAAGCTCGACCCGGTCCCGCTCCACGGCTGTGACCGGAGCTCCAAGCCGGTACTGGTCGGGTTCGAGCCGTTCCCGGACAAGTCGGTCGAGCTGGTCCGAACTTGCGCTGGAATAGCCGGTTGCAAGACTTCGGCGGCGGTTCGGAAAGCGAATGTCATAACCGCTCCAGCGGCCGGCGAGGATCGGATCGACGAGCCAGCGATCACCCGGGCTGATATCGGGATCGAAGAAAGACCAGAGATGGTTGCCGCCAAAGGCGGGTCCCGATTCGAGGAGGAGGAAAGACTGGTCCGGCCGAAGCCGGGTCAGGGCCAGCGCGATCAGGCAGCCGGCGAGTCCGCCGCCTGCGATCACCAGCAATTCACCGCCTCGGCCATCCATCGCGGCCCTCATACGCAGATCATTCGTCCGGCGGCAAACTTGGTGTAGGAGACCGGTCATGAGCGCCGCAATCCTCCTGTCCGTGCTTGCCATGACGGCGATCGTCGCTGTTCGCTACCTTGCGGCGAGCGGCGGATTCGCCTGGCTCACCCGAAGGGTCAGGCCCGGCCTTTACGATCGCCAATCGAAGCAGATCCGCCGCGAGATCGGCTGGTCGCTGGCGAGCGCCTTCATCTATGGGGCGCCGGCCGGTCTCGTTGCCTGGGGGTGGAGGCAACATGGCTGGACCCGTATCTACGAGGATGTCGGCGACTTTCCGTTGTGGTGGCTGCCCGCTTCGGTTCTTCTCTATCTTCTTCTCCACGATTGCTGGTTCTACTGGACCCATCGACTGATGCACCGGCCGGCCTTGTTCCGGATCGCCCATGCCGTTCATCATTCGAGCCGCCCACCGACCGCCTGGGCGGCGATGAGTTTCCATCCGGTCGAGGCGGTGACCGGAGCGATCGTCATCCCGCTTCTGGTTCTGTTCATACCGATCCATTATGGTGCCCTGCTGGCGGTGCTGGGGATCATGACCCTGATGGGCGTGACCAACCATATGGGATGGGAGCTGTTCCCCGACCGCCTGGTCAGGGGGGCTGCGGGGCGCTGGCTGATCACTGCAAGCCACCATCATCGTCATCATCAGCAATATGGATGCAATTATGGGCTCTACTTCCGCATCTGGGACCGTCTGTGCGGCACGGACCGGGGTCTTGGCGATTTCGGCCCTGCTGGTCCCGGCCGGATTGGCGCTGGTCCCGACTCCAGCGCAGGCAGCCGAATTGCAGGTGGCGCTACAGGGGCTTCGTAGCGAGCGCGGCCGGGTTCATGTCTGCCTGACCCGCAGCGAGGCGCATTTCCCCGATTGCGCGTCGGATCCGAAGGCCGTCCGGGGAAGCTTCGACGCGGTCAACGCCGGGCATTTTTCGCTGGACGTTCCGGCCGGCCACTATGCCCTTTCCGTGGTTCATGACGAAAATGGCAATGGCAAGCTCGATACCTTTTTGAAAATCCCGCGCGAAGGCTTTGGCTTTTCACGCAATCCACCGATCCGGATGGGACCGCCGCGGTTCGACGAAGCCCGGTTCAGCGTGACCGGGGCTCAAGTGACCCAGTCGATCCGGCTGAAATATATTCTCTGAAGAGACCCGCCCGATGAGCGACCTTTCACCTTTCCATCTCGCATTCCCGGTCGATGATCTCGGCTCGGCGAGGCATTTCTACGGGACCGTCCTCGGTTGCCCGGAAGGCCGAAGCAGCGATAGCTGGATCGATTTCAATCTGTTCGGCCACCAGATCGTCGCCCACAAGGTGGACGGCAGAACTGCCCGCAGGGTCGAGGCCAACGAGATTGATGGGGACCAGGTCCCGGTCCCCCATTTCGGAGTCGTCCTCTCGCCCCGGGACTGGATGGTGCTTGCCGAGCGCCTGAAGAGCTTTGCGATCGAATTCGTGATCGAGCCCCGGACTCGCTTCGAGGGCGAGGTGGGCGAGCAATCGACGATGTTTTTTCTTGATCCCGCCGGCAACGCGCTGGAATTCAAGGCCTTCGCCGACCTTGACCAGCTGTTCGCGAGCTGATCAGCCAGGGTCGGGCGCGGGATAGACCAGCCTGTCCCCATCGGGCCGGGCAGCGGGAGTCATCTTCGCCGGATCGACCCGGTCGTCGCCCATCAGGTGGAAGACCGATCGGCCACGAAACAGCAGATAATCGGCAACGATCCGCCGGTGGCAGCGCCACCAGACGGCCTCCGCGCACATGATCGCGCAGCGCTTCGAACGGCTCAGCTCGAGAAGTTCATCCAGGCCGTCGGCAAAGGTCTGGGACAGGGCATGGTCGGCATAATTGTGGAAGCTACGATTGTTCCAGAATCCGTTGATTTCGGGCGGGACTTCCTTCGCCTTGCTTCTCAGGCCGCCAAGCGCGCCGATTCGGCAATGGCCGATTTGCCACTCGGAAAGCGAAGGGCCGAGGACATCGAGATTATATTGCGGGTTGGTCCGGGAGCGCGGGACCGTCCGGATGTCGACGACGAAGTCGGCCCGGCCGGCACGAAGCAGTTCGACGAAGGCCGGGATCGTCTTGGTCGAATGGCCGATCGTGAAGACCGGCGGAAGATCGGTGGAGTTCACACTGCCAAAAATCGTCTCGCCCGGGGATTCTTCAAGACCTGAATTCCCCTCGGCAGGTGTAGTAGAAGCAGAGTTGATCGGTGGCTCTTATGGAAGGCTGAACAATTTCAACCATTTAGTTGAGTCTCGGCTCAACTGGATTGAAGAATGAAGCTGGATACCCATCTGAAGAGCATGCCTGTTTCATTCCTTTCAGGCCAGCGGGAGCCACGGCGCCTCAAATTCGGGCGCTGACCGGACGCGCGCTTCGCCAGCGCGAGCGTCCGGTACCGATCCGCATCGGCAGAAACCTCTGCAGTGTCGATTCCAGGCGAAATCCCGTTCGTCGTTGCCGCACCCTTCCGAGGCCGGCCGAGCTTGAAAGGAATATTCCATGGCTACCACGCCGTTTCACAGGGCACGTCCCCGATCCAACTCATCGCTTCGAGCAGAGGCCCTGCTCGATCGCTATCCCGATCTCAGCGATTCCGAGCTGGTCGAGCTCACAGCCCTGTTTCCGCGCCTGAACATGGTCGAGCGCGGCCTGATCGCTGCCGACGACCGCCTCGGCGGTCGGGTCGAGCACTTCTACCGCGACCATGGCGAGCGCCTCAGTGGTTTCAGTGCTCAGACCGCTGCGCTTGTTTCGGCCCTGGCGGTCGCTGCAATGATGTTCTGGATCGTCCTGGGCTGATTGGCGGGCTTGCTGCTGGACCGGCACCGGCCCGCCCGATCGGGCCGGAGCCGACCGGCGTTCAGTCGCCGGTCGCGGTGTCCGACGGCGGGACCTTTTCGTTTCCGGAGATTCGGTCCCGATACAAGGCCGCACGTCCGAGCAGCATGAACGTGACCGGCGTCGTCAGCGAGGTGAACAGGATGATCAGCAGTTCGTGGATGAGGGGTTTCGTCTGGAGCACCGAGAAGCAGAGCATCGAGCCGAGGACGATCAGGACCATTCCCAGGCTTGCACCCAGAGTGGGAGAATGGACCCGATCGTAGAAGGTTTTCAGGCGAAGCAGGCCTGCCGAACCGATAAGGGTGAACGCCGCGCCCGTCAGGACCAAAAGCGACACGAGCAGCGCCGCCCAGGCGGGAAGGTCAGGCGCCTGGATCATTCGATCACCTCCCCGCGCATCAGGAATTTGGCGAGTGCGACCGTCCCGACGAAACCGAGCAAGGCGATGACGAGGGCGGCTTCGAAATATATGGTCCGGCCCGTCTGGATCCCGAAGGCGAGCAACAGAAGCATCGCATTGATGTACAAGGTGTCGAGGCCGAGCACCCGGTCCTGGGCCCTCGGGCCGATCATCATCCGCCAGGCGGCGAAGCCCGCGGCCAGAGCGAGCATGATCTGCGCGGTCGTGATCGACCAGGCGAGGATCAGGGTCGTCATGAGCCGAATATCTCCAGCAGCAGGGTTTCGTAGCGACCCTTGATCAGCCTGATCCATTCCTCTTCGTCGATGAGGTCGAGGACGTGGACCAGGAGCACGCCGCTATTGCGATTGAACTGGACCCACATCGTTCCCGGTGTTGCCGTGATGATGATCCCGAGCGCCGCCAGCCCGTTGATGTTGCGCAGATCGAGGGGAAGCCTGACGAAGGCCGAAACCCGTTCGCGCTTGCTGAACAGGATGATCCTGGCGACGGCGATATTGGACCGGATGATATCGATGGCGACCAGCCCGATCAGACTGAACAGGGCGCGCACCGACGTCACCCTGACCGGTTCCATTCGGAGCGCCGCGAGGCCATGGGAGGCCAGGGCCGCGACGACCGATCCGAGCAGGATATGGCCGGGCGACAGCGACTGGTTCAGAAGCAGCCACATGGCGAGGAGCGCGAAAGCCAGGATCGGGTGGGGGAGCCAGCGTCTCATGAAGCCGTCCGTGTGGTCGGTGTTGACCGCGGCGTTTCGGTAACCGACCGGATATAGCCGCCGCGATCCTCGAGCGATTGGCCGGTACGCTCCATATAGGTCATGACCGGGCCGGCAAAGACCATGAGCCCGAGACAGACGGTGAGGAGAATGCCGACAGGAATCGCCTCGGCCAGCCTGAGCACGGGCTGAGGTTTGTCCGAAGGCGTCCAGATGAGATCGATCCCGGCGCGGGTTGTCGCGATCAGGGTCGCCATTCCCGATCCTATGATCAGGGCGATCAGAAGCCAGGTCGAAACGGCAATTTCGGCATCGAGATCGAGCAGCCCGTCGATCAGTGCGAATTTGGCGATGAAGCCCGACAAGGGCGGCAGGCCGGCGAGGAGAAGGGAGCAGAAGATGAAACCGCCGCCCACGATCGCGATGGTTGCCGGGATGACGATGCCCACCTCGTCCTCGCCGACTTCGAACGGCTCGGTATATTCATCGTCGAAGACCGGCCGGCCATCGGCCGCAGGGACGACCAGCCCGGTTTCCTGACGCTCGACCAGTTCGATCAGGAGATAGAAGGCGCTGAGCGCGAGGGTCGAGCTGACGAGATAGAAGAGCACGGCCCCGATGACCGCGCCCTCGCCCGAGCCAAGGGTCGCGAGCACGGTTCCCGACGAAATGATAACGCTGTACCCGGCCAGCCAGGACAGGGTCCGGCTTGCAAGGAGACCGATCGTTCCGAAGGCGATCGTCGCCATTCCGCCGAACAGCAGCCATTCGCCACCGAAATTGGGCATCGGGCTCTCTTCGGTCCCGAACAGGAGCAGATAGACCCTCAGGATCGCATAGACCCCGACCTTGCTGAGGATCGCGAAAAGGGCCGCTGCCGGCGGGGTCGCGGCCGAGTAGGTCCGGGGAAGCCAGAAAGCCAGGGGCCACATTCCGGCCTTTACGAGGAAGGCGACTCCAAGCACGGCCATGCCGGCCTGGAACAAGGCCAGGTCGGAACCCGAAATGGAGGGAATCCGGGTCGCCAGATCGGCCATGTTGAGCGTTCCGGCAATGCCGTAGATCAGTGCGACGCCGATCAGAAACAGGAGCGACGTCGCGACGTTGATCGAAACATAATGGAGGCCGGCGGTCACCCGGTCAGCGCCTGAACCGTGAAGCATCAGGCCGTAGGAAGCTGCCAGCACGACTTCGAAGAAGACGAACAGGTTGAACAGGTCACCGGTCAGGAAGGCGCCGTTCAGGCCCGCAAGCTGAAGCAGGAACAGGGCATGGAAGCGCGGAGCGGCCGCATCCCAGCGTGCCGTCCCGTAAAACAGCGAGGTGAAGCCCAAGAGGCTGGTCAGAGCCACCATCAGGACTGACAGCCAGTCCGCGACCAGGACGATCCCGAAGGGTGAGGGCCAGTCGCCGACCAGATAGGTTCGGGTCACCGGCATTCCTGCATCGGCCTGCTCGACAATGTGACCGAGCAGGAGCATCGAGATGACGAGCAGGAGCATCGTCGCAACCAGGCTGATCACGCGCTTCTTCTGCTGCTGCCTTTCTTCCAGCAGAAGCATCGTCCCTGCTGCAAACAGGGGAACCAGGATCGGCGCAAGAATCAGATGGTCAGCCCAGCCGAGCATCAATCCGGTTCCTTCCCGTCGACATGGTCGGTCCCGGTCAGTCCGCGGGAAGCCAGCAGAACGACGAGCAGCAAGGCGGTCATTGCAAAGGAGATGACGATCGCCGTCAACACCAGTGCCTGGGGCAACGGGTCGCTATAGGGCGAAGGGTCGGTGACCGGGCCCCTCCCGACGATCGGCGGTGCGTCAACCTTCAGACGGCCCATCGAATAGATGAACAGGTTGATCGCGTAGGAGAGGAGCGAAAGGCCGATCACCACCTGGAAGCTTCGCGGGCGCAGGATCAGCCAGATCCCCGACCCGGTCAGAACCCCGATCCCGAGCGCGAGCACGAGTTCCATCAATCCTCCTTTACGGCCGCCGGTTGGGCCGGCGGCGCGTTTCGGGCCCTCGGAACCCGAATCGACTGGTGAGCGAGGGCGATCAGGATCACGGCCGTGGCCCCGACCACGAGCAGGAACACCCCGAGGTCGAAAAGCAAAGCGGTTGCGAGCGGGGCACTCCCGATCCCCGGAATGTCGAGATAGCGGAAATAGGACGAGAGGAAGGGGTAGCCGAAGAGCCAGGCCCCGGCCCCGGTCGTGATTGCCACAACCAGGCCCAGGCCCACCCAGCGGATCGGCTGGACCTTGAGCCGAATTTCGACCTTCCTGGTGCCGATCGCCATATATTGGAGGATGAGCGCGATCGATGCGGTGATCCCGGCCGCGAACCCGCCGCCCGGCATGTCATGGCCCCGAAGGAAGAGATAGAGCGCGAGCAGAAGGATCACCGGGAACAGCCACTGCATCACCACCCGGGGAACCAGCATGTAATCGGCCAGGGTGTCACCGATTTCCCGCCCGGAAAATCCGTCGTCAAAGGCGTTCTGGCGCCTTTGCTGTTCGGGCATCGATACGCTCTCTGCGGCCGGCCGGAAGCGGCGAAGAAGGGCGAACACGGTCAGTGCGACGATCGCCAGGACGGTGATTTCGCCCAGCGTGTCGAAGCTTCTGAAGTCGACCAGGATGACGTTGACCACGTTCGTCCCGCCGCCTTCCGGGTAGGAACGGGCAAGGAATTCGTGCGAGACCGTATCGGGCTGCGGACGGGTCAGAACGGCATAGGCCAGGAGCGACATGCCCGCTCCGGCAAGAATAGCGATCGTCAGGTCGGCTCCACGCCGCAGATTGACTCGCCAGGGGGTCCGGTTTTCCGGCCAGATGTCCTTCATCCGCTGCGGAAGCCAGCGAAGCCCGAGCAGGAGCAGGACCGTAGTGACGGTCTCGACCAGCAATTGGGTAAGCGCCAGATCGGGCGCTGACAGCCAGACGAAGCTTATGCAGCTTGCAAGGCCAGCTCCGGCCATCAGGATGAGCGCCGCGAGGCGATGATATTTGGCCTGCCAGGCCGCACCGATCGCGCAGGCGCCTCCGACCAGCCAGATGACGGCGAAGCCCGGATCGACGATCGTCCCGAGCCGGCTTCCGAGGCTGTAGCCGTCGCGAAGGAAGGGCAGAACCGCGGCAAGCAGGGCGATCGTCGCGAGCAATCGAAGCTGGGTCTGGAGCCGGGCCGTCCCGAACCAGCGCTCGAGCAGGCGGGCCGAGCGGACCACCATCGCAAGCACGAACTCGAACGCCTTGCGGCCCTTCACCCGGAGCATCAGAGGCGCTGTGTCGCGGCTGTTCAGAAAATCCCCGAACCTTATGTAGCCCAATGTTCCGGCGGCGAGTGCGACTACGCTGAGCAGCAGCGGAGTCGTGAACCCGTGCCAGATGGCGAGGCTGTAATAGGGTGTGTTTTCGTAGAGGACCGACTGGACCGCGCTGTTGAGGAAGGGGCCGATGGTCCAGGCGGGAATGATCCCGACCACCAGGCAGGCGAGAACGAGGATCTCGATCGGCAGCCGCATCCAGACCGGCGCTTCACGCGGCTCGCGCGGAAGGTCGCTCGGCGCTGGCCCGAAAAAGCTCTGGTGGATGAATCGCAGCGAGTAGAGGACGCTGAACGCCAAAGCGAGTGTGGACAGGATCGGAAGCAGCCGGTCGATGATCGTCCGGCCATCCTGTCCGATCGCCTCGGCAAGGAACATTTCCTTCGACAGGAAGCCGTTGAGGAGCGGAACTCCGGCCATCGCCGCTGCTGCAATGATCGCCAGGGTGGCCGTGATCGGCATGTAGCGGAACA
>CAYOJN010000070.1:0-9406 GCA_964404245.1 uncultured Sphingosinicella sp. | reverse complement strand
GGACATCTGATCAGCCCGCAGCGGGTTTCAGTTCCATCGCCCGGGCGAAGACGGCCTCGAACATCGCCGCCGTGAGCCGGCCAGTATTCTGGTTGTAGCGCGAACAATGGTAGCTATCGATCATGATCCGGCCGTCGGGCAGGACATGTTCGGCAAGATGGCCGAAGCGGTAGGCCGATTGCTTTCCACCGGCGCTCCTCACGGCATTGCCATGGGCGATCTGGCCAAGCGCGACCAGCACCCGGACATTGGGGAGAAGCCCTAGTTGAGCCTCGTAATAGGTACGGCAATTAGCGACCTCCGAAGGCATCGGCTTGTTCTTCGGAGGAAGGCATTTGACGCTGTTGAGGATGATGCAGCCAGCAAGCCTGAGATCGTCGTCAATCCTTTCCTCATAGGTCCCTTGAGCGAGCCCGAATTTGCTCAGCGTCTCGTAGAGAAGGACTCCGGCATAGTCACCGGTGAAGGGACGCCCGGTCCGGTTGGCTCCCCACATACCCGGAGCGAGGCCGACCAGGGCGAGCCAGGCGCCGCGGTCGCCGAAGGCCGGCACCGGTGAATTCCACCAGTCCGGATGCCTGGCCCTGAGCTCGTGCCGGAACTCGACAAGGCGCGGGCAAAGCGGGCAGTCGCGCGGGGCCTCGGCTTCCGGAAGAGGGCTTTCGATCATGACCGGCGTCTATGGCTCCATCGGCCTGGCAGCAAGGGCGCGGAGTTGCGCGGGGGCGAGATCCCGAATGCGGTCCAGGGTGCGCCTCATTGCCGGCACGAAGCTCGAGTCCTATGGAAGCCGGACAATGGCCAGGACCAGCTATGCGATCGCCCTGGGCTCGAACCGGCGCCATGGGCACCACGGCGCCCCGGCCAACGTCGTTCGAGCCGCAATCGAATCGATCGCCGGTCTGGGCGACGTGAAGGCAAGGTCGAAAATCAGGGCCACCCCTGCCCTTGGTCCCGCCGGGCGCAGCTTCGCCAATGCGATGATCCTGCTCGAAACCCGATTTGAGCCGGACGAACTGCTCGAAGACCTGAAGCGGATCGAATATGAATTCGGCCGGCGCGGCGGCCGGCGCTGGGGACCGCGGATCCTGGACCTCGACATCATCCTCTGGTCGGAGGGCTTCTGGGGTGGCCCCGGGCCGATCATTCCCCACCCCGAAATGCGCCGTCGCCGGTTCGTCCTCGAACCGCTTGCCGACATCGCTCCCGACTGGCGTGATCCGCAGGGCGGTTTCAGGATCAGGCACCTGCTGCACAGGCTCGGTCGCCCGACGCCAAGGGCGCCCGGCAAGGGCGCGCCTACTGGACCTGCCACCTGATACGTTGATGGTAGACGTCCTTGACCGGCCTGCCATCTGGGTCGGTCGCGGGTTCGAAGCGTGCCCGCTCCTTGATGATTGCACAGCTTTGCGCATCGAGGATCGCGACTCCGCTGGTCTGGGTCACCGTGCAATCGGCAACCCTCCCGCTTTCATCGATGAGCAGGAGGAAGGCGACCTCCCCTCCCGAATAGTCGGTTATGGCGATCTGCGGATAATCCTCTGAGCGAATAACCTTCGCAAGGTTTCCACTCGCCCGCTTTCCGCCGATGGGCGAGACCCGATCCTCGCCGGGTGCGTTCCAGACACTCCGAAGATCGGCGACGCAATCGTCCATGACCTTGACCAGCGGCTCGATCCCGGAAAGCTCGAAGCTCTCCGTGAATTCGCGTCCGGCCTCGACGGTAAGAATGTTTCCGGCTCGAATCGCGCTGAACTGATCGAGCGGAAGATTGAGCTGATACAGGCGCCGGTCGTCCTGCCCTGCCATCCTCGTCGCAAGCAGAGTCGTCGAGGCGATAACTCGGCCATCGATGGCGATCTCGACGTCGATCTGATCGGCATAATGCCTCGCTCGCCCGGCGCGAATGATCAGGACTTGCATCAGGTCTCCGACGGCCGGTGCTTTCAGCCCCAGGATCAGGGGCGAAGTGCTGGTGCCATAATCGCGCGAGGCGACGCACTGCGCATCGGCGAAGTCGACGAACCAGCGGCCGGTGGGTATTCGTACATTCGGATTGGACACCGCGGCCTGGCTCGCGGGTTCGGTCGGAGCCTGGGCCGGCAAGGCCGTTCCCAGGGCCAGGAAGGCGAGAAGCATGACGAGTCCTTTCCTTCGTACGGTGACCTTCCTAGTCAGGTGTCGACTATCTGCCTAATCCAGGTGGCAAAATGGTTGCGCAGGGAGCCGGCCACCGTTGCTGCTCGGTTGACCGAGCCGGTCCGCGCTCTTACGTGGCAAACGGTCGGGCCCATAGCTCAGTCGGTAGAGCAACTGACTTTTAATCAGTAGGTCGCTGGTTCGAACCCAGCTGGGCTCACCAATTTCCAGCCTGTCCCTCCGAAGATCCATGGAGTAAAGTCCGTTCCGGAGGCGCAACATATTGCGCCCTGGAGGGGGGAGAAGCGAAATGGGTTCCTTGCCAGGCTGGGTCCTGATCCTGTTCGCGCTCCTGATCATCGGCCTGCTCGCGAGCATCATCGCGAAGCTCGATCAGATCGCGGCGCTCCTTCGCGACCAGGCCAGGCGATGACCCTGGTCGTCCTATTCCTGGCCGTTGTGATCATCCTGTTGTCGGCGCTTGTGAATCTCGTCCTTCAGCTGCGTTCGCGCGACAATATCATCAAATGGGGCAAGCTTCTCCTCACTCCCTTTCTCATCGGCGCCTGCGTGGCCGCGGTCGTGCTTATCGGTGAGCTGCTTGAAGCCGGGGCGGTCCGCCGAGCCGACCTGATGTTTGCTGCGGGAAGCTTCGCCATCCTTGCATTCAGCCTGTTGATCGGGGGACTCATCGGTCGTCCTGCGGGCTGGGCGCTGAAGGGCCTGTTCAGGCGGCAGTGACGGGCTGGCCGGGTCTCACCGAGGACAGGTGACGCCACAATTCGCGACATTGTTCTGCTGGCGCCGGCTCGTTGCCTCAAGGTAAGATCGCTCGATGGCCGACGAACCGCACATCCTGCTGGTCGATGACGAACGTGACATAAGAGAGCCGCTTGCCGCTTACCTGTCGCGCAACGGCGTTCGGGTTTCGAAGGCGGCGGATTCCAGCCAGGCACGCCAGATCCTGTCGGCTTATGCCATTGATCTCGTCCTTCTCGACATCATGATGCCCGGCGAGGACGGTCTCGTCCTGGCCGGCCATATTCGGGCCACCAGTCAGACCCCGGTCATCCTGCTCACCGCCAAGACCGAGGAGACCGACCGGATCGTCGGCCTGGAGATCGGCGCCGACGATTATGTCACCAAGCCCTTCAGCCCCCGTGAGCTACTTGCCAGGATCAAGGCCGTCCTTCGCCGCACCAGGGAAGGCACGGGCCGGGTTCGGGCGCCGGACTCTGATTCCTATGCCTTCGGGCCCTGGGTTCTCAGGTCGGGCGAGCGCGAGCTGGTCGATCGCGACGGAGTCGCGATTCCGCTCTCGACGGGAGAATTCAATCTTCTCCATGCACTCGTCACCAGGCCGCGCCGAGTGCTCAGCCGCGACCAACTGCTCGATCTGAGCCAGGGTCGCGAACTCGCCGCCTTCGAGCGAAGCATCGACAACCATGTCAGCCGGCTGCGCAAGAAGATCGAGGAGGATCCTTCCAATCCCAGGCTGATCAAGACCGTCTGGGGGGGTGGCTACATGCTGGCGGTGGAAGTCACCCGGTTGTGATCGCAAGGCGATGAAGCGCCTCCTGCCGAAAAGCCTGATTGGCCAGATCGCCCTGGTCATGGCCCTCGCCCTGCTGGTGGCCCAGGCGATCAATTTCAGCCTCGTCTTCAGCGAAAGGCAGAGGGCGAGCCGGGCTCAGCTCGAGGGGCCGGCGATCAGCCGGTTCGTGTCGGCAGCGCAGCGGCTCGTCACCCTCGACCCGCGCCAACGAAGGGAAGCGCTTCCGGCCCCAAATCGGCGAATGCGCCTTTCGATCGATCCGCACAGCCTGGTCGAAGCGGCACAAAGCCAAAGCCGAATTGCCGACCGGCTTCGCGATTCGGCGGCCGAAAGCGGGGTCCACCTCCGGGCCGTCCACGCCGCCATCGTCGGCGAGGTCCGAAGCGTCCGGCGCCCGGACAGCGGTCGAAGACTCCAGGTCCTCATCCTGTCCGCCCAGCTCGGCGACGGGACATGGCTGAACGGGCGGCTGCTGACTCCACGGCCGGACCCCTGGCTTGCGGTACGGGCTGCCGCCTCGACCCTCCTCATCTACCTCATCGTTCTTGGCGCGATGATCTGGATGGCAAGGCGGCTCGCCCAGCCGCTTCGGGATCTCGCTCTGGCAGCGGAAAACTTCGAAGGACGAGGCGAAGCGCCGCGGGTGAAGCCGCGCGGCCCGGCCGACGTCAAGCGCGCAATCCAGGCCTTCAACGCGATGAGTGCCCGGGTGGGCACGATGCTGGATGAAAAGGACCGGATGCTGGGAGCGATCGGCCACGACCTGAGAACTCCGCTTTCCTCGCTTCGGATTCGGGCGGAGAGCATGGAGCCCGAGGAGGAAAGACGGCCGATGATCGCCACCATCGAGGAGATGGCGGCGATGCTGGACAACACCCTTGCGCTTGCCCGCTCGGGGCGGACTGCGGAGCCACCCCGGATCGTCGACCTTGGCGCTCTTGTCGATTCGATCGTCGAGGAATTCCGGGCGCTCGGGACCGAAGTCGAAATGACGGCGGGCGGCCGGCTGCCGGCCCGGGTTCAGCCCAGCCTGCTCAGGCCTGCGATCCGCAACCTGATCGAGAACGGGATCAAATATGGCGGCTCGGTCCGGGCTTCGGCCAGGCTGGAGGATGATCAGGTCGTCATCGAAATAGAGGATGATGGACCCGGAATTCCCGAGCATCTGCTCGAGCAGGTCCAATTGCCTTTCTACCGGCTCGAAAATTCGCGGAGCCGGCAAACCGGTGGAAGCGGGCTTGGCCTCGCGCTCGCCCGCTCGGCTGCTTTGGCCCATGGTGGAGCGCTCAGTCTCGCCAATGGCGAGAAGGGCGGACTGGTTGCCAGGCTCACCCTGCCCCGGGGCCAGTGAAACAGCGCTTGCCGGCAGTGGAAGACGATAGAAATCAGGTGTGGGAGGATGCGCTGCCGCCAGCGACCTGGCTGGTTTGAGCCGGGAAGGTCTTCACCTTGCGCTTGCCGCACCAGAGCTCGAGCGCCTGGCTCCCCACATGCTGCGAGGCCATCTGAACCGCGGCAACGTCGTCGGCCGCTTCTATTTCCTCGAAGCCAACAAACCGGCTCGATACCGGGTTAACCATGTATAGTCGATAATAAACCATGTCCCCCGCCTCCCTCAACCTTCCCGACTCGGGGCGGCACGACCTAATATGACATGAAAAGCGATTTCAGGACTTAAGCGAAATCAACCCCGTGAAATAATTCGATCGGCGGATCTGCGAAGATCCGCCCACGATCACTTTTCGCTTCAATCCTGCTTGTGCTGGCGGCGATGGCGCCCGGCGCTGCGACGTTCCTCGGAGGTGACCCGGCCATCGCGGTCCGGGTCGAGCCGGTCGAACCGGGCCAGCGCCCGTTCCTGCATCTGTTCGAGGGTCAGTGACTCCGGATTGCCGGCGCTTCGGTCACCGGCCCGAGCCCCGCCCCGAACAGCCTGCCCGGCCATTGCGCGGCGCCTGCGCTCACCCCTTCGCTCCTCCATCCGGCTTCGCACCTGGTCGAATTCGGCCCGTGAGATCTGGCCATCCCTGCCCAGGTCCATTCGCTCGAACATCCGGGCCGAGTGCTGCTCACGCCGCTGCCTGTGTGCCGCCTTCATCTCTTCGGTCGTGACCGTCCCATCGCCGTCGAGATCGAGGCGGACAAAGCGCTGCGCCGTTTGATCGATCACCTGCTGCCGGCTGACATCGGCGCCTCGCTCCTGCTGATCGGGAGCAGGCCAGGCCAGGGCCGCGGCGCCGGTTGCGACGAGCGCGATGCCGCCGAGATAAAGTATTTTCTTCATTTCAAGCTCCCCATTGCTCAGTTTCGCACCGGAAAGGATGCCCTTTCCTTGTCTCCCGACGATGGCGAAAGACGCGGAAAATTGTCGCAGGATGTCGCGTCAGAAACTGATCCGGGCGCTCAATCGGATATCGCGGCCCGAAAGCGGCACATAATCCTTCGTAAAGGAGGCATGGCGGCGCGCTTCGACATCGAACAGATTGTTGACGGCGAGGATCAGGCTGGTCGGATTGGCCTGTCCCCAGGGCCTCCAGGTCGCCGACGCATTGACGAGGGTAAAGCCCTCGCTCGGCGTTTCGAACTCGGCAACCCGCTTCTGAGCGAACACCTGTTCCACTTCGGCCCGGGCATCGAGAGCGGCCGATGACCCTTCCAAGGCAGCAAGCAGCCGAAGCGGCGGGATCCTCGGCACCGGTCCGCCGCCCTCTCGGATCGTCGCCCGGACATGATCGGCAACACCTTCGAAATCCAGGTCCCAGGATCCCAGTCTGGCGAAACGGATCTTCGCGCCGACCTCGATCCCGTAATGATCGGCATCGGCCTGAAAATAGCGGAAGACCGGAAGCCCGCCGGATTCCTCGCCCGTGGCAGCCTGGTAGACATAATCGCTGAAACGATTGCCGAAGAGCGTTGCGGTCACCTGCAGGCCGGGACGCTGGGCGCGGAAATAGAGCTCTGCGCCGAGGCTTCGCTCCTTGTCCAGGTCCGGATTGCCAATCTCATAGGCCTGAGTTGCAACATGGGGACCGTCCGAGAAGAGTTCCTCGGGCGACGGAGCCCGTTCCGACCGCGACAGATTGGCCCCGAGCCGGACCAGCGGCGAGACTTCCCAGGAAGCGCCGGCGGCCAGCGAAATGGCGTTGAACCGACGTTCGATGGCCAGGCCTGGAGCCGACATCGCGCTATGTTCGAAACGCATTGCGCCTTCGAACTCGAAATCGCCTCTTTCCAGTTCCTGGAGGGCGAACAGGCCGAACTGGCGAACATCGTGCGGCGGAACGAAGGCCTCGGCTCCGACCGCCTCGAAATCGCGAAGGACGAACTGGCCGCCAACGACTCCGCGCCAGCCATCATGATCGGCCTGTATCGCCTCTACTCGGCCTTCGGCGCCCTCGGTTCGAAAGACCGTCCCGACCTCGCGCCCTTCATATTCGACATGTTCATATTCAGCTGCAGCAAGCCGGACACGAAGGCTTCTGAAAAAGCCGCCCAGATCGAGCTCACCGCGAAGATCCGCGCGATATTGACGAAGATCGATGGAGACGTCCGCTTCCTCGTCATGGTCATGGTCATGGTCATGGTCATGGTCATGGTCGTGATCATCGTCATCAGCGCCATGATGCTGATGGCCTGCACCGGGACGGGCGGGAACTCCGTAGCGGCTGTCGTGAAGGCTGAAGGAAATCCCGATATTGCCGCCGTCACGGATCAGTGCAGCGCCGGCGCCGGCGGTCCAGGTCCGGGTGAAGCTGTTCGGGAGACGTCCTTTCAAGGCCGCATAGCCACGCGCTTCCTGCGCTTCCTCCTCATGGCCTTCGGCCGCTTCCTCCTCGGCACGGGCAAGCTCTTCCGAACGGAGGGCTGGTGACAGGACATGGCCCCCGATCCGAAGATCGTCGCTGTCGCGAAGGCTGCCATCGAAATGGAGGACGAGGCCGGATTGCCCGACGGGAATGTCGACTCCGGCCGCGAGGCCATATTCGTCTGCGGCCGAGCCGTAAGAAGCAAGGGCATCGATATGGACGGCATCGTCGGGAATTCGCCTTGGGATCCGTCGATCGAAGACGTTGACTGCACCGCCGATCGCCTGGCTTCCGAACAGAAGAACCGCTGGCCCGTGGAGAACTTCGATCCGGTCGGCAGTGATCGGATCGATGGTGACTGCATGGTCGGCCGAAGTGTTGGAAACGTCGATCGAGCCGATCCCGTCGACCAGCACTCGAACCCGCTCCCCCTGGAAGCCGCGAAGGACCGGTCTGGAGGCGCCAGGCCCGAAGGAGGTCGCCGATACGCCCGGCAGTCGGGTCAGGGTTTCACCCAATTGGGAACGCATGTCGCGAACCAGGTCGCTGCCGCTCAAAGTCGCGGTTCCGGCAAGAAGGTTGAGATCGCGGACGAACGGCGCCGTGATGACGATCTCTTCCTCGACCTCACGATGGACATGATCGTCGGCGGGCCGGTTCGATGCGGCAGGATCCTGATCGGCGGCGGACGTCTGAGCGGCGGCCGGGAAGGCAATGAGAGCCGAAGTGGCAAGCAGGAGCGGGTGCAGACGCACGATCGGTATATCCTTCAGCTGAGCACCCCTGATGGCGCCGTCGTTACGTTATATCACACGCCTTGTTGACTCGGTTGGATTCGCTCTGCCGCTGCTTTGCAACGGCTCGTCTACAGAGGCTCGGATTAAGCTGACAGACACCCTCGTCAGGTTATGATTCCTCCAATCGGGCAAAGGGTTAAAGGAGAAGGGCAAAGATGGATCGGTCGGGGATCAATGCAAAATCTCGTGTGGCGGTGCTCGCTCCGGCGCTGCTCCTTGCCGGCTGCATCCCCCAGGCCCAATCCGCTTCCGTCCACCCGAACAACGCGCCGTCATCGAAGCCGTCGGCGCCTGTCCGGGCACAGGCCCCTGCCCCGGTCGTGACTGCGGCGCCCAGGCCGGTCGCCCCGGAACGGCTTTTAGCGCAAAGGGCGCTCGAAGCGCGGATCGCCCAGCTCGGCAGGGAATTTGACGGCGAAGTCGGGATCGCTGTTCGCGACGTTCAGACCGGCTGGACTGCAAGCTACCAGGGCAGCCGCCTTTTCCCCCAGCAGAGCGTCAGCAAGTTCTGGGTCGCTCTCAACGCCTTCCGGGCGGTCGATTCAGGTCAGATCGGTCTCGACGACCGGATTACCATCCGACGGGAGGATCTGACCCTGTTCCACCAGCCGATCGCCAATCAGGTTGGGGACAAAGGTCATACCACGACGTTGAACGACCTGATCGTCCAGGCGCTCACCCGAAGCGACAATACGGCCAATGACGCCGTCCTTCGCCATGCCGGTGGCCCGGACGCCATCCGGGCCATGTTCCAGAGGCTCGGAATCGAGGACGTCCGCTTCGGGCCTGGCGAGCGGCTCATGCAGAGCCAGATTGCCGGTCTCCAGTGGAATCCTGCTTATTCCCGCGGCGATGCCTTCTTCCGAGCCCGAGCCAGTGTACCGGATCAGCGTCGGCGTACCCTGTTCGATCAATATGTGGCGGACCCGGTGGACGGTGCCAGCCCCGAGGCCCTGGTCGAGGCCCTTGCTCGCCTTCGGCGCGGCGAACTGCTTTCGTCCGCTTCAACCGAGAGGATGCTGTCGATCATGTCCCGGACCCGTACCGGGCCGAGGCGCCTGACCGGCGGTCTCTCTTCCGGCTGGAGCATTGCCCACAAGACCGGAACC
>CAYOJN010000069.1:0-9459 GCA_964404245.1 uncultured Sphingosinicella sp. | reverse complement strand
CTGCGTAACGAATGGAACCTGGAAGGGGAGTCATGGATCAGGAGCCCGAGCATATCAGCACCACCAAGGCCCGGGCCGGAACGACGCCTCATGTCACCCGCCATGTCCTCGTCTGGGGACTAGTTCTGATTGTCATTATCTTCCTGATCCTGTTGTTTGTCTGGCGTTAGGCCTTATCTCAACGGGACCGGACCCGGCCGTTCGTGCCGGACAAATCCAGCAATCGTGTAAGCGTGAACAGGGGCACCTTGATGGCGGGCCAGAAAATGGTTGAGAGCGACGATCGGGAAGAAAAGCCGGAAACGGTTCCGCTCCCCGATTCCGAGTTCAAGGACCAGCTGGCCCAGGTCATTCCCCATCTGCGCGCCTTCGGCCGTTCGCTGTCCGGAAGCCGCGATCTCGCCGATGATCTGGTCCAGGAGACTCTTCTCAAGGCCTGGGCGGCCCGGAAGCGGTTCCAGGCCGGGACCAACATGCGCGCCTGGACCTTCATCATCCTGAGGAACCTGTTCCTGTCGCAAATGCGGCGAGCCCGTTTCAAGGGCGAATGGGACGAACTCACGGCGTCGCGCCTGCTTGCCGCGCCGGCAAGCCAGGATCGGCATATCGAGCTTGCGGACATGCAGAGGGCCCTGCTTCATCTTCCCCAGCCGCAGCGAGAGGCGCTGATCCTCGTTGGAGCAGGCGGCTTTGCCTATGAGGAAGCGGCGGAAATCTGTGGCTGCGCCGTCGGCACGATCAAGAGCCGAGTCGCCCGCGGCCGGGTCGCGCTCGAAAATCTTCTGAGCGAAGGCAAGCTTCCCTCGCGCCGGGAACATCCAGCGGATGAGAAATCGGCGCTCCACACGATCATGAGCGAAGTAGACGATCTGAGCCGCGAACGGCATACCGATCGCGACGACAGCTAGACATCAGTAGCAGGGGCCCAGCGCGAAGCGAGGCGGCCACTGATCGGCCTGAAATCCGGTGGCTCTTCCGCTTCCATGTCTTCGGTGACCGGAAACCGCGGCCGATCCAGATCAATCCATCTGGGCCAGCAGGTCCTGGAATGGCTTGAGTGAACGAAACTCGCATTCGGTCGAATAGGCATGGCGAAGCGCCTCGCCTATGCCCGCATGAACGGTTGGCGGAGCGACCTTCACGAAGCGCCGGCTTGCAAAATCGGCTACTGCTCCCTTGTTCGCACTCAACTTTTTCACCCGGCATCAACGAATGTTGACACGGCCGGTTGCAAATGTTGCGCATTGGGCGCGGAGCAGGAGCCGACTGTTGTATGGAAGAGACACAGGATGAATCGGCGTTAAGGTCTGCGCTCGACCGGGCGAAGGCCTATTCGCCCTTTCTCCGCCAGCAGCTGGAAAGGTTCCCGGCCGTTGCCGGCCCATTGACGATCGGCCGGCTCAGCGACTCGCTCGCGGCCGCTGCCGGCGAGGGCGCTGAAGATCTTTCCGCCGCTTTGCGTCGACGCCGAAGCGCCCTCGCTCTGGCGCTAGGGATTGGCGATCTTGCCGGGCTTCTGACGCTTGAAGATGTGACCCGGTCGCTCTCGGACCTCGCCGATCTTTCGCTTCAGCAGGCAATCGACCAGGCCGTTGAAGAGCGGACTCCCGGCGATGCGCCTTCGGGCTTTGCAGTGATCGCCCTGGGCAAGCTGGGCGGAAGCGAGCTCAATTATTCCTCCGATGTCGATCTCGTCTTCCTCTACGATCCGTCCCGGCTGGCGCGCCGGGCGCGCGAGGAGGCGGGCCAGGCTGCGCTCAGGATCGGGCAACGGGTGATCGAACTGCTTCAGAAGCGGACCGAGGAAGGCTATGCGTTTCGGGTTGATCTTCGCCTTCGGCCATCGCCGGAAGTGACCCCGATCGCTCTGCCGGTCGAAGCAGCGATCAGCTATTATGAGTCCTCGGCCCTGCCCTGGGAGCGGGCAGCCTTCCTTCGCGCCCGCCATTCGGCGGGTGATGAAGTGGTCGGCCGCTATTTCCTCCAGTCCATCCATCCCTTCGTCTGGCGCCGGAGCCTGGATTTCGGGGCGATCGGTGAAATCCAGTCGATCAGCCGTCGGATCCGGAGTCATTATGCGAGCGGCCAGAAGTTCGGTCCGGGTTTCGATCTGAAGCGCGGCCGTGGCGGGATCAGGGAGGCCGAATTCTTCGCGCAGATTCACCAGCTCATCCACGGCGGGCGCGATCCCGGCCTTCGGCTCCGATCGACCGTTCCGGCCCTTTCAGCGCTGGTCCGATCAGGGATTATCGACGAGGAAGCCGGAACCCAGCTCGCCGAGTCCTACCGTCTGTTCAGAACCATCGAGCACCGGCTTCAGATGGTCGACGACCGCCAGACTCACAGCCTTCCGACCGACCCGGCGGCGCTTCGCTCAGTTGCCCGGCTCCACGGTCTGGACGAGGGCCGTGATCTCCTCTCACTCATCGAACCTCATGTGAAAGCCGTCGCAAGTCGCTACGATTCGTTAGGAGATGAGGAAGAGGAACGGTTACCGCGCGATCCGGAAGCGCTGGAAAGCCACCTGCGCGGCGCCGGGTTCGAGGATCCTGCTGCAGCCCGTCAGCGGCTTGAGAGCTGGCGAAGCGGCCGTCCGCGGGCACTTCGAAGCTCGGCGGCGACCGATGCTTTCGAAGCCATGCTTCCCGGACTACTCCAGGCCTTCGGCCGCTCGCCAGATCCGATGCGGGCGGTGAACCGGTTCGACGATCTCGTTTCCCGGCTGCCGGCGGGAGTCAATTTCTTCCGCCTTCTGGGAGCGCGCCAGAATCTGGCCAATCATCTCGCCACCATTTTGAGCCATGCTCCGGTCCTCGCCGACCAACTGGGCAGACGACCCGAGCTGCTCGATGGGCTGATCGACGAATCCGCCTTCGCCCCCGCGCCGACTGTCGACAAGTTGATCGAAGAGTTCAGCCGCAGCGACCGTGCCGGTGAGGATTATCAGCTCATCCTGGACCGGGTCCGGCGCCGGGTGAACGAAGCGCGCTTTGCCCTTGGCGTTCAGCTCATCGTCGCCCACAGCGACCCGATCGAAGTGGCCGAAGGCTATTCTCGAATAGCCGAAGCGGCGATCACAGTCCTTGCCGATGCGGCGATCGCGGAGTTCCAGCGGCGACATGGCCGGGTGCAAGGCTCCGAACTCCTGATCCTGGGCCTTGGCCGACTTGGCGGGGAAGCTCTGACCTTCGCGTCGGATCTCGACCTCGTCTATCTGTTCAGCGGGACCCATGAAGCTGAATCGGACGGGCCCCGGCCGCTGAGGGCGACTGACTATTTCAACCGGCTTGCGCCGCGCGTGTCGGCAGCGCTCAGCGTTCCGACCGCGGCCGGGCCCCTCTACGACGTCGACACCAGGCTCCGCCCGTCCGGAAAGGACGGGCTGCTCGCAGTTTCGGTCGAAAGCTTCGAGGATTATCAGCGCAATCAGGCCTGGACCTGGGAGCATATGGCGCTCCTTCGGGGACGGCCGGTTTTTGGCTCCGCACAGGCGAAAGCCGGGCTCGAAGCGATCATCCGCGAAGTCCTCGATCGTGATCGGAGTGCTGACAGTCTCAGGGCCGATGTGGTCGGCATGCGCAGCGAAATGGCCCGTCACAAGCCGCCGGCGGGACCCTTCGACATCAAGCTCGGGCCTGGCGGGCTCGTCGACCTCGAATTCGCCGTCCATCTGCTCCAGCTGCGCCACCGGATCGGGCTCGACCCCCATCTCGAACTGGCCCTTAAGGCGCTGGTCGAGGCGGGGCTCGTCGACTCCTCGATCGATCCTGCACTTCGACTGCTCACCCGCATCCTGGTCATGTTCAGGCTCGTTGCCCCTGGCTCGACCGAACCTCCCGATGCCACCAAGCCGGTGGTCGCTGCAGCTTGCGGTCATTCCGACTGGAACGCATTGCTTGCAGCCCATGACGAGGCGCGGCAGAGGATATCGGACCTTTGGCGGGAGGTCGCCTTTGGCTCTGGAGGGTGAAATGGTTCGTGAAGGTGATCCGGTTCCCGACGTGGAACTGCAGGGAATGGATGGCGAGACGATGCGGTTGTCCGATTTTCGCGGCAACAAGCTCGTTCTCTATTTCTATCCAAAGGATGATACCTCCGGCTGCACCCGCGAGGCCCAGGATTTCACCGCCCTTGCGGAACAGTTCGGAAAGCAGGGGACATGGGTGCTTGGTGTTTCGAAGGACAGCAGTGAGAAACACCGGAAGTTCGTCGACAAATATGATCTCAAGGTGAAGCTCGCGACGGACGCCGACGGTTCGGCGTGCGACGCCTTCGGAACCTGGGTCGAAAAGAGCATGTACGGCCGCAAATATATGGGGATCGAGCGGGCCACCTTTCTTATCGAGCGGGACGGCACCATTGCCCGGATCTGGCGCAAGGTGAAAGTTCCCGGCCATGCCGAAGAGGTGCTTAAAGCGGCCAGCGAATTGCCCTGAACGCCTTTCCCGGCTGACGAGTCCTTCCTTGCGGAACGGGTTGAGTGCGCCATCGTTGTCCCTTTCATGTCGGGATCAACCTTGCCGCTGCTCGGAGCCGGACTGCTTTTGGCTGCAGCCGGCGGACTTGAGCTTGGACAAAGCACGATCGGCCTGATCAAACCGATCCATTTCCAGGGCCCGGTCCTTCATCCGCGCGATCGCGGCGCCGCACTCGATCCGGTGCCAGTGGAACCGAAGCAGGCCAGCTTCGCGTCTTACTATGGCTGGGAGGAAGGTCGTTCGGCCCGTTTCGAGGATTGTGGGGACTGCGAGGCAATTCACGCGCGCGACGCCTTTGCCGGTTTCGATGACGGGCCCGTCATCGTCGAGCGGGCCGTTGCCCGGACCCTTGCCGAACGCGACATCCACCCGTCCTTCGAAAGCGATGAAGGCGTACATCCGGACGATCACTGGAACGACCCGCAGGCGACGCGGCCGACCCTGGAAGCGAGAGTTGTTCGCTATGCCTATTACGAGATCGAGGCCGAGCCTTTGGAGGATCCGGCCGATTTCGACCTGGTCGAGTGAACGATCCGGACCTTGGCTGCAGCCGAAACGGCAAGGGCCCGAGCCTGTTCGAGGCTCGCTGAGCGCGCAAGCGCGACGCCCATCCTCCGGCCAGGCCGGGTGACCGGCTTTCCGAAGAGCCTGAGGTCGACCTCCTCCTCCGGCGATCCAAGCGCAAGTGCGTCGCCGAGGCCTTCGAAATGGAACTCGTCGGAATCCCTGTCGGCAAGGATGACGGCCGAGGCGGAGGGTCCGCGCTGAAGGATCGGGCTGACCGGGAGCCCAAGCAGGGCCCGGGCATGAAGGTCGAATTCGGAGAGGTTCTGGGACAAGGACGTCACCATTCCCGTATCATGCGGCCGCGGGCTCAATTCTGAAAAGACGGCCGTGTCGCCGCAGATGAAGAATTCCACTCCGAACAGGCCATGGCCGCCGAGATTGGCGACGATCTGCCGAGCCATTGACTGCGCCTCGACAAGGGCCGTTTGCGATGTCGAGGCGGGCTGCCAGCTTTCCCTATAGTCGCCCCGTTCCTGTCGATGTCCGATCGGTGGGCAGAAGCTGATCCCCTCCCGGCTGCTGACCGTGAGCAAGGTGATCTCATGATCGAAATCGACAAATTCCTCGACGATGACCCGCGCCCGGTCGCCGCGCATATTGGCAACGGCATAGTGCCAGGCATGGTCCAGCTCAGCCTCGGTCCTCACCGTGAGCTGCCCCTTGCCGGACGAGGACATGACCGGCTTGATGACGCAGGGAAGACCTGTATGGCGAGCGCCCGAACGGACTTCCTCCAGGCTCTCGGCAAAGCGGAACCGGGAGGTTCGAAGGCCCAGTTCCTCGCTTGCGAGCGTCCGGATGGAGTCCCTGTTCATCGTCATCGCGGCGGCCCGCGCAGTCGGCACGATCTTCCAGCCCTCCTGTTCGAGAGCGAGCAATTCCTCCGTCCGGATCGCCTCCACCTCCGGAACGACGAAGTCGGGAGAGTGCTTTTCAACCGCCGCCCGAAGCCTTGCCCCATCCAGCATTGAAAACACTTCCTGGTCATCGGCAAGCTGCATCGCCGGGGCCCCTGCATAGGAATCGCAGGCAATGACCTGGGCGCCGAGGCGCTTCGCCGAGATCGTGAATTCCCGTCCCAGTTCGCCGGAACCAAGAAGCAGGATTTTGGCGGTGAAACTCATGGCTCAGCCCGGTACAGCCGAGCGAATGGAGAAAAAAGAGCGTTTGACGATTGCGGGCGCCTGCCGGGCCGTTCTTCTGGAATCCGAACCCTCAGCCAAGATCAAGGCGGCGCGATGGGCTTCCCGCTCCTGGCGTCGCGGGACTCTCGGCTTTGCGTTCGATCACGAAATGCCGAAACGGCCGGCCCGGCCCGATCGTCCGGTGCTTCTAGCGCCGTCGAAAATGCCCAAGCGCGGCAAGGGGGGTTCGGACCGGAGCCGGATCGCCATGCTCCACGCTCTGGCCCATATCGAGTTCGTCGCGATCGACCTCGCTTTCGATCTCGTCGGCCGCTTCGGTGCGAATTTCCCTCGAGCCTTTGTTGACGACTGGGTGGCGGTCGGCGCCGACGAGGCGATGCATTTCGCCCTGCTCGATCGCCGGTTGCGAAGTCTCGGTACCTCCTATGGCGCTCTTCCGGCCCATGACGGCCTCTGGGAAGTCGCAGAATCAACCTCGAACGATGCGCTGGCGCGGCTGGCCGTAGTCCCGATGGTGCTCGAGGCGCGCGGGCTCGATGTGACTCCAGCCACAATTGCCGCCTTCCGGGGCGCCGGGGACGAGACGTCGTCAGCTATCCTGCAGCGCATCTATAGCGACGAAATCAGGCACGTCGCTGCGGGCACGCATTGGTTCCGGCAGGGCTGCGAATCCCGAAAACTCCCCATCGTTTCGGAGTGGCAACGGCTGGTTCGACGTCACTTTCGGGGAAGCCTGAAGCCACCGTTCAACGACTCGGCGCGCGGTGAAGCCGGTCTGTCCCGCGAATTCTACACAGGGCTTGCCGGGCAAGAACTTGTTTAACACTCTTAACCCACACGTTCGGGGTGGGCAGCTACCGACGTCATAAAGCCGGGCAGGGATGCCCTTTATCGATCAAGCGATCGCCAGGCGCGGTCGCGCCGGCCTTATGTTCGGGCCAGCGGGGATAATGATGACGTATTATAGTCAGACTGCGAACGCCGCTTCTTTTGGAAAGTTCCGCAGCCTCTTCAAACCACGTGATATTTTTCTGCACGATGGCCGTAGCCTCCGCCGATTCACGGTCGGCGCGAAAGTGCAGATGGCGGCCGCCGTTGCGGCGCTTTGCCTTCTTGCCTGGTCCGCCTTCGCGACGTTCCAGGCGGTTTCGGCAATGACGGGCGATGTCGCCCGGATGGAACGCCAGGTCGCGCAGATGGAAGCGGACGTCGCTGCAATGCGCGAGCGGACCCGCGACCATGCCGCGCTTCTCGAGCGTCGCCAGGCCTTTCTCGCGCGGATGCTGGTCGGCGATGCCGATCCGGCGGAGCTTGCAGCAATGCTCCCGCAACAGAGCGACGCCTTGGCCGAGCCTTATGCGCAAGTCGCCGGAATGCAGCAGCTGATCGCCGAGCGGGCCCAGGACCTCACCGTCCAGCGCTATCGTGAAATGGCTCAGACCCTTCGTGGCCTCGGCCTCAATCCGGCCCGTTTCCATCGTGGCACTGGCGGACCGCTCGAGGAAGTTTCTGGCGATGCCGATCCGCGCTTTCGTGAGCTCTTTGCGAGCTGGACCCGCACCGAGCAACTCGAGCAGGCGGTCGTTGCCATTCCATCCGCTCGCCCGATCCGGACCGATGTCAATTTCACCAGTGGCTATGGGGTCCGTTCCGACCCTTTCCGCGGCCGCGCCGCCATGCATGGCGGGATCGATCTCGCCGGGCCGGTCGGAACACCGATTTACGCCACCGCCGACGGGATCGTCGCGCGCGCCGGGTGGAACAGCGGCGGCTATGGCAACCTGGTCGAGATCAATCACGGCCAGGGTATCCAGACCCGCTATGGGCACATGTCCCGGATCGCCGCCAAGGCCGGTGACCGGGTTCGTCGTGGCGAGCTGATCGGCTATATGGGCTCCACCGGCCGATCGACCGGAAGTCATCTTCATTACGAAGTCCGGATCGACGGCCGCGCCGTCAACCCGATCCCGTTCATGCAGTCGAACGACGCTCTCGCCTCGATCCAGCGCCAGGCCGACGCGGCTACCCGGATCGCGATCGGCGGTCCCTCCGAGGCGGCGCGCTAAGACGGGCCAGCCCCGAAAGACCAACAAGAGGCCCCGCCTTGTGCGGGGCCTTTTTTTATGGACTCGCCGGCCCGGGAGCCGGACCTGCCATCCTCTATCCGGCCACTCGCTCATCTCGTCGGTGGGGCGGGAGCCTCCTCAGGCTGCGAAAGCGGCCTTCGGCGCCGGTGAAGGCAGAGCATCAAGGCGCCGGGCTGAAGCCATGGTCCTGCTGCCGGCAGTCGCTCCCCGTCTCGACCTGGAGGGTCGTATGGCCGATCCCGAAGCGATCTTCGATGCCATGCTGGCAGTCGGCGAGAAAGGCATCGCCCGGAAATCCGCCGGGCATGACGAGATGCGCGGTCAGCGCCGATTCGGTCGTGCTCATCGGCCAGATATGAAGGTCGTGGATCCGCTCGATCCCCGGCAGTGCGAGAAGATGAGCCTCGACCTCGTCCGGATCTATTCCGCGAGGCACTCCGGCGAGCGCCATCGCCACCGATTCGCGAAGGAGATCCGTTGAAATGATGAGGATCAGGCCGGCAACGAGCAGACTTGCAACCGGATCGACCCACCACCAGCCGGTCAGCGAGATGACGATCCCGGCGACGACGACTCCGGCCGAGACGAGAGCGTCGGCGACCATGTGGAGATAGGCACCGCGCACGTTGAGATCGCTCTTCCGGCCGCGCGCGAACATCATTGCCGTCGCGCCGTTGATGACGATCCCGATCGCTGCAACGATGATGACGGTCGTGCCTTCGACCACGTCCGGAATGATCAGCCGGAACACGGCATGATAGATGATGAAGCCGACCGCAATCAGGAGGATGATGGCATTGGCAAGGGCAGCCAGGATCGACGAGGCCCGATAGCCGTAGCTGAACCGGCGGCTGGGTGGGCGCTTCGTCAACCAGGCCGCGCCCCAGGCGGTGGCAAGGGCAAGCACGTCGGACAGGTTGTGGCCGGCATCAGCGATCAGGGCCATGGAATTGGCCCACCAGCCATAGCCTGCTTCCACCGCCACGAAGGCGAGGTTCAGGACGATCCCGGCCGCAAAGGCAGGCCCGTAATCGGAAGGCAGGCCGCCTTTCCCGTGATGGTGGTGGCCGTGATGGTCGTGCGCCAGGTCGGACTCCTCGAACGCTCAGCTCATTCGGGCCAGGGCTGGCCTACTTGCCCCGCATCTTGCGATGGCTGTCCAGGTCCAGCACCATGTTCGCA
>CAYOJN010000068.1:0-9605 GCA_964404245.1 uncultured Sphingosinicella sp. | reverse complement strand
GATGCGCTGCCCCCCGGGCCGGTTCGGCCAGGACGGTGTTCATGGGTCCCGGCCGTCGCCGGGAATGTTCCCCTTACTCGCCGCCTTCCCGGGGGCGGATCGAAAGTTTGAAGGCGCGGGGATCGACGAGATATTCGCGGGCGAGGGCCTGGAGTTCGGCCGGGGTTACCGACTGATACTGGTCGATCCCGACCGTGACCGCCTGGGCCCGCTCCGGGCGCTCGTGAATGCCCTGGAGCTGGCTCAGCCACCACTGATTGCTGCTGGTGAGCGAGCGCTGGATGCGTTCCACCAGCGGCCGCCGGGCGCGCTGGAGTTCGTCGTCGCTGACCGGCGTTTCGCGAAGGCTCCTCGCGATCGCCTCGACGTCGGTGAAGAACCGGTCCAGATTGTCGGGCGGGGTTTCGACCTGGGCCGAGAGATAGCCATAGCCGGCCACGTCATCCGAGGGCGAATGGGCGGAGCGGGGGCTGTAGCCGGCGCCCTGCTGTTCCCTGATCTCCTCGTTCAGCCGAAGCTGGACGACCTGGCTGAGCAGGTTCAGGGCCCGCGAGCGTCGCTGGTCGGAATGGAAGTCGGTGGTCGGCCAGGCGATGAAGGCGAGCCCCTGATCGGCCCGGCCGCCATGGTCCAGGGTGACCGACTTGCCGGCCGGGAAGGCCAGTCTTGCCGCCGGCATGGCCGGCGCCTGGCGATTGCCCAGCGCACCGAACGTCGCTGCGACCCGGCTGATCGCTTCATCGACCTCGATATCGCCAACGATGATGATCTCGAGCGGACCATTGGCGAGATCGTCCTCGATCAGCGACCGGACGTCGCCGACCGTCATTGCGGCCATTTCCTCGCGGCTCGGCATCGCCCAGCGCGGATCGCCGGAGCGAAGGAGAGCACCGGATTCGCGGTTGAACACGCCGCTCGGCGACGCATCGAGCTGGTCGTGGATGGTGCTTCCGAACGCGCGCATCCGGTCGACCCCGGTCGGCCGCCAGGCCGCATCCTTGAGATAGGCGGCGATCAGCTGGAGCTGGGTGTCGAGGTCCTCGGGCCTGGTCTTGCCCGAAAGGGTGAAGGCGCTGTCATCCACTCCGGCTTCGATGGAATAGACCTTGCCCGAAAGGACCTCCTGGATCTGCTCGAAGGTCAGCTGGCCAAGTCCGCCGGCGGTGAAGCCGCCCGCGGCAATCGTCCAGGCCGGGCTGGTCCTGTTTTCCGGAAGCCCGAGCTGGCCGTCGCCGAAGCGGGCCGAAACGAGAATCTCGTCGTCCCGGAAGCTGGTCGGCTTGACCGTGAGCCTCACGCCATTGGCGAAGCGAACCGCGGTTGCGCCCGTGCCGTCGATCTCGCTTCGCTGGGCAACCTGGCCGGCGGCACCGAAATCCGAATAGGGCCAGCTCTGCGCCTGCTGCGCCTGGGGCGCAGTGACGGGCGTTGCCCGGGCTTCGGCGAAAGCCGTGAGGAGCGCCGCTTCGCCGCCTTCGACGGCCGTCGGGCTTGCAAGATGGATGAGCGGACCGCTCCCGGTGAAGAGCCGCCGCGTTTCGGCCGCCACGTCCTGAGCCGTCAGCCCCTCGACCGCCTCGTTGAACAATTCAAGCGTTGCCGCCGGGGTGGTGAAGACCCGGTCTTCGTTGACGGCGTTGACCAGAGCCATCGCAAGCTGAGGTGAAGGCCGAGTGTCGGCACCGGTCACTGCAGCGGTGAGTCGGGCGCGCATTTCATTGATCTCGCGATCGAGCTCCGACTGCGAGAAGCCGTGCTCGACGACCCGCCTCTGCTCCTGCTCGATGGCGGCAAGCGCCTCGTTCCAGCGCCCGGGCTGGGCGACGGCGATGATCTGGGCGACTTCGGCGCGCTGTCCCTGGTGGTGCTGAACGGCTCCGCCGCCGATGAACGGCGGGGCCTCGCTTGTTGCAAGCCGCTCCATCCGCCGGTTGATGATCTGGAGGCCGAGCTGCTCGCGAAGCTTCCGGATCCGATGCTCGCGGCTGTCCGGGGTCGTGTCCAGCGGCCCGAGCCAGCTCAGGCTGACCCGGGTGGGAACGCCGGGCTCGACGAAGACCCGGGCTTCGACGCTCCGCTCGGGAACCGCCGGAGCGGGGAGATCGGGGGCCGGTTCGCCTTCGGCTTGCCAGTCGCTGAAGCGCTGGCGGATCTTCGCTTCCATCTCGTCGAGATCGAAATCGCCGACGGCGATCAAAGTGGCTTTTTCAGGCCGGTAATGGCCTTCGTAAAATTCGACGAAACGTTCGCGCGGCGCATTGCTGATGATTTCGGTCTGGCCGATCGGGATCCGCTTCGAAAGCAAATCGTCGCGGAACTGGAAGGACAGTTCGTCGATCGCCATCCGGTAAGCCGGGGTCGCCCTCGTTCGCTCCTCGGAAAGGATGATCCCGCGTTCCCGGTCGATCGCCGTCGTGCTCAAAGTGGCCTCGCCAACCGCCTCGCGCATCAGGAACAGGCCCGTGTCGACGGTCTCGGCATCGGTCCTGGGAAGATCGAGCATGTAGATGGTCTGCTCGAAGCCGGTCGAGGCATTGGTGTCGGGGCCGAACTGAAGTCCCGATCGCTCGAGGATCCGGATCAGTTCGCCTTCCTCGACATTCGCGGTCTCGTTGAGGGCCATATGCTCGATGAAATGGGCAAGTCCCTGCTGGTCCTCATTTTCATGAAGTGAGCCGGCGTCGATCCGGAGCCGGAGCGAGGCAGCGCCGGGCGGGGTGGAATTGCGCCTGAGCGCATAATGCATGCCGTTGGGAAGGACACCGAAGCGGACGGCTTCGTCAGGAACGAGGTTGCTCGACCGGTGAGCCCAGCCCGTCGTGGCGGACTCCTGGTTGGCGGGCAGACTCGTCTGGACCGGCGGCTGGGCCGGTACCGTCGCGCAACCGCTCAGAACGATCGCCAGTGCAAGGCCGCTACTGCCCAGGAATGTCCGTTTCCGCATGCCAAGTCCCCCGTAACTTCAAAGATTCAATGAGATAGTGTTTTCTTAGGGCAGGGAGGAAAGGACATGCAACGACCTTTCGACTGAAAATCGGCCGGTAGAAGTCGAGCGCCCGATCCGAGCCACTGGCGCTCGAAGCGGCTTTGCCTGTAGCGTCGGAAGCGTGGGGCAAAGTCGGGACTCGGACGTCATCATCATCGGCGCCGGCCATAACGGCCTCGTCTGCGCATGGTATCTCGCCAAAGCGGGTCTTCGGGTGACCCTCGTCGAGGCCCGGCCGGTCGTCGGCGGTGCGGCGGTGACCGAGACCTTCCACCCGAATTT
The DNA here is from genome assembly GCA_964404245.1 of uncultured Sphingosinicella sp. Lineage (GTDB taxonomy): Bacteria > Pseudomonadota > Alphaproteobacteria > Sphingomonadales > Sphingomonadaceae > Allosphingosinicella. The sequence continues at coordinate 6,337 of CAYOJN010000068.1, read as the reverse complement.
TCGCAATTCCACGGCAAGCTATACGGTCAGCCTTCTCAACCCGAAGATCATCGAGGATCTGGAGCTTCATCGGCATGGCCTTCGGGTCGTCCTTCGCCGGATCGACAATTTCCTCCCGACCGAGGGTGGCGACTATCTGCTCGGCGGCCGCGACGGCCTGACGAAGCGGGATATTGCTCGCCACAGCGCCGCCGATGCCGGCCGCTACGACGACTATGCCGAAGCTCTGGACCGGGTCGTCGGGCTGCTTCGGCAATGGATTCTTCGTCCGCCGCCCAATGCCGGCGGCGGCGCCGGCGATCTCCTGGCGCTTCTCAAGCTCGGCGCAGGTGTCCGAGGCCTCGGCCTCGAGGGCCAGCGCGACCTCGTCGATTACTTCACCCGGTCGGCCGCCGACATATTGGAGCGCTATTTCAGCAACGACCTTGTGAAGGCCCTGTTCGGATTCGATTCGGTGGTCGGCCATTTCGCAAGTCCCCGTTCGCCGGGCTCGGCCTATGTGCTTCTTCATCATGTCTTCGGCGAGGCGGCGGGAGTTCAGGGCGCCTGGGGTCATGCGATCGGCGGAATGGGCGCAATCACCCAGGCCATGGCCAGGGCCTGCGCCGAAATGGGCGTGGACATCCTCCTCGACAGCCCGGTCCAGGAGATCATCGTCGAGAAAGGGCGGGCTTCAGGAGTCGTCGCCGGGGGAAGCACCCTGCGCTCGAAGGCCGTGGCCGCCGGTGTCCATCCGGGGCTGTTGTTCGATCGCCTCCTTCCTGACGGCGCGGTCGGCGAGGAAGAGGCAAGGCGAATGCGCGGCTGGGCGAGCGAATCGGCCACCTTCCGGATGAACCTCGCTTTGTCCGAACTGCCCCGGTTCACGAGCCTTCCCGAACCGGGCGACCAGCTCACGGCCGGGATCATCCTTGCTCCGTCCCTCGACCATATGGACCGGGCCTGGCTCGACGCCCGAACCGACGGGATCTCGAAGGCACCGATCGTTGAGATGCTGATCCCGTCGACCCTGGACGACAGCCTCGCACCGCCAGGCCAGCATGTCGCGAGCCTTTTCTGCCAGCATTTCCGCTATTCGATCCCGGACGGCTGGGACCAGCGGCGCGACGAAGTGGCCGATTCGATCATCGCTTATGTCGATCGCTTCGCACCGGGTTTCGCCGCCTCGGTGATCGGTCGGATGGCGCTCTCGCCGCTCGACCTCGAACGCCGCTTCGGGCTCGTCGGCGGCGATATCTTCCACGGCAAGATGGGACTGGATCAGCTGTTCTCGATGCGCCCGATGCTTGGCCATGCCGATTACCGGATGCCTCTTCCCGGCCTCTATCTGTGCGGATCGGGCGCCCATCCCGGGGGCGGAGTGACCGGGGCTCCGGGGCACAATGCCGCTCGAGCCATTCTCGCCGACCGCAGAAAGCTCGGGCGCCGGTGAGAACCGGAACTTTCCACCTCGGGCGCGGATTGATCCACAAACAGGGTAAGGCTCGAAGACGATGAACTACGTGCGCCGAATGGCTGCGGCGTGGGCGACATCACTCGCCTTGATTTCGCCTGCCACAGCCCAGCTCCGGTCCGGGCCGATCGACACCAGCCCGGCCGGCCCGCCCATCGACCGTGAAGCCCGCTTGATGCCGTCCTTCGACGGCTTTTCGGGCGATTTCCGGAATGCCGGCCTTCCGCGACGAAGCGGGCTCATCGCCGCCTTCCAGGTCGACGAGGACATTCATGTCGGGATCGGGCGGTTCAGGGTCGCAGAGCCGCCAAAGCCGCGAACCAATATGGAAGCCGAACGGGCGCCCACCGACCTTCGGCGCCGCGAACGCGGGGTGGCTGCAATCGGGATGAGCCTGAGGTTCTGAGGCAAGGCCGACCGGTCAGATGATCGGGTGACGTTCCCAGTTCGCCGTGTCGACCCGCTTCGTTGCCCGCCGGTGAAGACGCCTCAGGGCCCGGCTTCCGGTTTCGATGAAGAGGAAGGGGAAGACGGCGTGGACGAGCGCAGCGAGGCCGGCGCCGATCATCTGAACGCCGAACGAGCCGGCCGTGAGGAAATGCTCGCCATAGCTTTCGCCGACTTCTCCCGGATGCCGGGTAAACGGGTTTTTCGCCATTCGCCTTTGCCTCCCGCCGGCCGACATAGCGGCAAAGCGGAAGGCAAAGAAGCAAAACCTCCTGGTCGCGGTCAGTCCTTCTTGCTTTTGGCGCCGCCTCCGGTCTTGCCGTTGTTTCGGCTCCGAACGCCGATTGCGGCTGCAGCGACGACTCCGGCGGCGACTGCAGCGCCGGCGGCAATGCTCGTCTTGGGATATTCGCGTGCCTTGTCGGCGATCTGGCCGAAGGCGCTGGACCCGGTCGAACCCGTTGCCGTTTCATTGTCGTTGGTCGTCGTGCCTGCCTGAGGCATCGCGCTGTTCGGGATATGCGACATCCATTCACTCCATCACTTGGGGGTAGCCGATCAGGAGCAACGAGGCCGGCCTGTGAGGGTTCCACATTCTCGGCCGTTGCCCGTTCCGGGCCGCGACCCTAAGGGTGCCGGATCCAGAGGTCCGCTTGTCCATCGTCATTATCGGCAACGGGCCCTGAACCCAGATCAGATGACTCCGGCTCCGATTTCCTGCCGGTGTCGTAACGCCGCAAGAAGGAGCGATCAGACCCATGAAACTCGACAGCAATATCTCGGCCATCGTCACCGGCGGCGCTTCGGGCCTCGGCGAGGCGACGGCAAGGGCGCTTGCCTCCCGCGGGGTCCGGGTCGCGATCTTCGACCGGGACGTCGAGCGCGGCGAAAAGGTGGCCGGCGAGATAAAGGGCCTGTTCGCCGAGGTCGACGTGACCTCCGACGAGACGGTCGAGGCGGCCTTCGCCAAGGCGCGCGACGCTCACGGCCAGGAGCGGATCTGCGTCAATTGCGCCGGAGTCGCCAATGCGATGAAGACGGTGGGACGGGACAAGACCACCGGCGAGATCAGGCGCTACCCGATCCACCAGTTCGAGCTGGTCATCCAGATCAACCTGATCGGCACTTTCCGGGTGCTTGCCGCCTCGGCGGCCGGAATGGCCGACCTTGAGCCGCTCGAGGATGGCGAGAAGGGCCTCATCATCAATACGGCGTCGGTCGCAGCCCAGGATGGCCAGATCGGCCAGGCGGCCTATTCGGCCTCGAAGGCGGGCGTGCTCGGAATGGCGCTTCCGATCGCCCGCGACCTCATGTCGGAAGGGATTAGGGTCAACACCATTCTTCCCGGAGTGTTCGAAACGCCGATGGTCGGGATGATGCCGCAAAACGTGAAGGACGCCCTGGCTGCCCAGGTTCCCTTTCCGAAGCGGCTCGGCCGCCCGGAGGAATATGCGAGGCTGGCCCTGTTCATGGCCGAGAACAATTATCTGAACGGCGAATATGTCAGGCTCGACGGAGCGATCCGGATGGCCCCGCGCTGATCGGCCAGGAAGCCGAACCGGAAAGGCGAAAGATGAGCGAGAACCGGATCAGGATCATCGGCAGCTATGCGAGCCCCTATGTCCGGAAGGTGATGGCCTGCATCCACCTCAAGGGGCTGGATTATGAGATCGACCCGATCACGGCCTTCTTCGGCAATGACGAGTTCGAACGGCTGAGCCCGCTCCGGCGGATCCCGGTCATGATCCATGGCGATCTCGCTCTGTCGGATTCCTCGGTGATCTGCGCCTATCTGGACGAAGCCTGGCCGAAGCCGCCGCTGATGCCCGTGGACCCGAGAGCTCGGGCGAAAGCGCGCTGGTTCGAGGAATATGCCGATACGAGGCTTGGGGACGTCTTCATCTGGGGCCTCTTCTACCAGAAGCTGGTGAGGCCGATGATCTGGAACGAGCCAGGCGATGAATCGAGAATGGAAAGGACCCTGGCCGAGGACCTGCCGCGCGAGATGGACTATCTCGAGCAGCAGCTGCCGGCTTCGGGCTTTCTTTTCGGTGAGACGATCGGCCTTGCCGACATTGCCATCGCGACCTTCTTTCGAAACGGCGCCGATGCCGGTTTCGAACCCGATTCCAGGCGATGGCCGATCGTTGCCTCTTATGTCGATCGTGCGCTTGCCCAACCCTGTTTCGAAGCGTTCCGGCCGTTCGAAAAGGCCCAGCTGTCGACCGACCCGAAGGGGCGCCGAAAGGCCCTGCTCGCTGCCGGCGCTCCGCTGACCTCGGAATCCCTCGGCACGAGGGAGCCAAAGCAGGGGATCATGACCTTGTGATCAGGCCGGCTGCCCGTTCTGGAAGGCGATTGCTGCGCCAAGCAATCCTGGCTCCGGATGGGTGGCCAGGACCACGGGAACCTTGAGCATCCGGTCGCGATAGCGACCCTTGGCGAGGAAGCGTTCGCGAAAGAGCGGGCTCTTGAGCCGATCGGCCATCCGGTTGGCAAGCCCGCCGGTGATCGCGATTCCCATCGCGCCATGGGCAAGCGAGATGTCGCCGGCAAAGGCGCCGAAGGCCCCCACCAGAAGATCGAGGGCCCGTGCGGCGACCGGGTTCGAAGAGTCGATCGCGGCCGACCAGAGCTCGCCGGCGCGTTCCGACCGATAGTCGCCTTCGCCGCCCAGGTGACGATAGATATGGATCAGCCCGGGGCCCGAGACGATCCGCTCGATCGAGGTCCGGCCATATTGGGCGGCGATCCGGGTCGCGAGCGCAAATTCCGCCTCATCCTGGGGAGCAAAGCCGATATGGGCGGCTTCGGTTTCGATGATTCCGACCCCGCCGGTACGGCGGTCGAGAAGGGCGACCCCAAGGCCGGTTCCCGGTCCGAGAACGGTGACGATGCCCTGGCCCGGAAGCCCGCCGGTCCCGACGATCGGGACCAGCTCGTCAGGTGCCATGAGCGACACCGCATGAGCGACGGCCCCGAAATCGTTAAGGATGACCAGTCGGTCGAGCCCGAGATCCCGGGCGAGGCTGTACCTCGGGATCTTCCAGTCATTGTTCACGAAGCGAAACACTTCGCCTTCGATCGGCGCTGCGATGGCGATCGAAGCGCAATCGGGGAGCGTCTCCCGGACGTCCGCCCGGAACGCCGCCCAGGCCGAGGCGAGGCCGTCAAAGTCGCGGCTTCGATATTTGTGCATCGCGCCGATCCGGGGCCGGTCGCCCGGTCCGGCCAGGTCGGCAAGGGCGAAGCGGGCATGGGTACCGCCGATATCGGCGACGACGATCCTCATTCCTGGCTTGCGCGCCCCTCGATCAATTGATCGACCAGGGTCGGATCGGCGAGCGTGCTTGTGTCGCCGAGATTGGAGACGTCATTTTCCGCAATCTTGCGAAGGATCCGGCGCATGATCTTGCCTGACCGGGTCTTCGGCAGGCCGGGCGTGAAATGGATCACGTCCGGGGTTGCGATCGGGCTGATCTCCGTTCGGACCTGCGCTCGAAGCTCTCGAAGGAGGTCGCCGCTGCCTTCCTCGCCGGCATTGAGGGTGACGTAGCAATAGATGCCCTGGCCCTTGAGGTCGTGCGGATAGCCGACCACGGCCGCTTCGGCGACCTTGGGATGAGCGACGAGCGCGCTTTCGATCTCGGCAGTCCCGAGCCGGTGGCCGGAAATGTTGAGAACATCGTCAACCCTTCCGGTGATCCAGTAATAGCCGTCTGAATCGCGGCGGCAGCCATCGCCGGTGAAATAGGCGCCGGGATAGGTGCTGAAATAGGTCTGAACGAAACGCTCATGATCGCCGTAGACGCTCCTCATCTGGCCCGGCCAGGACCTGAGGATGCACAAATTGCCCGAAGCCTCGCCCTCCAGCGGGCGGCCCTGTTCGTCGACCAGCTGGGGAACGATGCCGAAGAAGGGGCGGCCGGCCGATCCCGGCTTCATCGCGTGGGCGCCGGGAAGGGTGGTGATCATGATCCCGCCGGTCTCGGTCTGCCACCAGGTGTCCACGACCGGGCAGCGTTCCTCGCCGACCACCCGCCAGTACCATAGCCAGGCCTCGGGATTGATCGGCTCGCCGACCGTTCCAAGGAGCCGGATCGAGGAGCGGTCATGCTTCCTGACCGGCTCGGCCCCTTCGCGCATCAGCGCCCGGATCGCCGTCGGCGCGGTGTAGAAAATGTCCACCCGGTGCCGTTCGACCATGTCCCAGAAGCGGCTGAAATCCGGATAATTGGGGACTCCCTCGAACATCAGGGTCGTCGCCCCGTTGGCGAGCGGACCGTAGACGATATAGGAGTGACCGGTGACCCAGCCGACATCGGCCGTGCACCAGAAGATTTCCCCGGGCCGGTAATCGAAGACATAGTGGAAGGTCATCGCCGCCCAGACGGAATAGCCGCCGGTGGTATGAAGCACGCCCTTGGGCTTGCCGGT
>CAYOJN010000067.1:0-9720 GCA_964404245.1 uncultured Sphingosinicella sp. | reverse complement strand
GAGCTACCGGAACTACCTGAGCTAGCCGAGCTACCGGAGCTAGCCGAGCTACCTGAGCTCGCCGAGCTTCCGGAGCTACCCGAGCTTCCGGAGCTACCCGAACTCCCGGAGCTGCCCGAACTTCCTGAGCTGCCGGTACTGCCATGATGGCCACTGCTTCCGGGCTTGCCGGGCTTGCCCGGCTTGCCGCCGGTGCTTCCGCCGGAGCTCGAGCTGGACGCGCTGCTCGAGCTTGCACTGCTCGCACTCGAGCTCGAACTGGAGCTCGAACTGCTCGACCCGCCGGTCGAGGTCGAAGTGGACACGCCGCTGGAGGTCGAAACGCCGCTCGAGGTCGAGACTCCGCTGGAGGTCGAAACTCCGCTCGATGTGGAAACATTGCCGGTCGATGTCGAGACGTTGCCGCTGGAGGTCGAAATCGTGACCTCGGTCTTGCCTCCGCTCGAGCTGCCGCCGAAGAAGCCGCCGCTGAAGAAGCCGCCCCCGAACCCGAAGCCTCCGCCCGAGGAGCCGCCAACGACGATCGGGACCCCGCCGCCGCCGCCGCCTGCAACCGCGACGGGTGGTGGTGGAGGCGGTGGGACAAACATCGGCGGAACGATGGTCCGAGTGGTTACGGTCTGGCCCGGAGTCTGGCGACAGACGGTTCGACGGATCTCCTTTCGGGCGACCCGGCGCTTGGCCGTGCTTCGTCGGACGATTCCCTTGTCCACGGCGGTCTCGACCGTCGCGCTTCTTGCCTTGGCCTGGCTGACGATCGCCGGGCGGGGCGGGGGATTGGCGGACAGCTGAACGGCACCGCCACCAATGATTGCGCCGCCGCAAGTGCAGGCGCAAAGTTTCGCCAAAGCCATTTTAACCGACATAAGCAGCATCCTGTTCTTTGCCGTTCAGCGTCCGGTTCAAGCTTTGCGCTCTCCAGAAGCTGGGACGGCATTAGGCAGCAGATGCAAACGAGAGGTTTAAGCGCAAGCGCATTAACCATCTTCATGGCGCAAATGGCCGCTATTCGAGGTTCATTCGCTGCTTCCGTCCCAATACTGAACAGCTTCTCGGCCAGGGTGAAGAGAGAAGCCGCAACGACTTGGGCCGATTTGGCAGGTCAGCGCGGAATCCCGTCCCGAGCCGAATCGGGGCGTGACTTGAAAGACACGCAGGACAAACGACTCACAGGAAACTTTCCTGTCGCCTTTGAACGACTTGTGCGGCCAATACCGTATGGGTATAGGCGCGCTGGGGCGGGAGGTTGATAATCCAGCATAAAGATGCGCCCCCCTCGCCCCCTCCGGCATTGCCGGGAGAGAGGAGTGGAGGGGTAATGGCTACGCTTCATAGTGACGCTTTGAATCCAGACTTTGGAAGCGCTTATCGTCCGGGCGCCAACGAAGAATTCATGAACCCCGAGCAGCTTGCCTATTTCCGCAAGAAGCTGCTCGGCTGGAAGGACGACATTCTCCGGGAATCGCGAGAGACGATGACCGAGCTTGCCAATGGTCCGATCCAGGAAGCGGATCTGACCGATCGGGCCTCGAGCGAGACGGATTGGGGAATCCATCTGCGCACCCGTGACCGGCAGCGGAAGCTCATCGCGAAGATCGATTCGGCGCTTCGGCGGATCGAGTGCGGCGAATATGGTTTCTGCGAAGTGACCGGCGAACCGATCAGCCTTGCAAGGCTCGAGGCTCGGCCGATCGCGACGATGACCGTCGAGGCGCAAGAGCGCCACGAGAAGAACGAGCGGATTTCCCGCGACGACTGAATCGAAAACGCCGCCCCTCGACAGGGCGGCGTTTTCGTTCAGCCGCTTGGAGGGCTGACTCTTTCGCTTTCGGGCGCGAACGTCACAGGCCCGTCAGCTCTTCCTTGAGCTTGAGCTTTTCCTTCTTGAGCTGGTTGATCCTTGCCGCATCAGGCATCGGGCGCTGGTTCTCCTCTTCTATCCGGGCTTCGAGCCCGGCATGCTTTGCCTCGAGTGCCGAAACGTGCGCCTGGTGCATTCCCATCTCCTCATGCTGTCGACGATCCTTAAACCATCGAGGGTCGATCCTGTCTCCATCCTTCCGATAGCTCAACCCATATGTACGATGGTCCGTTGACGGATTATCAATGCGAAGGTCGGAAGCGAGGGAGGAGCAGGAGCACGAATGGAGATGACCGAGACGCCCGAACAGCAATCTGCCCGACTTGCGCTCCTTCGAAGCGAGCATAGAGACCTCGATGTCGCCATCGACGCGCTTCGAAGCATGGCCGCACCCGACCAGCTTCAGCTCGCCAGGCTGAAGAAGCGAAAGCTGAAACTGAGGGACGAGATTTCGGTTCTCGAAGACCTGGTGGTTCCCGACATCATCGCCTGATCATCGTCATTTGCCGTTTGCCAGCGCGTCGCCCTGTGGCAATCAGGAGCGATGATGGACCCTGAAGGAAGCGTCGGACTCACGCCCAAGCTGATCGACTCGCTATATGTCGAGGCCATGGTCCTTGCCGACGAAGCGCGCGCCTATTTCGAGGCGACCGGACGGGACGACCGGCTGACCATGGAGTCGATCGACCGGGTCGGTTTCTCCTGCGAATCGCTCAAGGTGACGACTCGCCTGATGCACATCATCGCCTGGCTTCTGACCCAGCGAGCCGTCCTTGCCGGTGAGATCAGCCAGGATCAGGCACTCGAAACCGAGCGGCGCCTGGGCGATGCGCCGCTTACCGATCAGCCGCTCCTTGAGCGGCTTCCGGAGTCGGCGGTCGGCCTGATCCGGTCCAGCGAAGAATTGTACGAACGGGTGAGACGCCTCGATCGTGGCCATTTTGCGGGCTCGGCTCCAAGTCCTGCACGAACGCTCCTCAGCCGACTCCAGCGTTCGCTGTGATGGCCGCCAACGCAAGGTTCGACTTCCACTACGGGCCTCGGCTTGTCGTCGGGCCGGGCGAATCGGCGAAGCTCGGCGAACTTCTCCCGTCGGGCCGCTGCCTGTTCGTCAGCGACGGCGTTGTCCGATCGATCGGTCTTGCCACGGCCGCCCTCGACAGCCTTGCCAGGGTCGGGATCGAAGCGGTCCTCTTCGATGAAGTCGAGCCGGATCCTTCGCTTGAAACGCTGCTCCGATGCGTCGCTGCAGGGGAGGGGTGCAGCGCCGTCGTCGGGTTCGGCGGCGGCAGTCCGATGGATGTCGCGAAGCTTGCCGCCTATCTGATCGGAAGCGGCGACTCGCTCGACCGGATCTGGGGCGTCGGCATGGCGACCGGGAGCGGTCTTCCGCTGGCCTTGGTGCCGACCACGGCGGGCACCGGCTCCGAAGCGACCGCGGTTTCGGTGATCACCGTGAGCGGAAGCCTCAAGAATGCGGTCAACAGCCCGGCTCTGCTTGCCCGCTGGGCGGTTCTGGACCCGGAACTCACCACCGGCCTGCCGAGACATGTGACGGCAGCGACCGGGATCGACGCCATGGTTCACGCGATCGAGGCCTATACGAGCGCGAAACGGAAGAACCCGCTTTCGGACCTGCTTGCCCGCGAAGCGCTGAAGCGCCTGTCTTCCAATCTGATCACAGTCTGCGAGGAACCGGAGAACCTGGCTGCCCGAACGGAAATGCTTGTCGGAGCGCATCTGGCGGGGGTGGCGTTCAACAATGCTCCGGTCGCTGGAGTCCATGCCCTGGCCTATCCGCTGGGCGGCCACTTCCATGTCCCGCATGGCCTTTCCAATGCGCTGGTGCTCGCTCCTGTCCTGAGCCACAACATGGCGTCGGCAATGACCCTCTATGCGGAACTGGGCTGCGTTCTCGATCCTTCGCTCGAGGCGGTCGGAGCCCAGGCCGGAGCCCGCGGGCTGATCGAGCATATGGCCCGGCTGAGCCGGCAGTCAGGCCTCCCGCAGAGGCTGGCGGACGTCGGCGTGGGGTCCGAGCATCTCGACATGCTGGCGACGGAAGCGATGAAGCAGGAACGGCTGCTCGTGAACAATCCCTGCCCGATCACCCGGGACGATGCCCGCCGGATCTACGAGTCGGCCCTTTGAACCGGACACCTTTTCTTCCCCGATCGGCCTATCCGGCCTGGCGGTCGGTAACGACGCGATGGAGCGACAACGACTCCTACGGGCACGTCAACAATGTCGTTTATTATGGCTGGTTCGACACCGCGGTGAATGCCTGGCTCATCGAGGCCGGGCTGCTCGACGTGGAAGCCGGCGATCCGATCGGCCTGGTCGTCGAGACCGGGTGCCGGTACGCCCGTTCCATGTCCTATCCGGAGCCGGTCGAAATCGGGTTCGGGATCGAGCATCTCGGCCGCTCCAGCGTTCGCTATCGCCTGGGTGTCTTCGCTTGCGACAGCGAACATTCCGCTGCCGAGGGCCATTTCGTCCATGTCTATGTTGACCGCAAGTCGCGCCGCCCGGTGGCGCTCGAACCCGGCTGGCGGGACCGGCTGCTGTCGATAACGATGATCGGAGACGGGAATGACTGAATCCCTGGCAGGAGGTTGCGCCTGCGGACGAATACGCTTCAAGGCGCGGATCGACAGCGACGATGCCTATCTGTGCCACTGCCGGATGTGCCAGCGAGCGACCGGGAACGTGTCGGTGGCCTATCGCAATCTGAAGAAGTCGGATGTCGAATGGGAAGGGGCTCCGGACTGGTACCAGTCCTCCCCGATCGCCCAGAGGCCTTATTGCCGGGAATGCGGAACCTCCCTTGGCTTCGCTTATCCCGACAGCGACCATATGGACCTCACCGTTGCAACGTTCGACGATCCGTCGCGCTTTCGGCCCATGCAGCATTTCGGAGTCGAAAGCTGGCACCCCGCCTGGCTCGACACGAAAGGCCTTCCGGAGCTTCGAAGCGACGAGCATGGACCGCTCAACGAACGATGGATGAAAGCCGTTGGAAAACTCCCTGAATAGCAACGCCTTCACGACCTCCGACGGAGTGCGCCTGGTCTGGCACGAACAGGGCAGGGTCGACGATCGCCCGCTGGTGCTCCTTCACGGCCTCTTTTCGAACGCTGAGACGAACTGGATCCGCTTCGGCCATTCGGCCGTATTAGCGGCTCGCGGTTACCGGGTGATCATGCCGGACCTTCGGGCCCACGGGGAAAGCGAGGGACCCTATTCGGCCGAAGCCTATCCGCCGGACGTGCTTGCCCGCGACGGTCTGGAGCTGATCGCTCATCTCGGCCTCTCCGATTACGATCTGGGCGGCTATTCGCTTGGCGCCCGGACCTGCGTCCGGATGGTGATCGAGGGCGCAAGGCCGAAGCGACTGATCATCGCCGGAATGGGGCTTGGCGGACTTCTTCGGACCGGTGATCGGGGCGACCATTTCAGGCGGGTCCTGACCGGCATCGGCAATCACGAGCGAGGTTCGAGCGAATGGATGGCCGAGGCCTTCCTGAAGACGACCGGAGGCGATCCGAAGGCGCTTCTCCCGCTGCTCGACAGCTTCGTCGACTCCAGCGAGGACGAATTGCGCGGCCTCGACCTTCCGGTGCTCGTTCTTTCGGGCGACGAGGACAGGGACAATGGCCCGCCGGGCGAGCTTGCCGACTGGCTTCCCGACGGCCGGCTCATCGAGGTTCCGGGCAATCATATGAGCGCTGTAACGAAGCCGGAACTCGGCCGGGCCATCGCCGATTTCCTCGACGGTTGACCAGCCTCGCGGGACGTTCCATGACTTTTTGCCAGTTCCCACAGGATCGAGGATTCCCTTCATGAAAAGCAGCGTTTCCCTGCTAGCCCTCGCTTTTTCCGCCATTCTGGTTGCCGGCTGCACGACGGCTTCGGCGAGCACCGACCAGGCGGCGCCAGTGGGAACGACCCAGCCGTCGGGGACCGCCCAGCCGACGGCGGCGGACGCGGAGGCCTTCGTCGATCGGGCTGAAAGGGAATTGTCGGAATTCTCGGTCCTCAATGCGCGCGCTCAATGGGTGAATTCGACTTACATCATTCCCGATACCGATGCGCTCGCTGCGCATTTCGGGACGATCGGAACCGAAATGGGCGTCCGCCTCGCAAGCGAAGCCGCGCGCTTCCAGGATGTCGATGGCCTCAGCGACGACACAAGGCGAAAGCTCGATATCCTTCGGGCCGGCCTGACCCTTCCGGCGCCGACCACTCAAGGCGCTGCAGCCGAGCTCAACCAGATCTCGACCGACCTTCAGTCCCAATATGGCCGTGGCCGCGGGACGATGAATGGCGAGACCCTGACCGGCAACGAGATCGAGGCCCGGATGGGGACGGTCCGTGATCCGGAAGATCTCAAGGAGATGTGGACCAGCTGGAACGAGAATGTCGGCGCACCGATGCGGCCGCAATTCGCTCGAATGGTGGAAATCGCCAACGCCGGCGCCAGGGAACTGGGTTTTGCCGATACCGGTGCGATGTGGCGGTCGAATTACGACATGTCGCCGGACGAATTTGCCGCCCTGACCGAGCGGCTGTGGAACGAAGTCCGCCCGCTCTACGAGGAGATCCACTGTTTTGCCCGGGCTGGGCTCAACCGGACCTATGGGGACCAGGTACAGCCGGCCACAGGGCCCATTCGCGCCGATCTGCTCGGCAATCTGTGGGCCCAGGAATGGGGCAATATCTACGGGGTCGTTGCTCCCGGCGGGCAGTCGGGAGAAGCGCCATACGACCTGACCGAACTGCTCGAAAAGGCCGATTACACGCCGGAAAGGATCGTTCGCCAGGGCGAGGCCTTCTTCAGTTCGCTCGGTTTCGAGCCGCTTCCGGAGACCTTCTGGCAGCGTTCGCAGATCACGAAGCCTGACGATCGGGAAGTCATCTGCCATGCTTCCGCCTGGAACGTCGACAATGTCGATGATCTTCGGATCAAGATGTGCACCAGGGTCAACGCCGACGATTTCGTCACCGTCCATCACGAACTCGGGCACAATTATTATCAGCGCGCCTATAATGAGCTGCCCTTCCTTTATCTGAACAGCGCCAATGACGGCTTCCACGAGGCGATCGGCGACATGATCGCCTTGTCGGTGACTCCGGAATATCTCGTTCAGATCGGGCTTCTCGACCAGAGCCGGCTTCCGACCCCGGAGCAGGACAGGGCCCTTCTCCTTCGCCAGGCGCTCGACAAGATCGCCTTTCTTCCCTTCGGTCTTCTGATCGACCGCTACCGGTGGAGCATCTTTTCGGGCGAGACCGGTCCGGGCGACTATCAGTCCACCTGGGACGAGATGCGGCTTCGCTATCAGGGCATCGTTCCGCCGGTCGATCGGACCGAGCAGCATTTCGATGCCGGCGCCAAATATCATGTCCCGGCGAGCGTCCCCTATACCCGCTATTTCCTCGCCCGGATCCTCCAGTTCCAGTTCTACAAGGCCGCCTGCGACATCGCCGGCTGGGAGGGCCCGCTTCACCGCTGCTCCTTCTACGGCAATCGCGAGGTCGGCCGGAGGCTCAACGAGATGCTGGAAATGGGTGCGTCGCGTCCCTGGCCCGATGCCCTGGAAGCCTTCACCGGAAGCCGCGAAATGTCGGCCGAACCGATGGTCGAATATTTCCGGCCGCTGCTGGGCTGGCTTCGAGAGCAGAACCAGGGGCGACGCTGCGGCTGGTAAGGCGGGAGCAGCTGAACCGGGCAGTGCGAAGCCACTCCTGCCTCGCAATCGGCACGTTTCGTCGACTGCCCGGCCCAATCGCGTCAGTAGCGCGCTAGAGCCCTCTGTCTTCAGCTGATTGCAAATGAGTGCGCAACATCTTGCCTGACCTTTCCTTCTGCTCGTCGGCGCTTTCCGTCTGGCCGAAGCGCGTTGCCGCGCTCGTCCTTGCCGGATTCCTCTTCATGCCCGAAGCCGTGCAGGCCCAGGCCCGCTGGAATCCCGCTGCGCCAGAAAACCGGGGAGTGTTCCCAACTTTCAATTATTCGACCGTCGAATCGGTCCTGACCTCGATCGGCGCGACGTCCGAACGCCGCGGTTCGGCCGATCGTCCGGCACTTGCAGTGACCTTCTCGAACAAGAAGCGGGCAGCGATCATCTTCGGAAGCTGCGAACAGGGCGGCAATGCCTGCCGGGCGATCAGCATCCAGGCGATCTGGAATCGCCCGGCCAATGTTCCGGCCGAACGCCTCGCTTCCAACATCCAGCAGTTCAGCCAGCGTTATGCCTTTTCCAGGGCCTTTCTGAGCAGGGACGGGCGACCGGCGCTCCAGCGTTATCTGACCGCCGATTACGGGTTCGTTCGCGGTAACCTTGCAGTGAACCTGCTCGTCTTCGCAAACCAGTCGGAGCGTTTCGAAGCAGAGGTGCTTCGCTGATCTCCAGTCTTTCGTGGGAGCGGCTCAGCCGGACCGGCCACCATGGGCAAGCTCGCTGGCCGTCACCGCGGTCTTCATGACCGGGTTCAGGGGCTTTCCGTCTTCGGCGCCGTTGCGCCTGGCAATGGCGCGCGCGCCCCAATAAGCGCCGGCCGTGGCGGCGGCAGCGCCGCCGATCAGTGCCGCGGTCAGTATATGACTGCCTGGCCTCGTCTCGTTTCCGTTCATCGCTCGCTCCCGCTGCTCCAGGGAAGGATTCAACCTTCAGGAGCAGCGGATGTTGCAACGATCGGGTTCGGCGGTGACTGCATCAGGACGGGCCGAACCCGCCGAGGAAATGACCAGGCAACCGAGCCTGGGCGGCGCGGCCTGATAAGAGCGTGACTAGAGCTGACCCAGCATGAACTCTGCGCTGGAAACGCTGAAGGCACCCGGTTCTTCCACGTTCAACTCCGTGACGATGCCGTCGTCCACAATGGCCGACCAGCGCTGGCCTCGAACGCCCATTCCATATTTGCTGTTGTCGGAAGTCAGCCCGATCGCCTCGGCGAATTCACCATTGCCATCGGCGAGCATGGTCACCTTGCTGCCGGCACCGGCCTGGGCGCCCCAGGCCTGCATCACGAAGGCATCGTTGACCGCGACGCAGGCCACTTCGTCGGCTCCCCGCGATCGAAGCTCGTCGCCTTTCTCCACGAAGCCCGGAAGGTGGCGGGCCGAGCAGGTCGGAGTGAAGGCGCCCGGAACGGAAAAGATCGCCACCTTCCGGCCTTCGAAGAAGCGGTCGGTCTCGACCGGCTCCGGACCTTCCGCGGTCGCCTTCATCAGCGTGACATTTGGCATTTTGTCGCCGACCTTGATCGTCATTGCCGTCTCCCTTGGGCCTTTTGGAAATCAAGGGCCGTTTAGGCCGGGCTGGCCCGGGCGGCAACGGCCGATAGCGGCGGTGCCGGGAAGCGCCGATTGTCCCAGGGTCGAACCTCTGCTTATAGCGAGGCATGGAAGAAGAGCCGAAATATCTCAGCGGTCAGTTTCTCCTAGCAATGCCCGGGATCGGCGATCCGCGTTTCGAACGGGCGGTCATCGCGATCTGCTCTCATGACGATGAGGGTGCACTCGGAATAGGTCTCGGCCGGATCGTTCCGCGGCTGGGCTTTCACGATTTGCTCGGGCAGCTCGGGATCGAGATCGGCTCTGCGCCCAACGCTCCCGTTCACCTGGGCGGCCCGGTCGATCCCCAGCGCGGCTTCATTCTCCATTCGCCGGACTGGGGCGGTTCCGAAAGCGTCCATGTCGGCGATCGCTGGGTGCTCTCGGCAACGCTCGACATCCTGAAGGCGATCTCTGAGGGGAGGGGGCCGAGCCGCTGGACAGCCGCTTTGGGCTATGCCGGATGGGGGAAAGGGCAGCTGGAGGCGGAAATGGGCCGGCACGGCTGGTTCGTGACTCC
>CAYOJN010000066.1:0-9775 GCA_964404245.1 uncultured Sphingosinicella sp. | reverse complement strand
AGCTTCCGGACAAGGCGATCGACGTGATCGACGAAGTCGGCGCGATGCAGATGCTCGTGCCCCCGTCGCGGCGCAAGAAGACGATCACGGTCAAGGAGATCGAGGCGGTGATCTCGACCATCGCTCGAATTCCGCCGAAGAGCATCTCGAGCGACGACAAGAAGGCGCTCGAGCATCTCGACCGGGATCTCAAGCGGGTTGTCTTCGGACAGGACAAGGCGATCGAGGTCCTGGCCTCGGCGATAAAGCTGAGCCGGGCCGGGCTTCGTGACCCCGACAAGCCGATCGGAAACTATCTCTTCTCCGGCCCGACCGGAGTCGGAAAGACCGAGGTCGCCCGTCAACTCGCCTCCATCATGGGCATTCCGCTGCAGCGCTTCGACATGTCCGAATATATGGAACGACACAGCGTCAGCCGGCTGATCGGCGCCCCTCCGGGCTATGTCGGCTACGACCAGGGCGGGCTGTTGACCGACGCCGTCGATCAGCACCCCCATAGTGTCCTTCTTCTCGACGAGATCGAGAAGGCCCATCCGGACCTGTTCAACATCCTTCTTCAGGTGATGGACAATGGCAAGCTGACCGATCACCATGGCAAGACGGTCGATTTCCGCAACGTCATCCTGATCATGACCACCAATGCCGGCGCTGCCGACATGGCGAGCGAGGGAATCGGCTTCGGCAATATCTCCCGCGAGGATGCGTCGGACGAGGCCGTGAAGCGAATGTTCACTCCCGAGTTCCGCAACCGGCTCGATGCCATCGTCCCGTTCGGCTACCTGCCTCCCGACGTCGTCGCCCGGGTGGTCGACAAGTTCATCCTTCAGCTCGAGCTTCAGCTCGCCGACCGCAACGTCCATATCGAACTGGACGACGAGGCCCGCGCCTGGCTCACCGAGCGGGGCTATGACAAATTATATGGCGCAAGGCCGATGGGACGGCTTGTCCAGGAGAAGATCAAGCAACCGCTTGCCGAGGAGCTGCTCTTCGGGAAGCTCGCCCACGGCGGTGAGGTCAAGGTCCGGATCAAGGACAATGCACCTCATTTCGAGATCATCCCGGCACCGCCCAAGGCTTCCAGGCGGAAGAAGGCATCGCGAAAGAAGCCGCAGGGCCAGACCGAACAGCAGTCCTGAACGGAAGCGGGCCCTTCGGTGACGGAGGGTCCGCTTCCGCCGACCCGAATCACGAGATAGAGTTGGGGCTTCCGCAAAGGAGGCCGCAATGACGAGATCCCTCACTTTCTACACCAATCCGATGTCGCGCGGGCGAATCGCGCGCTGGATGCTGGAAGAGGTGGGGGAGCCCTATGAAACGATCATCCTCGACTACGGGCCGGCAATGCGGTCGCCGGACTATCTGGCGATCAATCCGATGGGGAAGGTCCCGGCGATAGCCCATGGCGACATGGTGGTCACCGAAGGGGCGGCGATCTGCGCCTATCTGGCCGACATGTTTCCGGGAAGCGGTCTTGCGCCGGCGCCGAACGATCCAAGGCGCGGAACCTATTATCGCTGGCTTTTCTTTGCCGCCGGACCGGTGGAGGCGGCTGTCACTGCAAAGTCGCTCGGCCTGCTCGCCCCGCCCGACAAGCGCCCGATGGTCGGCTATGGATCGTTCGAGGACACGATCGATGCCCTGGAGTCGGCGGTTCGCGACGGCCCTTTCATCTGCGGTGAGCAGTTCACTGCCGCAGACGTCTATGTCGGCTCCCAGATAAACTGGGGAATGCAGTTCGGAACGATGGAAAAGCGACCGATCTTCGAAGACTATGTCAACCGGATCGGGGCCCGCCCCGCGGCGAAAAGGGCGAGCGAGCTCGACGATTCACTGCTTCCCGAAGCAGGAGCGACCAGCTGATGGACAAGGCTCGGCTCCGCGAGGCAATCGCTCTCCATGACCGCTTCACCCACAGGCGGCTCGACCGCCGAACCTTCCTTGCTGAGGTGACCCGGATCGCTGGTGGCGCTGCAGCGGCGACCGCGCTTCTTTCGACTATCGCAGCCAATGCCAAGGCCGCACCCAGGATTCCTCCCGACGACCGGCGCCTGGTCACCCGGACCGTCGACCTGGAAGCGGGGCCGGGCCGCAACTACCAGGTCTATCGCGCAGAACCCGCCGGTGCCGAAAACCTCCCGGCTGTGCTCGTCATCCACGAAAACCGGGGCCTCAACGACCATATTCGCGACGTCGCCCGCCGGCTGGCGATTGCCGGCTATTCGGCACACGCGCCCGATTTCCTCAGCCTGGCCGGCGGCACTCCCGATGACGAGGACCGAGCCCGGACGATGATCGGCGAACTCGACATGGCAAGGACGGTTGCCGATGGCGAAGCGCTGATCCGACGGCTCAAGTCAGAAGGGAGCGGCTCCGCCAGGGTCGGGGTCGTCGGTTTCTGTTGGGGTGGAGCCATGGTCAACCGGCTTGCTGCAGCAGCCGGTAGCGACCTGGATGCCGGGGTCGTCTTCTACGGCTCGGCACCGTCGCTCGACAAGGCCTCGCTCGTCCAGGCGCCACTTCTGATCCATCTCGCGGAACGCGACGAACGCGTCAATGCCACCGCCCTCCCCTGGATCGTCGCCCTTCGCAACGTCGGCAAATCCGTGCGTGCAATCCATCATCATGATACCGACCATGCCTTTCACAATGACACGTCGGCGGCCCGCTATGATCAGGAAGCGGCGTCGCGAGCCTGGTCGGCGACCCTGGACTTCTTCGCCGAGCATCTGGGGCAATAGAGCCGGTTCACGGCCCAATTCGGCCGCAAGGCCGCTTCAACGAAAAAGGCCCGGTGTTTCCACCGGGCCTTTCGACATTTTCCATTCCCTCAGTCGCTATTCGCGGCTGCCCATGAACTGGAGCAGGAAGGTGAACATGTTGATGAAGTCGAGATAGAGCGACAGCGCGCCCATGATCGCGGCCTTGCCGACCATGTCCGTTCCAGCGATCTGGAAATAGAGGCTCTTGATACGCTGGGTATCATAGGCGGTCAGGCCGGCAAACAGCAGGACACCGATGAAGCTGACCGCATAATGGAGCGCTGGAGACTGCAGGAACAGGTTGATGACCATCGCTACCAGAAGGCCGACCACACCCATGATCAGGAAGGTCCCGAAGGCCGACAGATCACGCTTGGTGGTGTAGCCATAAAGGCTGAGCGCGAGGAAGGCGACCGCCGTTGCGAAGAAGGTTTGGGCGATCGAGGCTCCTGTGAAGACCAGGAAGATGGACGACAGGGAGAGCCCCATCATCGTCGCGAAGGCCCAGTAGAGCAACTGGGTCGTGCCCGTGGACAGGCGGTGAACACCGAAGCTCAACACCATCACGAATGCCAGCGGCGAGAACATGATGACATATTTCAGGATACCCGGCCCCATGAGGACCTGGGCAGCGAGACCGCTGCTGGCGAACAGCATCGCGACGATGCCAGTCCAGAGCACTCCGGACGCCATGTAATTGTAGACGGACAGCATGTGCGAGCGAAGACCGGCGTCGAACGCAACGTCTGCGCGTCCAGCCGTGGTCGCCGGCGAGGCGCTGCCAATCCGAGGATCGGACCAGTTGGCCATCAGATAATTCTCCCAAAAACGGCGCTAATCCACCGAACAGGATCAATATCGGGGGAATGACCCCGTCTTTCAAGCAAAACCGGACATGAGCGGGAATGAACCCGGCCCTTCGGTCTGCTATGGGCGGCTCATGCTCAGACTGTTCGTCGCGCTCCGGCCTCCATCCCAGGTTCGCCAGCTTCTGCTTGCAACGATGGGCGGGATCAGCGGCGCCCGCTGGCAAAGGGAGGACCAGCTTCACCTCACCTTGCGCTTCATCGGCGAGGTCGACCGCCATCAGGCGAGCGACATTCACGCCGCTCTCGGCACTGTCCACCAGCCGGCCTTCGATCTGGAATTGAGCGGGATCGGCCTGTTCGATCGCCGAGGAATAGCTTCAGCGGTCTGGGCAGGCGTCAGGCCCCATGCCCCGGTCCATGCCTTGCACAAGAAGATCGGACAGGCTCTGGCCCGGGTCGGAATTGCGCCTGAACCTCGGGCCTTTCTGCCCCACATCACCTTGGCACGGCTCAACCGATCGTCCGGACCGGTCCGCAACCTGGTCGAGACGTCCGGCGGCCTCTCCAGCAGGCCGTTCCGGATCGACAGATTCGCCCTTGTCGAAAGCCGGCTCACTCCGGACGGCGCCGTCTATATCGACCTTGAAACCTATCGGCTCGATCAGATTGGGACTTGAGCCGGGAGCTCAAGCTCCGGCGGCCTCGAGCAGTCGATCGACGAGAGACTCATAAGCGGCTCCGAAAAGGCGCAGGTGAACGAGTGCCGGGAACAACTGGTAGAGCGGCTGACGCTGGCGCCATCCCGGCTCGAGTTCGCCATAGGACTCCCAGAAGCGGTCGGGTGGCACCGAAAAAAGACACAGCATCGCCAGATCGACTTCGGCGTCACCATGATAACAGGCCGGGTCGATCAGTGCGGCGAGGCGCCCGTCCTTCACCAGCAGGTTGCCGCTCCACAGGTCGCCATGAAGCAGGGAGGGCGGAACCTTGCTCGGAAGCCTGTCCTCAAGACCGGCCGCAAGCCTTTCGATCCGCTCACGCCAGGGGCGGTCCAGGAAGGCCGCTGTCGCGATCAGCCTCTGCTCGGCCCAGAAGCCGGGCCAATCCTCACGGGGGCGATTGTCGAGTTGCACCGTCCCGATGGAATGATCGACGCTCCAGCCGTACGAAGCGCCCTTCCTGTCATGAAGCCGCCGGATGTTGCAGCCGATATTCTCCCAGGCGTTCAGGCTGAACAGGCCGTCATTTTCGACATGCTGGAGCAGCAGAACGTCGCCATATTCCCCCTCCACGAGGGGGGCCGGCAATCCGGCCGCCGCCAGCGCTCGAAGCATTGCCGCCTCGGTGCCGATAGTCGCTCCCTGCTTGGCGACGCTGAAATGGCCGTCGGCTCGGGGGACGAGAAGGACTTCGGAAAGGTCGCCGCCGGCAAGCCTGCGCAGCTGGTCAGGATCCGCGCCCGTCAACTCCGCAACCTTGCGGGCAAGGCTGGTCACCTGGCGCTTGCCAGTGTCTTCGCCAGCGCCTTCGCGGCTTCGCTGACATCGGCCCAGCTTTTCTCGAAATGGGCCTTCCCGCCCTCATAGGGATCGGAAACGGACTGGCCTTCGCGGCCCGGAACATGATCAAGCAGAAGCGACAGGCTTGCCCTTGCCGATTCCGGCTGGATCGCTCGAAGATCGCGAAGAATGTCGAAATCGAGCGCGAC
The DNA here is from genome assembly GCA_964404245.1 of uncultured Sphingosinicella sp. Lineage (GTDB taxonomy): Bacteria > Pseudomonadota > Alphaproteobacteria > Sphingomonadales > Sphingomonadaceae > Allosphingosinicella. The sequence goes on along the minus strand of CAYOJN010000066.1, from coordinate 4,499 downwards.
GACATGGTCGAACTGGTGGAAATCAGCCTTCGTCACCTGCCGTGCCCGAAGCGCCCCGATATCGACGCCTTCGCGTCGGGCAACGGCCTGGGCTCGCGGATCCGGTGGCTGGCCGACATGCCAGTCGCCGGTTCCGGCGCTGTCAATTTCGACATCCAGGCCGATCCGATCCGCCTCGGCCCGAAAGGCCGCCTCGGCGAGCGGCGAGCGGCAGATATTGCCAAGACAGACGAAGAGCAGTCGAACGGGCATGGGATGCCTTGTTGCCAAGCCTTCGCCTCTGCTAGCCCTACATCAAAATAAGCACAATGACGGGGGGGGATCGATGGCGACGACGACCGATACTGCGGAGCCCGGACGCCAGATGCCACGAATCGGCGCCTACGCCTGGTATGCCCTCTTCGTCCTTGTCCTCGTCTATATCATCAACTTCATCGACCGGCAGATCCTGTCGATCCTGGTCGGCGACATAAAACGCGACCTTGGCGTCTCCGACGCCCAGATCGGCTTTCTCTACGGCACTGCCTTTGCCGTCTTCTACGCCCTGTTCGGGATCCCGCTCGGCCGCCTCGCCGACAGCTGGTATCGCGGCCGGCTGATGGCGATGGGCCTTGCCCTCTGGTCATCGATGACGGTCGTTTCGGGCTTCGCAAACAGCTTCGGCGTGCTCGCTGCGGCAAGGATCGGGGTAGGGATCGGTGAGGCCAGTGCTTCACCGGCCGCCTACTCAATGATCTCCGATCATTTCCCGAAGGAAAGGCGCGCCACCGCCCTCTCCATCTATTCCAGCGGTCTGTACATTGGCGGGGCATTGAGCCTTCCGATCGGCGGCTTCGTCGTCAGTCGCTGGAACTCGGCCTTTCCTATCGCCTCCGAGGCCCCGCTGGGACTGGCCGGCTGGCAGGCGGCCTTCCTTGCCGTCGGACTCCCCGGCCTGCTTCTCGCCTTGTGGGTCCTCACCTTGAGGGAACCGATGCGCGGCGCCTCCGACGGCCTTCCGCAGCCGGTGGTGAGGCCCAATGCGTGGCGGGATTTCGGCAAGGAACTGATGGCGATCCTGCCGCCGCTGACGCTGATCAACGTGGCCCGCATTCCCGGTGCGCTGAAGATCAACCTTGTCGTCCTTGCACTTGTGGTGGGGGCCGGGACCGGCCTCTATTGGCTGACCGGAGACGCGCCCCAATGGCTCGCCTACGGCCTCGGCGTCTATGCCGTCTTTTCCTGGATCCAGTCGCTGAAGCATCGCGACCTTCCTGCCTACCGGCTGATCTGGGGCTCGCCTGTCGTCGTCCTCCTCGCCATCGCCTTTGGAAGCATCGCTTTCGTCACCTACGCCACCAGCTTCTGGATCCCGCCTTATGTCGAGGCGCATTTCTATGCCGGCGGAACCGAGCCGGGGCGTTATCTCGATGGACTTTCGGCGAAGGAGGAGGTCGGATTCATCCTCGGCTGGTCGGCCGCCATTTCGGCCGCCGCAGGAGTCATATTGGGCGGATATCTCTCCGATCTGTGGCGGCAGCGCGATCCTCGCGGACGACTGTTCGTCAACATGATCTCGGTGGTGGTTCCGGTGCCCTTGATCGCGTTCATGCTCAGCACGTCGGATCTCACCGCTTTCTATCTGGTCAACCCGGTCGCTCACATGTTCGCTTCGGCCTGGGTTGGCGCAGCCGTCGCCACCCTACAGGATCTCGTCCTGCCACGAATGCGCGCAACGGCGGGCGCCACCTACATTCTCGGCACGACCATGGTCGGACTGGCCCTTGGCCCCTATTTCGCCGGCAAGATGTCGGTCCTGTCCGGAAGCCTCACCATGGGCATTGCGGCGCTCTATTTCATGCCTCCGCTGACCCTGGTCGGCTTGTGGATCGCCTCGAAGCACCTGCCCCAGCTTGAAGCCTCGAAAGTGGAACGGGCCAGGGCTGCCGGCGAACCGATCTGATACGGCAGGCAAAGGCTCACGCCAGGGGCCGGCCGCTCAAATCGGCCCGTCAGCCGGGCTGGACGACACCGCAGGCGATCCGGCCGCCGGCATTTCCGGACGGATCGGTCCGATAATCATCGGTCGACTCGTGGATCACCACCGCCGCGCCGTCACTGTCGAGAAGGACCGGATCCGGTCCGGCGAGCGACGCGCCGGGGATGACAAATTCCAGGCTTCCCCGTCCATCCGTGCCAACCATCAGATTGGGAAGATCGCCATGATGCGGTCCCTGCGGGTTCTGGCTGCCATGGGCTCGATTGGTCGGGTTCCAATGGGGTCCGGCCGAGCTGAAGTCGGGCCCCTGGCACAGGCCGGTGGTGTGGATATGGGCCGCCCTTGGCCCCGGCGGTAGCGCCGTCACGTCGATCCGGATCCGAAGACCACCATTCGCCTCGGACAAGGTCGCACTACCGACGCTTCGGCCAGTGAAATCGCGAAGATCGGCGGATGCCGAAACGGGTCCCTGGTCGGCCGGCCAGTCGTCGACGGCGCCGCTGGTCGCACAGCCCGCGAGGCCAAGCCCGATTGTTGCAAGAAAAAGCGAACCTCTCATTTCCATCTCTCCTTCGTCTGGCAATTGAACGGGCCTGTCGGGATAGGGTTGCGAGCGCCTCGCATATGGGGCGAACGGACCGGATCGCGACCGTCGAACCGAAGAGTGAACCTGGTCCCAGCACAGGCTCGAAGGCGAAAGGCCCGAGCGATTGCCGAGGCCATGGCTGAGGTCTCCACGACAGGCTTCGTCATCGACTCTCATTCGCTGGTCCCGGCGCCCTTCGCGCCTGCGCGTGATCGAACCTGTCCATCAACCTCGCCTGCGCGAACCGGCCTCGCCGTTCATTGAAGCCGGGCGGCAGGCTTTCCCACTCCATGCCAGCGCAGGCCTGCCGCTTCTGCCTCGTCCGCCGGATAGACGTTGCGAAGGTCGACCAGGACAGGCTGCGCCATGGAGGCGGCGAGCCGCTTCAGGTCGAGTGCCCTCAGGACATCCCATTCGGTCACCAGAACCACGGCGTCGGCGCCCTCCGCAGCCTCATAGGGGCCGCTCATCAGTTCGACATCGGGAAGGAGCGGGCGGGCCTGCTCCATGCCTTCCGGATCAAAAGCCTTCACCCGGGCCCCGGCATCCTGGAGGGCCTGGATGATGCTGAGGGAAGGCGCATCTCGCATATCGTCCGTGTTGGGCTTGAATGTCAGGCCGAGCACTGCGACCGTCTTGCCGCGCGGATCGCCAAGCGCCCGGATGACCTTCCGCCCCATCGCCCGCTTTCGAGCGTCGTTGACGCTGACCACCGCCTCGACGATCCGAAGCGGCGAGTCGTGATCGGCAGCGGTCTTGAGCAGGGCAAGCGTATCCTTCGGGAAACAGGAGCCGCCATAGCCTGGTCCGGCATGGAGGAACTTGCTTCCGATCCGGCCGTCGAGACCGATACCCCGGGAAACATCCTGAATGTCCGCCCCAACCGCCTCGCACAGATCGGCAACCTCGTTGATGAAAGTGATCTTGGTGGCAAGAAAGGCATTGGCCGCATATTTGATCATCTCGGCCGTACGCCGCGAGGTGAAGAGCAATGGCGCCCGGTTGAGGTAGAGCGGCCGGTAGACCTCCCGCATGATTTCCTCAGCGCGCGCGTCTTCGGTTCCGATCACGATCCGGTCAGGATGCTTGAAGTCTTCGATCGCAGCGCCCTCACGGAGGAATTCCGGATTGGAGACTACCGCCGTTTCGACGCCGGGCGCCGCTTCGCGAAGGATCCGTTCGACTTCGTCACCGGTTCCGACCGGAACGGTCGACTTGGTGACGACGACGGCCGGACCGGTGAGCGCCTTCGCAATTTCCCGGGCGGCACTGTAGACATAGCTGAGATCGGCATGGCCGTCGCCGCGGCGCGACGGCGTTCCGACAGCGATGAAGATGGCCTCCGCTCCGTTCACGCCCTCGGCAAGGTTCGTAGTGAAGGTCAATCGGCCACCGGACACGTTGCGCGCGACGAGCTGATCGAGCCCAGGCTCGAAGATCGGGATCACGCCCCGATGCAGGGCGTCGATCTTGCTGGCCTCCTTGTCGACGCAGACGACGTCGTGGCCGAAATCCGAAAAACAGGCGCCGGAGACAAGGCCGACATAGCCGGTGCCAATAATGGCAATCCGCATGAGCACTCCTGGGCTATTGAATAGAGGGTGCCGTTAACAAAGAGATTGCTCTCGGAACAGAGGTCAAAAGAAAGGGAGCCGATCCGAAGACCGGCTCCCAGATCCTTGTCGACCTACCGCCGAAGCGGCAGGGCGTCTTCTTACCAGCCGGAGCCGGTGCCGAAGACGATTTCCACGCGCCGGTTCTGCGGCTCGCGAACACCGTCGGCGGTTTCGACCAGCGGACGGCTTTCGCCGAAGGCTTCCGTCGTCATCACGCCGTCCGGAATCCCCCGACCAGCAAGATACTGGCGGACGGAGTCGGCACGACGCTGCGACAGGCCGACATTGTAGCTGGCCGCGCCCGACCGGTCGGCGTGAC
>CAYOJN010000065.1:0-9815 GCA_964404245.1 uncultured Sphingosinicella sp. | reverse complement strand
AGCTGATCATGGGCTCGACCGGCGACCTGCTCGACCATCTCACCCTCCAGGACGTGGTGAGCTTCACCGGATCCGCCGCAACCGCGATGAAGCTCCAGTCGAACCCGGTCATCGCCAGGGAATCGGTACGCTTCATTGCCGAGCGCGACAGCCTCAACGCCTCCATCCTCGGGCCGGATTCGGGCCCGGGGACGCCCGAATTCGACCTGTTCGTCAAGGAAGTGGTCCGCGAGATGACGGTGAAGGCGGGGCAGAAATGTACCGCGATCCGCCGAGCCATGGCCCCGGCGCAGCATATCGACGCGGTCCAGGAAGCGCTTGCTGCCCGGCTTTCGAAGGTCAGGATCGGCAACCCGCGCGAAGAGGGGATCACGATGGGTGCGCTTGCAAGCCGCGAGCAGCTTCAATCGGTTCGCGGCGCGGTCAGCGAGCTTGCCCGTTCGGCACGGATCGTTGCCGGCGATCCCGATCGATCGCCGGTCGACGGCCGTGGCGCCTTCATCGAGCCGATCCTGCTTCGGTCCGACGACCCCTGGGGATCGCCGGCCATTCACGATGTCGAGCCGTTCGGACCGGTCTCGACCTTGATGCCCTATCGCGATCTCGACGACGCCATCGCTCTCGCCAACCGCGGAATGGGCTCGCTCGCCTTGTCCCTGTTCACGTTCGACCGGGAGGTGGCGCAGTCCTTCGTTCTTGGCGCCGGCGCCTTTCACGGCCGGATGCTGATCCTGGACCGGACCAGCGCGAAGGAGAGCACGGGCCATGGATCGCCGCTTCCGGTCCTGGTCCATGGCGGGCCCGGCCGAGCCGGCGGCGGCGAGGAAATGGGCGGGATCCGCGGAGTCACCCATTACATGCAGCGGACCGCGCTCCAGGGGTCTCCGGAAATGCTGTCGGCGGTGGCGAAGCAGTGGCTTCCCGGCGCCGACAAGACCGAAGGCGAGGTTCATCCATTCCGGAAGCGTATCTGCGAGCTTTCGATCGGCGAGACGCTCAGGACCGAAAGCCGGACCGTTACCCTGGAGGATGTGGAGCATTTCGCCAGCTTCACCGGCGACACCTTCTACGCCCATATGGATGACGAAGCCGCAAGAGCGAACCCGATCTTCGACGGCCGGGTCGCCCATGGCTATCTGATCCTCAGTTTCGCTGCGGGCCTGTTCGTCGATCCGGCGCCGGGTCCGGTCCTCGCCAATACCGGTCTTGAGAATCTGCGTTTCCAGACCCCGCTCTATCCGGGCGATTCGATGCGGGTGGAGCTCACCGTCAAGTCGAAGAGCGTCAGGAACGAGGAGATGGGGGAAGTGCGCTGGGCGGTCTTCGTCTACAATCAGAAGGACGAGGTCGTCGCCAGCTATGACCTGCTGACGATGAACCGGCCCTGAGTTCTTCCCAGGTCGCGAGGAGCCGATGTCCGATCCCCTTTTCGAGCCTGCCGAAATCATGGGCCGCCTCTATGGCGATGGGATCCTGGCGCTCGAGGGCGCCTTCTCCTTGTCCTGGGCGGACCGGCTTCGCGAGGATATCGAGGCCCTGTTCGAGCAAGCGCAGAAGGTGAAGGGCGGCGCTCTTCCGAGGGGACCGGAGCGCTTCTATGTCGAAGTCCAGCCGGAGCGGATCCGGGGCTTTGTCGACATCGTCACCCATCCATGGTTCGTCGCGGTGTGCGAGGCCGTCCTTGGACCGGACTATCGGATCGTCGAGGTCGGTTTCGACATTCCCTTCCCGGGCGCCGCCGACCAGCCCTGGCATCGAGACTTCGCGGTTCCGGAGGCGATGACCCGGTACCGCAGGCTCAATTCCCTCGCCTTCAATCTCACCACCGTCGATACCCGCCCCGAACATGGTCCCTTCGAGATCGCGCTCGGCACCCAATGGGACGAATTCGAAGGCGATCCCAGGGGCATGTTCCCTCCATCCGAGCTCTGGCCGCGCTATGAGCGCCGATGCGTCCGCAAGCTCCCCCGGCGCGGCGACATTTCGGCGCGCTCGGCGCTGACCATCCACCGCGGGACCGCGAACCGGTCGAACGAGCCGCGGCCCGTGCTGGTGGTCGGAGTCGACGCGCCCGATGCGACCAATGCCGATCATCACGACCTCCAGGTCAGCCGGCTCTGGCTCGATTCCGTCCCAGCCCGGGTGCGGGACCATCTCGCTTTCCGCCTCGTGGAGCGCCTGGAACCGGTGATCCAGAACCACGTCATCGATGGCCTCCTGAAACCGGCTTACTGATCACCGGATCCGCTTTTCGCGTCGGACGGAGGCTCATGGACGGCGTTTGAAGAGCCTGGCCGGAACGTGCCCGTCCAGGGGATCGTTCTTTCCCTCGAACCGATGGGAGAGAGAAGATGAAAATCGCCGAATGCATGTCGACCGACGTCCAGATCGTTCAGCCTGACCAGCCGATCCGCGAAGCCGCCCAGTTCATGCTCAAAAGCGATTCCGGCTCGATGCCGGTCTGCGACGGCGATCAGCTGATCGGAATGCTGACCGATCGCGACATCGCCGTCCGGGCGGTTGCGCAGGGCCGCGGCCCCGACACCCCGGTGCGCGAGACGATGACCGACCATATCGATTATTGCTATGACGACGACGAGATCGAGGATGTCGCCGTCCGCATGAGCGACATGCAGGTCCGCCGCTTTCCGGTGGTCAGTCGCGACGACAACCGGCTGGTGGGAATCGTCTCGCTGGGCGACCTGACCCGTTCCGACGACAGCGATTCCGCCAAGGTGGCGCTGGACGGAGTCACCGACCCGGGTGGCCAGCACAATCAGAGCCAGAGCGGCTGACCCCCGGTCCGGAAATCCGAATTCAGCCCGTCACCGCCCCGACATTGTCTACGGAATTCCGGTCGATGTAGAGGTTGTACGGATCGACCCCCGCGTGGGTCGGGCGCCGGTCGGTGACGAAGCGAAGCACCTGCCGGCCCGATCGGATCGGGCGCAGTTCCAGCCTGAGGACGCTTTGGCGGTCGAAGGTCCCTGCGCCCGGATCGGCGGTGAACAACCCGATCTCCATCGGCTCGCTGAGCAAGGCCTGACGCTCGTTGCCGTAACCGTCCGAATAGGCCTTGCGAGCCTCCACCGGAACGGTCACGTCCCAGCGGCCGTCGGGACGCCTCACCGCCGTCGGCTCCTCGACACGCAGGTCGTAGACCGTGATCCGCTCGAACAGATCCGTGATCAACGCCTGGATCCCGGGCGTTTCTGCTTCGTCACGCAGCATGGCGATCAGGTCGAGGGAACGCGGAAAGGGTGCAATGGTGAAGCGGTACCGATCGACGAACCGCCGAAGCGCTCGGTTCACCGCTTCCTCGCCCATTCGCTTCTGGAGCAGATAGAGAGCGAGGGCGCCTTTTCCATAGGCGATATGCTGCTGGCTGATTTCGACGCTGACGAGCGGCTGCTCCTCGATCAGCTGGGTGCGACGTCCGCTCAGATATCGATCGAGCTGGAAGTCCAGGAAGCGGCGGATCTTCTCCTCGCCGTGAACCCTCTTCATCACCATCAGCGCGGAATATTGGGACAGGGTTTCCGACAACAGCCCGGCGCCCTGCATCCGTGCTCCCACCACCTGGTTCCCCCAATATTGGTGCGCAAGCTCATGGGCGGTGAGCATGGTGATCATGTCCAGCTCGTCCGGATCCCGCAGGTCCATCGCGAAGGCCGTTTCGCCAAGAAGAAGGGTGTTCGGAAAGGCCTGTCCGCCATCTCGCCGCCAGGCGGGGGTCTCGACGATCCTGACCTGGCCGAACTGGTAAGGACCGAAGGCTTCCTCGTAATAATCGATCGAGGCTCGCATCGCCGCCATCATTCGTTCGACATTCCAGTGGTGCGCGGGATGGAAGTAGACTGCGTGTTCGACACCGCCATGAATCTGCTTTCTGACGGCATAGCGGCCGGACTGGATCGAGAAGAAATTCCTGATCGGGCTTCGGGACACGAAACGCACGATCCGGCGGCCGTCATGAACCTGATCGGACACTTTCTCGCCTGGCGCGATCGGGATCTGGTCCGCATCGGTCGAGACAATGATATCGGCCGTTGTCCAGCTGACGTCGCCGCCAGGCTGGTTCTTCGTGGCCGCCAGATCGTTCAACCGCGGGAACGGCTGCCGCTTCGGAAGGCCATGTTCACGTCGTTCGGCGGGATCTTCGATCAGCCCGACATCGCTCATCCCGATCCGCGGCGTCAGCTCGATGGCGCTGAGATCGGTGCCGTTCACCGCGAGTCCTGTCTCTGAGCCGGAGGCCCGGAACCCGGCCTGGTCTCGCCGGGTGCGAAAAGCGAGCGTGCGCGTCTCCCCCGGCCGCATCGGATCGTCCAGGCGATAGACGTGATAGGCGAATGCCTCGTCCCTGCGCTCAAGCCGAGCACCCGGAAAGTCGAGATCCACGAGGTCGAGACCGGGATCCAGAATGCGCACGTGAACCTGTTCGATCGGCGAGAGTGTTTCGTTGACGAGCCGATAGCGGCCGCGCACCTCGGCGAAGCTCCTTTCGGGATGGAGTGCGACGTTCAGGTCGACATGCCTGACCACCGGTTGCGGCAGCCGAGCGAAGTGGAAGAACCGCTTTTCATATTCGGCGAGGTAGCGCTGCCTCTCCTTCGAGCCCCGAAAATCGTTCAGGACGACCGTGTTATAGACGATCCACGACCCGCTGGAGGCGAAGAGCGTGGCCAGAGCAACGGCGGCCAATCGGGTTCCGCCGGTCAGTCGCGCCGGGATCCGACGAAGCCTCGGCTTCAATCGCCGTTCGGTTCCGCGGGGCCAGAGCAGGTGCACTGCAAACAGCAGCAGAGCCGCCGTCGATGCCCAGAACAGCCGGAACCACCAGGCTGCAGTCCAGGAGTTGCCGGCGCCGGCCATGTCCGAGAGAGCCACGTCGGGGATGTTGCCGTAGAGAAGAAGCGGATGCTCGAGTCCAAGCGAGGGCCCGAAGACCCGAAGCAGGATATAGAGAAGCATCACTCCCCAGCCTGCATGTTTGCTGGGGCTGAGAGCAGCGACGAAGACTGCGAGCGCAGCGATCAGAACCACGTCCACGCCAAGCGGAAGAAGATACCAGAGGAGGTATTTGCCGAGGTCGATGTCCACGCCGCCCTTCAGCAGCTGAGTAAGGATTCCGGCCGCCATTCCGAAGAGCAGAGTCGAATACAGGACGAGGGCGAGCCCGAGCATCTTCGGAAGCATCAGGGCCCAGCCGCCGAGCGGCGTCGAATCGATGATCTCGTGGATGTTCCGTTCGCGTTCGCGCCAAACCAGCTCGCTGCCATGATAGGTGGCGATGATGATCAAGATCGTGGCGAAGCCTTCCTCGATGATGGGAATGGAAAGGAAGGTGAGCGGATAAAGCGGCGCATCGAGAATGCCCGATGCGGTCAGAAGGCCTGGAACAGCGATAGCGAAAGCGATGACGAGAAGGATGAGGAAGGCCGGGCTCCGGAGAATGTGTCTCACCTCCATCGACGTTCGGGCAGCGAACTGCGCATAGGCCGTCCGCCTGTCGAAACGGGGGTTCGCAAGTTGGGGAAATGAATTGGAAGGAACGGTGCCGGAAGACGGCCCTTCAATCGACTGCTGTCGCTGGAGCCTGCGCTGCCGGCGCCGTGACATGGCCTGGTCGGAGAAGCGGAACAGGCGGCAGGTCAGCGCCAGAAGGGCGATCGAGATTCCGATCCAGAGCAGCCTGCTTTGAATCATCAGGCCGGTAATCGGCACAAGGCCGGCGTTGAGCTCGGCTGCGGTGAAATAGCGCGAGCTTGCCATGTAGGTGGACATGCCGAAGGGATCGGCAAGCACGCGCAAACCGAGCAGTTCCGGCTGGCCCTCCATCAACCTCTGGCCGACGATGTAGAGGATGAAGAGGCCGACCACGCCGACGAAGGTCCCGGTCGTCGAGCGGGTCATGGTCGCGAGAGCAAAGAGGATGGCCGAAATGATCAGCGCGTTCGGAAGCGCGAACAGACCATAGCCATAGGCAAATCCCGACAATCGGTTGGGCCCGAGCATCTCCTGATTGGCGAAAGGCATCAATGTGCCGAGCCATGTACCCAGAGGAACGAGCGCCATGATCAGCGCTCCGACGGCGAAGGCGCCGAGAAAACGACCAATCAGATAATCGGACTTCGTGATCCGGGTGGAGCGGACGATGGGGCCGAAGCGGGTCTGATCGTCGCGCACGATGACATTCGAGACGAAAGCTGCGCCCACGAAAAGGAAAAGGAGCGAAACGAGAAGGTGGGAGATGATGATGGCGTGCGGGCTGTTGAACAGGACATTGCCGCCACCGACGGTACCGAGCTTGAACAGGGCCATGTCGGCGAAGAAGGCCAGGAAGAAAAGGCTCGCCGCCGCGATGAAGAGCGGATTCCTGATCTGGTAGCGGAACTCGAATGCCGCGACTTTCCAAAGCATGGTGTCGTTCCTCAGGCGGCGCGTCGGATTTGAGCGAGAGTGGCAAAGTAGACGTCCTCCAGGTCACCTTCGAGAGCGGCGAAGCCGTTGCCCGGATCGGTGTCGGAAAGGACGTGAACCACCGTTCGCCCGGCTAGAAGGCGGGTCGAAATGAGCTCGTAGCGCTCCTTGTAATGGTCCAGTTCGGCCCGCTCGACCGACTTCGTCCAGATCCTTCCTCTGGTGGACCGGATCAGCTCAAGCGGTGCGCCCTCCAGCTGAATCCGGCCGCCCGAAAGGACCGCCATTCGCGGGCACAGGTTGGCCACGTCCTCGACGATGTGGGTGGAAAGAATGACGACGACATTCTCGCCGATCTCGGCAAGGAGGTTCAGGAACCGGTTTCGCTCTTCAGGATCGAGCCCGGCGGTCGGCTCGTCGATAATGATGAGCTCAGGGTTGCCGATCAGCGCCTGGGCGATTCCGAATCGTTGCCGCATTCCGCCAGAAAACCCCGCCAGTGCCTTCTTGCGCACCGACCAGAGATTGACCTGCTGGAGCAGGCTTTCGACCGTCGACTTGCGGTCCAAAGCGCCCGACACGCCCTTCAAAACCGCCAGATGGTCAAGCATGGCATAAGCGGAGATGCGCGGATAAACGCCGAAATCCTGGGGCAGATATCCCAGCGTCCGGCGCAGCCTTTCGGGCTCGGCGATCACATCGATCTCGCCGAAGCGTATGCGTCCTTCGCTCGGCGTCTGAAGGGTCGCGATCGTTCGCATCAGTGTCGACTTGCCAGCGCCGTTCGGGCCCAACAGGCCGTACAGGCCGCGGGGAACGGACAAGGTCACCTGGTCGAGGGCGCGTGTCCCATTGCCATAGACGTGGCTGACTCCCTTGAGTTCAAGCACCCGAAATCCCCCGAAGTTTCCTGAACCTTCTGTCTTACTGTACTATGTATGTAAAGCACCTAGAGCGCATTTTAGCTGGCGGTGACAGATAACTGACCGGTCCGGTCGAGGGTGCTCGACACTGTCCGGACAGATACTGCCGTCTCCGGAACGGCCAGTGATCAGCAGACGGAGGTCGTCGCGGTGGGCGCAAAGGTGACCAGGGTTGCCGCAAGCGCAGCCCAGGCGCTGGCCTCGCCGACAAGGGCCAACCATTGTTCGGAACTGCCCTTGGTAGCCCGCCGGCGCCGTCCGCGCAGCCGGAGCGCGAGTATCAGCAGCGGCGCGAGGAAAGCGAGCCAGGCGGTCACCTGGACGGCGCGCTGGAGGTTGGTCGGGCCGACGGGAATCTCGTGCCAGGCATAAGCGCAGCCGATTCCGTGCAGCCCGTAGAGGGTGACGAAGGCGGCCGACCAGATCACGAAGCCGGCTATTATCCATGCCAGGGCGGGAAGCTTCACTGGCCCGCTCCAAGAAGTATGGGAAGGTGGAGAGCGAGCAAAGCGGAAAGGCCGACAAGAGCGGAATAGACGACCCACATTCCTGCCACTCGAAGGATGAGGGTGCGGGTCGGCGAGACATGCCCGGCGCCGATCGCGGACCAGCTGAACAGAACGGTCAGGAAAGCGATGAGAGCGTGGAGGACCGAATAGACCACGAGCATCGCCGAGATCGCCGAATAAGCGTGCGAGGCGGGTGGCGGCAGACGAAGCAGCGAGGCGACCAGAAGCGCGAGAGCGCCGACAACCAGCCCGGCCGCGGCGACGAGCGTCCAGCGCCTGGCGCCACCAGGATCGGCCTTTTCATTTCGCGCCAGCGAACGACGAAATGCCCACGTCGCAAGGCCGAAGCCGGCAGCCCCGATGCCAAGATCGATCAGGCTGGCATCGATGACAGCCGGCGGGGGCCAGTTGGGCGCGATCGTCCAGAGATAGGCATAGCCGAACAAAAGGCTTCCATACATGGTCGCGTCGGCAACAAGCAGGCCGAGGCTTCCGCACCAGCCGGGAGCGTGACGGGCATGGTGATGGACCTCGGCCGTCTCGCCGAGCCCGATATCGATCGGCGCCTCATCCTTGTCGCTGACAATGGCGCGCGCCCAGATCCATCCGATCGCTGCAAGCGGAACGAGGATGACCGCAGCAAGCCAGTAGAGGCCGAGCAGGAAGGAGAGGAAGAACAGGCCGGTAACGGCCGCCGTGACGACGGGCAGAAAACTGTTGGTCGGGACCACCGCCAGATAATCGATCCGGCCGGTACTGACGCACACGGCCGTGGTTTCGCGCAGGCCGTCGCGATCGCGTGCGAGATAGCCCTCCCCTCGAGCCAGCCGGACATCGAGGTCGGGGACATCATCCAGCGGATCGCGGCTTGTGACGTGCGGCTGGCTGACGAAATTATAGGTGCCTGGCGGAAGCATCATTGCCCATTCCAGAGTGCTCGCTCGCCACGGATTGCGGCGAGTGGCCCGGCCCGTGAGCGCCGTCTGGAGAACATCGATGACGACCAGTGCAAAACCGAAGGCGGTGATGAATCCACCGATCGAGGAGAGGAGATTGAGTCCCGTCCAGCCGATCTCCGCCGGATAGACGTCGACCCGCCGGGGCATTCCGAGCAGCCCGGTCAGGTGCATCATGAAGAAGGTCAGGTTGAATCCGGCGAAGATGAGCCAGAAGGCGGCTTCACCCAGCTTGAAGCTGCGCTGCCTGCCGGTGAAATGGGCGAGCCAGTAATAGGTACCGGCAAGGAGTGGGAAAATGAGGCCGCCGACCAGCACATAATGCATGTGCGCGACGATGAAGTGGGTGTCATGGGCCTGCCAGTCGAACGGAACCACGGCGACCATCACCCCGGTCAGTCCGCCGATGACGAAGACGAAGAAGAAGCCGACCAGATAGAGCATCGGGATTTTCAGCTGAGGCCGGCCTGCCCAGAGTGTCCCGAGCCAGGCAAAGACCTGGATTCCGGTCGGGATGGCGACCAGTGCGGACGCGGCCGAGAAGAAGCCCAGCGCCATGTGCGGAATGCCCACCGCATACATGTGATGGACCCATAGGCCGAAGCTCAGGAAGGCGAGCGCGACGATCGCCGTGACGATCCAGCGATAGCCCAGCAGCTTCGTTCTCGCCATGACCGGAAGGACGGTCGAGACGATCCCCGCGCCGGGAAGGAAGATGATATAGACTTCCGGATGGCCGAAGATCCAGAACAGGTGCTGCCACAGCAATGGATCGCCGCCGCGATCGGGATCGAAGAACGGCAAGCCGAAGGCGCGTTCCGCCTCCAGCAGGATCGAGCCGAGGATCAGGGGCGGGAATCCGACCACCATCATCCCGGCGGTCACCAGAATGTACCAGGCGAAGATCGGCATCCGGTCGAGCGACATTCCGGGCGCCCGGAACTTGAGTATGCTGACGACGAGTTCGACGGCTGCGGAGAGCGCTGAAATCTCGACGAAGGTGA
>CAYOJN010000064.1:0-10065 GCA_964404245.1 uncultured Sphingosinicella sp. | reverse complement strand
ATCCTTGGTAAGGCTGAGGTCGTGAGTTCAATCCTCACCGGCAGCACCACGCTTTTTCAGCGACTTGGCCGTCAATGGTTTCCCATCGCGGCCGAGCCGAGCCAGGGCACTACCGGCTATACCGCTCGGCTCCGCAAGCCATTCTTCGGTTCAGCGATTAACGTGCCCCGCGCCCTTCAATTCGATGACGCAGTCGCTTGCACCGGCGAAAACCGGTCCGGTGGATAGCGGTCGCGGAGGTAAAGGCTAGGTTCATTCCCTTTACGAAACAATGCGACTGCAAGGCACGCAAATGTCGACTGTCCATATTCAAGGGAGAAGATCATGCGGAAACAAGCCTCGTCTCGATCGAAAGCCCTCCTTTCAGGGCTATTTCTGGGATTAGCGCTTCTTGGGTCGAGCGTCCTGCACGCCCAGGGGCCACGCCCGGCGACCGCTGCCGGCTCGGCGACTCAACGCGGAAATGTTGAGAGTGGTACCGGGAATCCGGACATCCGGCGCGGGCAAACCGCAGGCGATGTCGATGGTGACGGCTATGGCGATGCGTCAACTGCCCGACAGGCTGATCTGAAGAAACTGGCTGATGAACTGGTCAACGTCCATCAGCCCCCGGCTGACACGAACAGTCAGGGCGAGTCGGCTGTCGCTACAAAAGTGGATGCAGGGAACGCCTTGAATGCGGGATCCATGAGCAGGCGCGCCGGAGATCCCATTCCGGGGATCGACATCACGGTCAATCAGGGCACGGGCACAGCAGCGGATCAGTCGAAAGATGATGGCGACCCGACCACCCAATCGGTTCCTGCTCTCGATCCAAACCCGTATCTGTAACGAGGCTTCATTCACCGTCCGCCGTGCGCCATCTTCGGGAGCGACCGGAATTGCCTGGGTAAGGGCGTCTCAGGATTGACTCGCCAGTATCGCTACAGTCCTGCGCCCACATCCGAAATGTGCCACGACAGGGGTAGCATAGCAGAGCGGTTCACCATCACGCGCTCGAGAAGCTCGACCGACGAGCGGACTCTCAACCCGTCTTGTGCGCGGGCGAGGTGGCGGGAACCGCCATTCACCCCGCTAACGGCCGCGAAGGCGCGACCCGTCATGATGTGTGCAGCATTCGCTCGAGAGGATGACTGTCTCGCCGAGCTCGCTTCCCGTTCGGCTGTTGTTGTAGACCAGCCAGTCGGCGCCCTTTTCGCCGTTCTTCAGGATTACGCCTGGGCCGTGCGGATTCGGGTCCCAGCTGCCTCGGATCAGCCTTTCCCCGCGGCCTTCCTGGACCCGCCAGCTGTAGCTGCCGTCGGCACTGATCCGGAGCGGCGGCAGCCGCATTCCGCCGCTGACCGTCCGGTAGAGATAATTGCCGTCGGTCACGGCCCCCATCGCCATCGGGACACTCACCCGCCAGTCGCCCACAAAATAACCAGTCCAGAAGGGTTCCCGCTGGGTGCCGACGACAAAGAAGGCGTCGTAGCTGCCGGTCCAGCCATCGATATTATAGCCATAGGTTGGATCGATGCTCTTGATCATACCACGGCTCCAGGTCTTGCCCGCGGTGCCGCTGAACAGGACTTCCTGGCCTTCCCGATAGGCGCCGAGACTCGGCCAGCGGCTCGCTCCCGAGGCGCTTTCACCCCCGGCAGCAGGGATCTGACTCGAGGGCAGCGGTGCCGACTGCACCTGCGTCCCCTGCGCAGCTGTCTCCTGCACCGCTGCAGCCGGGGCCGGGCTGAGCATGGACTCGATCGCGACGTGACCATGCATCTTCGCCTGTGCAGCGGCGGTGCCGAAGTCAGGATGAGCGATGGCAAGATCCGCCTCATGATCGATCAGCAGCCGAACGACCGCGGTGCAGCCATTGCCGGCCGCCATCATCAGCGCCGTATAGCCGGCTGGATTCGTTGCATTGACGCTGACGCCCCGCCTCAGCAGCTGCGCGGCCTCGTCGGCCCTGCAGTCCTGGGCTGCGCTGACGAGCGAGAGCTCATCGATATTCTGTGCCCAGGCGGAAGAAGCGATCAGTGCCGCGCAAGCAGCCCCCAGAACAGGTTTCCAGCCCACTGCAAATTCCCCCGCAAAACCATGGATTGCCCAGTCAAATCGTGGACTTGGCCAGGTTCGGGGTCAAGCCTGATCGAACGGCGCGGGGCAGGGCAGGAATGTTGAGATCGAAAAGGACCGGGTCGGAGCTCAGTCGGCGAACTGACGCTGCTTCTTGCCTGTCAAATCGGCCTTTTGGGCAAACAGGCCGGCAAGCTCCGTGTGCCGATTGCGCGCTTCCGCGGTGATCGCAGATTTGGCGCGGTTCTTCTCTTCAGCCGCTCGCCGGCTGTAATAACGATGATCAGATTCCATGCCGTCGCCTCCCCTCGACTCGGGAAGCTTAACATAGGGGCAGGGAGATTCCGAATCGCGCCGACCCGGCGGGGCAACAACCGGTCTCAGCCGCCTTTGGCCCTTGCTACGACCATGTCGAGCACCGCTGGATGAAGGGGGCGAGTGAAGCGGCAGCCCACATAGGGGCCCGAACGCCACACCACCTTGGCATGGCACGCTTCGAGGCCATTGAGGCGAAGCCAGACGTCGTGACCCTCGAACAGATCGAGGTGGGTGGTAACCCGAAAGCCGTCGGTGGACAGATCCATGATCTGAACCGAGACACCCGATGCGCCCCGTTGACGAAGGGCTGCGTCCATATCGAGGGAGACTCGCCTGGCCTGCCGGCCGCCCGGCTGCTTCGGCTCCTTGGTTTCGCCACCCGGCCCCGAAGTCGACAGCTCGCCAGTGACGCTGAGACTGACCGGGTCTCCAGGTGTCCAGTTGCCGGAAAGCATGTCCATGGCCGGCCTCAGAAATTCTGGCTCGTGATCTTCAGGCCCACCGTCGCGCCCCAGGCCCGGGCGCGCTTGCGGTCATGGACATGAAAGCGGCTGCCGATGGTGGGATCCGGGGTGGTGTAGACGTTCGGCTCACTCTTCTTGCGCTTGAGCTGCACCAGGACTTCCTGGTCGTCGATCAGATAGTGGAACTCCAGACCGAGCCGGCCGCTGCCGGCCCAGGCGACTCGGGCCGGAACGACGGTCGATCCGCGCATGAACGTGACTTCCGTCCCGACCTCGAGGGGTTTCGAAACTTCGACCAGGGCCCCTTTTCGAGAAAGATCGCGAAGTCTCGCTTCCACTTCCCCCGAAGGGGTATCGAGTTTTGCGGCGAGGAGCACACGTGATCGCTTGGCCGTTCGCTTGCCGCTCTCCGTCGTCGTGATGGCGGTTTCCACACCCATGTCTCAGAATCTCCAGTCCAGGCGCGAAGCTAGCGGGAGAAGGCCAATATTTGGTAAATGAATGCCCGTTGAATCGGTGCGGAGGGCGCGCGCAGGACAAGCCCGTTGACGCGGCCTCTGGCGCCTTTCATGGGCCGGCAATGCGCTTTTTCTCCGATAATGCGGCAGCGGCCTGCCCCGAGGCGATCGACGCCATCGCCGCCGCCAATCAGCTCGACACGGCTTATGATGGCGATTCGTACAGCATCCGTCTGAATCGGGCCTTTTCCGACCTCTTCGAGCGGGAGGTGGAGGCGATCTGGATATCGACGGGAACGGCAGCCAACAGCCTTGCGCTAGCGGCCCTGAGCCCCCCGCATTCGAGCATCGTCTGCCACCGCGATTCGCATATTCAGAATGATGAATGCGGAGCGCCGGAATTCTTTACCCACGGAGCCAAGCTTCTGCTCGGCGAGGGGGAGGGGGCGAAGCTGGATCCCGCGGCCGTGAGAGACCTTCTCGGAACGATCCGCAACGATGTCCATCAGGTTCAGCCTGCGGCGCTTTCGATCACCAACTCGACCGAATATGGCCTGGTCTACACGCCCGAAGAGACTTCGGCCCTTGGCGACCTCTGCAGGGAGCGCGGCCTCGGCTTTCATGTCGACGGAGCGCGTTTCGCCAATGCGGTGGCGAGCCTTGGCCGAAGCCCGGCCGACCTTACCTGGCGGGCAGGCGTCGACGTGCTGTCCTTCGGCTTCGTCAAGAATGGCGGCCTGGGTGCCGAAGCCCTGATCTTCTTTCGTTCCGAACTTGCTCGGGCGACCCTCTACAGGCGCAAGCGGGCCGGACATCTGCTTTCAAAAGGTCGGTATCTTGCCGCCCAGATCCTGGCGATGCTCGAGAACGACGTCTGGCTTCGCAATGCCCGGGCCGCAAATGAAGCAGCGGCTCGACTGGCAAATGCCGCTGGCCCCGAGCGGCTGGTCCTCCCGGTGCAGGCAAACGAAGTCTTTGTCCGAGTGCAGCCTGAGGAGTCCGAACGGCTCAGGCAGCAGGGTTTCGATTTCTACGATTGGGGACCCGGAGAAGCCCGGTTGGTAACCAGCTGGGACAGCAACCCTGCTCATGTCGACGCCCTCGCTGCAGCGATCAGGGCCCTGTGAGCGACCGATCCGGTTTTCGCGACCCGAAGATCGTCATCCCCTTCCTTCTGGTCACCCTGATCTGGGGATCGACCTGGATCGTCATAAAGGACCAGCTGGGCACCGTTCCACCGGTCTGGTCCGTCAGCTACCGGTTCATTCTTGCTTCCGCGACAATGTTCGTCCTCGCCATTCTGACTGGGGCGAGCGTTCGGATCGGTGCTCAGGGGCACAAGCTTGCAGCAGTGATCGCCCTGTTCCAGTTCGCGATCAACTTCAACGGGGTCTACGCCGCCGAACAATATGTGACATCAGGGCTGGTCGCGGTTGTCTTTGCCTTGCTCGTCGTCCCCAACGCCGTCTTCGCGAGGATCTACTTTGGCGAACGGATTACGCTGGGCTTCGCCGCCGGATCGATGGTTGCCCTGATCGGCGCCACTTCGCTGTTCGTCCAGGAGGTGCGAACGACCTCGGTTCCGCCGCTGTCCGTCATTGCCGGAATCGCGCTCACTCTCGTCGCGGTGCTCGGTGCGTCAATCGCAAACGTCATGCAGCTCGCTCCGGCTGTCCGAGCCCGGCCGATTTCGGTGATGCTCGCCTGGGCAATGTTGTACGGCGCAATCATCGATGGTGTCTTTGCCTGGTGGGTTGCAGGTCCGCCGGTGATCGAAACCCGGGTCGGCTACTGGCTTGGACTGATCTATCTCAGCGTCTTCGCGTCCGCCCTCGCATTTTTTCTTTACTATCGGGTGATCAGGGCGGTCGGTCCCGCCCGCGCCGCTTATTCCAGCGTTCTCGTCCCGATCATCGCAATGACCTTCTCGACCTTGTTCGAAGACTATCGCTGGGCGCCGCTGGCCGTGGCAGGAGGAGTGATGGTGCTTGCCGGCCTGATCATAGCGCTTCGTTCGCGGCCGCCGCGTGCACCCGCGCCAGCCGACTGACGCCCAACGCCGACCAACCTTCAGTCTGTTGTCCCAACCTGCGGGCCGCTCAATCGGCGAACTTCGCTCACCCAGCATCTCTGTGGCCCAAGTCCCGGATTGGGCGCGATGATCTCGGCGTCCATGCCCCGGCAGATGAAGGAACTTCCTCCGCGAGTGCGAAGCAGGATCTGGTGCGACCAGTCGACGCCAGGGCAGTAGCCGGAAAGTTCGAGTCGGTAGTGCCGAGAGGCGCCGACCCTGATGTCGACCGCCTCGTCGTTGCGCGGCGTGAAGCCGGTGACGCTGTCGGCATGGAAGCAGTCGCGGCCACCCGGTGACGCGCTCTCCACCCCGCGCTCGCTGCAGGCACAAATGAGAAACGCGCCTGCAAGAGCCGCTGCGAGTCTCTTACTTCCAGCTTGCCTGACTATCACGGGAAGAAGAACGCACCTGGGCTCGAAAGGTTGGGCGGTCGCAGTCGAAGCAGGGCAGCTGGCTTCTGATTCGGCGCGGGTTCTTGTTGAGGGCGACTGGTCCGATCGCCAAAGCCTCGATAGAGCGACAACATGCTAGACGCCCAGAACGCCCCTTCGCTTCCAGTCGCCATCCGCCGAGAAGATTATTGCCCGCCCGAATGGCTGGTCCCGCAGACCGAGCTCGAATTCGAGCTTGGGGCCGATCTGACCCGGGTTCGGGCTCGCCTTCTCGTCGAACGCGCCTCGGCCCAGTCCGGCGACTGGATCCGCCTCGACGGCGACGAGATCGAGCCGGATCTGGTTCGGGTCGACGGAGCCGAACCGGAGTGGCGCATGGAAGATGGCGATCTCCTCGTCGAACTGTCCGGCCAGAAACACTGGCTGGAAGTCCACACGTCGATCCGACCCCGGGAAAACAGCCGGCTCATGGGCCTCTACGAATCGGGCGGAATCCTCTGCACCCAGTGCGAGGCGCAGGGTTTCCGAAGGATCACCTTCTTCCCCGATCGACCGGACGTGCTGAGCGAATATCGGGTGAAGATGATTGCCGACAGGTCGCTCTACCCGGTTCTGCTTTCGAACGGCGATCCGGTGGCGAATGGAGATCTGGAGGATAGCCGGCACTGGGCCAGCTGGAAGGATCCGCATCCCAAGCCGTCCTATCTCTTCGCCCTTGTCGCTGGCGACCTGGTTGCCAATCGCGACGTCTTCGTCACCCGGTCGGGACGGCGGGTCGACCTCGGGATCTGGGTCAGGGAACCCGACCTGGAACGGACCGCCCACGCCATGGACTCGCTCAAGGCGGCGATGGCCTGGGACGAAGAGGTCTATGGCCGTGAATATGATCTTGATGTCTTCAACATCGTCGCAGTCGCCGATTTCAATTTTGGCGCAATGGAGAACAAAGGCCTCAACATCTTCAATACGCGCTATATTCTCGCCGATTCCAGGACCGCGACCGACGCCGATTATGATGCAATCGCCTCAGTCGTCGCACACGAATATTTCCACAACTGGTCAGGCAACAGGGTCACCTGCAGGGACTGGTTCCAGCTCAGCCTGAAGGAAGGATTCACGGTCTTCCGGGACCAGGGCTTCTCCGGCGACATGGGCTCGGCCGCAGTGAAGCGGATAGAGGATGTGCGCGCGCTTCGGGCCGCGCAATTTCCCGAAGATGCAGGACCGCTGGCGCATCCGGTTCGCCCCGATTCCTATATCGAAATCTCGAATTTCTATACTTCGACCATCTATGTGAAGGGCGCCGAGCTGATCCGAATGCTCCATACCCTCCTCGGCGAGGAGAAGTTCAGAGCCGGCTGCGATCTCTATTTCGATCGCCACGATGGCGAGGCGGTGACGTGCGAAGACTTCGTTCGGGCGATGGAAGATTCGAGCGGACTCGATCTCTCAGGCTTCCGGCTCTGGTATAGCCAGGCAGGGACTCCACGGGTCCGGGCCAGACTTGATCATGGCGAAGGCAAGACCCTGCTTACCCTTGAACAGTCAGTGCCGCCAACGCCTGGCCAGCCCGACAAGGCGCCAATGCCAATCCCGCTCCGACTGGCCCTGTTCGGCAGCGAAAGCGGCGAGAAACTGGAGGAAAGGCTCGTTCTGCTCGAGGGGGAGAGGAAAGTGCTGACCCTCGATTCCGGCGACCAGCGGCCGGTCCTTTCGATCAATCGGGGTTTCTCGGCGCCGATCAATCTCGAAACCGACCGAAGTCCAGAGGACCTGGCCTTCCTCTCTGCCCATGATGACGATCCCTTCGCCCGCTATGAGGCGATGCAGCAATTGATGCTTGACACCCTCCTTGCCGAAATCGCCGGCCGGACGACCGATCATGGACCGGTGGTCAAGGCGGTCGGTCGAATCCTGTCCAATAATGAACTCGACACAGCCTTCATCGCCGAAACGGTCATGCTCCCCAGCGAAAACCTGATCGGCGATCATCTTGATCTTGTCGATCCGGACGCCATTCGCAAGGCGCGCGACGGGCTTCGGAACGCCCTTGGAAAGGAATTGGAGGCCCAGTGGCGCGGACTATATTCCAGGTGCGCGGCCACCAGCTTTTCGCTCACTCCGGAAGCCAAGGGCGCCCGGCGGCTTCGAAGCGTCGCTCTCAACTATCTGCTTGCATCAAGGGCCGAGAATTCGGCCTCCCTTGCCTGGCGCCAGTATCTGGACGCCGACAACATGACCGATCAGCAGGGGGCGCTCGCGGCGCTGGTCAATTCGGATGCACCGGAACGGGAAATGGCGCTTGCGGCTTATTATGACAGCTGGCGCCATGATCCGCTCGTGCTCGACAAATGGTTCACCATCCAGGCGCTCTCGGTGAGTGACGACACGGTCGACCGGGTCAACGAACTCACCAATCATCCGGACTTCAACCTGACCAATCCCAATCGGATCAGAGCGCTCATCGGCGCCTTCGCTGCCAACCAGCGGGCTTTTCACGATCCGTCCGGGCGTGGCTACCGGCTCGTTGCTGACATGATCATCGCCATCGACCGGATCAATCCCCAGGTCGCTGCACGGCTCGTCCCGCCCCTTGGGCGCTGGCGCCGGTTCGACGAGGGCAGGGCGGCAATGATGCGTTCGGAGCTCGAACGGATCATCGCCTCGCCGGGTCTCAGCAAGGACGTTTTCGAGCAAGCCTCGAAAAGCCTGGGATAATCGTCGACGTTCAGCCGAGCCAGGCGGCGACGTCAGCGGCGACCTGGTTGGCGGCCTCGTTGAGCGCTGGCGCGACCGAGGCCCGGCTCACGTCAGCCACCGGCAGGCGCGTTTCGAAGCGGCGGGTGGCGACTGACCCGTCCGGACGGGTCACTGCGCCGTCGAAGACAATGACCGCTTCCAGGCTGTTGGGATCGAGCCCGAACTTCAGAAGCTGACCCGAAAGGGACGTTCCTGCAGTCTGGGTGTAGAGAGCCGAATCGACGACGACATGGCTTGAGCGGGCGCCGACCATTTCGGAAAGCAGGTTTCGAAAAAGCTCGGCTGGCTGCTCGACCCAATAGGCGTCCTGCAGATACTGGATGATAGTGTCGCTGACGTAGACGGGAATCCGGTTGTTGCTGAGCGCCTTCGGAGCGCCGGGCGTGATGATCGTCACCAACCGGTCGGTTTGCGTCGACCGCTGCGCGGCCGGCGGGCTTTGTGATGCAGTCAGCGTGAGAAGCTCCGAGGGGGCCTCGCCACCGCCAAGGCAGCCGGCAAGTCCAAGGGCGACAGACACGGCAAGGATGCTTCTCATGGTCATCTTTCTGGCTTGTAGTCGGGCAGGTCCTCACCGCCGAGCAGGCTTCCCACGCCTCTCTGCTCGATTCGGCCGGTGATTGTCCGAAGCGACTGGCTCGTTTCCCTGAGGTCACTGATCAGTCGGCCGACTTCGGGCAAGGTCCGGGTCGAGAGAGTCTGAACGCCCGGCCGAACCTCGCCGATCACGGAATCAAGCTGTTTCATGCTCTGCTCGGCCGACCGGATCGTCAGCCTGAGGTCGTTGATGAGCGGGCGGCCGTCCTCGTTCAGTAGCCGCTCGGTGCTTCCGGCAAGCGCGCCAATCCGGTCGGCGGACGCTCCCGCCTGGGCGATCGCCACTCGGGCCTCGGCAAGGGTTGCAGCAATCTCCGGCGATCGCTCGGCAAGCGAGCGGCTCACCGCTTCCATATTGTCGAGGATTCCGGCAATCGACTCCTGGTTGCGGTCAGACATGAGCTGGGTGAGTCGCTCGGTCAGGGTCGAGACCCGTTCCAGCAGTTCCGGAGCGCTGTTCAGAAGCTGGCCGAGCGCCCCGGGCTTGGTCGGAATGACCGGGACACCATAGGGACATTCCCGATCGCGATTCTCCTCGGGACAGCGAATCTCTTCGACCTGGGTCCGGTCCTCGCCACGCCCCGGCGCTTCCGGCGGCTCAAGCTGGATCTGGGAGACTCCGGTAAAGCCCACGCCCCTGATCGTCGCCGTCGTTCCGACCAGGACCGGCGTCCGCTCGCTGACACTGATCCGGACCCGTATGAACTGGGGACTTTGCGGCTCGAGATTGATCGAACCGATCTGGCCGACCGGGACGCCCTGGAAGGTCACGGCCGAACCCTTGGCCAGACCTTCGACCGATTGCTGGAAGAAAACGTCAAACTCCCTCTCGCCGCCTTCGCCGACCTGGCTCAGCCAGACGATGAACACGGCAAGGGCCGCGAGCAGCCCAAGGGTGATGCTCCCGACGAGGATATGGTTGGAACGCGTCTCCATCTAGG
>CAYOJN010000063.1:6270-10104 GCA_964404245.1 uncultured Sphingosinicella sp. | reverse complement strand
TTGCCAAGCGATGAGACCACGCCGCCGGTGATAAAAATGAACCGCGCCATGGGAGTGCAGGCTTAAGCGGCCCGGCCCGAAAAGAGCAAGCCGGCGAATCGGATTTCTTTTTCTCCGGGCTGATTCCTGCAAGTCAGAAAGGCCGCCATCTCCCGCTTTTCATCTTCCCCGGACGTGCTTCATCCGAGGCTAACCCCCCTATCCTTCTCCGCGTCCTCCGCGCCTCCGCGTGCCAATGACCAAGCGGCCACCCGAACAGAGTCGCCGTGCGTTTGGTTCACGCGAAGGCGCGAAGATCCAGCGGGTTTCAGTGCAGGGTCGCTCAGTCAGCCATGGCGAGAAGCGTCTCTGGCTGGGATGAAGAAAACCAGCCTCGGCGCTGAGCCTTATTGGGCGATCGGAACGCCGCCCTGTTGCCCGTCGGCCGGGGCTGGCGCTGGGGCCTGCTGGGGCTGGCCTTCTGCCGCGGGCGGGTTCGGCGTGAAGGGCGAGCTTTGCTGTTCGATCGGGCTTCCGGCCGGTGGCCCCTGCTCGATCAGGCTCGAATCGATCGTCCGCGGAGCCCGCTCGCCGGCGGCGATCCCGGCAATGGCGATCGACAGAAGGACGAACAGGCCAGCAAGGATCGCGGTCGAGCGGGTGAGGAAATCCGCGGCCCCGCGAGCGCTCATCATTCCCGAAGGGCTTCCGCCGCTGGCAAAGCCACCGCCTTCGGAACGCTGCATCAGGATCACGGTGATCATCGCGATCGCGACGAGGGTCTGGACGATCAGCAGGAAGGTGAACATCGAAACGAGGCTTTCGAACGAGAAGATTTGAACAAGACGGGATTTCGTCGCCATCTAGGCGATGCGCCTCGCCGGTTCAAGCAACCCGCGGCGGCGATTCTCGAAAGGCTAGCTTCGACCAGCCGCCTGGACGATCGGAACGAACAGCTCCGAAGTGAGGCTCGAACCGCCGACCAGGGCTCCATCGACATCGGCGACGGCGAACAGTTCGGCGGCATTGTCCGCCTTGACGGAACCGCCATAGAGTATCCGGACCCGGCTGCCGCGGTCACCGAAGCGATCGTTGAGCGCTCGGCGGATCGATCCATGCACCTCACCGACATCGGCGGGGGTTGCGACCTTGCCGGTCCCGATCGCCCAGATCGGCTCGTAGGCGACCACCAGTTCGCCTTCCTCCCAGTCGTCGGGAAGCGAGCCCGAAAGCTGGGCCCCGATCACGGCAAGATGCTCACCGCTCTGGCGCTGGGACTCGCTTTCGCCGACGCAGACGATGGTCATCAGTCCTGCCGAAAGGGCGGCTTCGGCCTTGGCCCGGACATCAAAGTCCGTTTCCTTCTGGTCGGCGCGCCGCTCGGAATGGCCGACGATCACCAGCCGGGCCCCGGCCTCCCTGATCATGTCGACCGAGACGCAGCCGGTATGGGCGCCCTTGGGAGCGCTGTGGCAATCCTGGGCCCCGATGGCGAGCCCGCCCGATCGGGTCACCGCCGGTGCGATAAGGGTGAAGGGCGGACACAGAGCGACGTCGACTCCGGACGCTGAGCGCGCCGATTCGCCGATCGCGGCCACCTGCGAGAGCTGCGCCAGGCTTCCGTTCATCTTCCAGTTTCCGACAACGAGCTTGCGCCGCACGTTCATGTTCCTTCATTTCCCCCCGGATATGGTTGCGGGCCGAGTAGCGCGCTTCTATGACCCACGCAAACCTCCCCTCCGTTCGGAATCTTCAAATGGCCTCTTCCCGCAAGAAAGTGCGCTCCTGGACTGCAGTTGCAGTACTCGTCCTGGCCCTGGTGGCGATGGTCGTCACCGGGTTCGGGACCGACGGCATGGGAGGGCTTGGCGGAGTGACCGGCGGCGGCCAGACCACGCTCGCCAGGGTCGAGGGCCGGGAGGTCACCGAGACCGAGCTCAGCCGGCAGATCAACCGGCTCTATGCCCAGGCCCAGCAGGAACAGCCGGGACTGACGATGGAATCCTTCCTCGCCCAGGGCGCCTTCGACGGCATCCTGTCCGAACTGATCATCGGCGAGGCGATGATGGCCTATGGCGAGAAGCAGGGCGTTGTCGTCAACGACCGGATGATCGACCGGGTGATCGTGAACGTTCCCCAGTTCCGCAATTTCACCGGCCAGTTCGACGATACGGCTTTTCGCCGGGCGCTCGCCCAGCAGAACATGACCGAAGCGGACCTTCGCTACGACATCGCCCGCTCGCTCATGCTTCGCCAGCTTGCGGCACCGATCGGCGGACGCGGCTTCGTCCCCGATTCAGTGGTGAACGAATATGCCAATCTCCAGCTCGAGCAGAGGCGCGGTTCGATCGGTGTCGTCGCTTCCGACCTGCTCGCCCAGGGCCTCGAGGTCACGGACTCCGAAGTCCAGGCCTTTTACCGGAACAATGGCGAGCGCTTCACAATCCCCGAGCGGCGGATCGTCCGTTATGCGGTTCTGGGCACCGATCAGCTCGGAAGCGCCGCCGAGGCGAGCGAGCAGGAAATCGCCGCTTATTACCAGCAGAACCAGGCCGCTTATGCGGCGAGCGAGAATCGCGACCTCCAGCATGTCGTGCTCCAGGACCAGGCCGCTGCCCAGGCCTTCATCCAGAGGGTCCGATCAGGGACCAGCTTTGCCGATGCCGCCGCCCAGGCCGGCTTCGCGGCCAGGGACATCAGCTTCCCCGAGCAGACCCGTGCAGGCTTTGCCGGAGTCGCCAGCCCCGAGGTCGCCGCAGCCGTCTTCGGCGCTGCCCAGGGCGCCGTGGTCGGCCCGATCCGGTCCGAGCTCGGCTTCCATGTCGCAAGGGTGGAGGCGATCAACCCCGTCCCGGCACGAAGCCTGGACTCGGTTCGCGGCGAGATCGTAGAGCGGATCCAGCAGCGCAAGCGGACCGAGCTTCTCGACGGCCTGATCTCCCGGGTCGAGGAAAAGCTCGCCGATGGGTCGAGCTTCGAGGAGATCGTTCGTTCGGAGCGTCTGAACGTCGTCACCTCCCCGCCGGTGACCGCCAGCGGGCAGGTCCCGGGCCAGCCGGACTATCAGGCTCCGGCGGACCTTCAGCCGCTTCTGACGAGCGCCTTCGAAATCGATCCCGACGATCGCGATCCGGTGATCGAGGCTCTGGGCCAGGACCGCTTCGCAATGCTCGGGGTCGAACGGGTCATCCCGGCCGCACCGCCGCCGCTTGCCCAGATCCAGGACCAGGTCCGCCAGGCGCTTCTTCGGTCGAGGGGACATGAGCGAGCCCGGGCCGTCGCCCAGCAGATCGTCGAGCGGATCAATGGCGGCGCTTCGCCAGCCGCCGCCTTCGCCGCCGCCCAGCCGAGGCCGCCGGCGCCGCAATCGGTCACCCTGAGACGGGTGGAGATGATGCAGGCGGGCGAACAGGCGCCGCCGCCGCTCCTCGCCTTGTTCAGCCTTCCGGAGGGCCGGGCCCGACTGATCGAAGCGCCGAACGGTGCCGGCTGGTTCGTCGTCCACCACGCCGAACGAACGCCGGGCGACGCAAGCGGGCAGCCGCAGGCGATCGCCTCCGTCCGGTCACAGCTTAACACCGTCTCCTCCGACGAGATTGCGCAGCAATTCTTCCGTGCGGTCGAGAGCGAGATCGGAGTGCGCCGCAACGACGAGGCGATCCAGGGCGCAAGGCAGCGCCTGGCCGGCTTCGGCGACTAAGGCGCCGTGCGGGCGGATTTCCCCGGAGACTTCACTGGAAAGCGATTGGGAACGGATTTCACCTCTCATTCTTCCCCGGCGGAGGCCGGGGCCCATGAACGCCGCCTTTTCCGGAAACGCCCCACACCGGCCCCAGCCAGAACCGGCCAGAACCG
>CAYOJN010000063.1:0-6170 GCA_964404245.1 uncultured Sphingosinicella sp. | reverse complement strand
GCCAGAACCGGCCAGAACCGTGTTCATGGGTTCCGGCCTTCGCCGGAAATGCGATTGAGGAACGGATCGCGCCGCGCTGACCGATGATCCTGGTTATCGACAATTATGACAGCTTCACCTGGAATCTCGTCCATTATCTTCGCGAGATCGGCGCCGAGGTCAGGGTGGAGCGAAACGATCACCTCAGCGCGGCCGACGCCCTTGCCTGCGGGGCCTCGGCCTTCCTGATCTCGCCCGGACCCGGCAATCCCGACGGAGCCGGAATTTCGCTCGACCTCGTCGCCGCCTGCGTGGAAGCGAAGAGGCCATTGCTCGGCGTGTGCCTCGGCCACCAGGCGATTGGTCAGCATTTCGGCGGCCGGATCGTCCGGGCGCCGACAATCATGCATGGCAAGACCAGCCCGATCCGGCATGACCGAAGCGGCCTTTTCGACGCTCTGCCCACCCCGCTCACCGTCACCCGATATCACTCGCTCGTCGTCGATCCGGAGACCCTGGCCGACTGCCTGGTGGCGACCGCGACGGCGCTCGACGACTTCACCCTCCAGGGGCTCAGCCACCGGACTCTTCCGATCCACGCAGTCCAGTTCCACCCTGAAAGCATTGCCAGCCAGGACGGTCACAGGCTGCTCTCCAACTTCCTCGATCTGGCCGGCATTCCCCCCTCCCGGAGCCGTTGACACATCCCGAAACGTTCCGTACACGTTCCTCAAACGTTCCATGGAGGGAACCCCATGCTCACTGCCAAGCAACATGAGCTTCTCGTCTATATCGACCGCCAGCTGGCGAAGACCGGTGTGTCGCCGTCCTTCGACGAGATGAAGGAGGCGCTCGACCTCAAGTCGAAGAGCGGGGTTCATCGGCTGGTTTCGGCGCTCGAGGAACGTGGCTTCATCCGGCGGCTTGCCAATCGGGCCCGCGCCCTGGAAGTCCTTCGAGTTCCCGAGACCCGGACCGTTCCGGGGACGCCCGCTTCGTCCCAGCCGCTCAGGATATTGCAGCCGGCGAACGACGTCATCGAAATCCCGCTTCACGGAAGGATCGCTGCCGGAACGCCGATCGAGGCGCTCCAGGGCACCGACTCGCTTCCGGTTCCAGCCGCTCTGCTCGGCCCGGGCGAACATTATGCGCTCGAGGTCGCGGGGGATTCGATGGTGGATGTCGGGATCCTCGACGGCGATTTCGCGCTTGTTCGCAA
Organism: uncultured Sphingosinicella sp.; assembly: GCA_964404245.1. Classification (GTDB taxonomy): domain Bacteria; phylum Pseudomonadota; class Alphaproteobacteria; order Sphingomonadales; family Sphingomonadaceae; genus Allosphingosinicella. The sequence goes on along the minus strand of CAYOJN010000063.1, from coordinate 4,972 downwards.
GACCGATCATGCCCGCGACGGAGAAATCGTCGTTGCCCTGGTCAATGACGAGGAAGCGACCCTGAAAACCTATCGCCGCGAAGGGCAGATGATCCGTCTCGATCCCGCCAATCGCCAATATGACGCCCAGCGCTATCCCGAGGAGCAGGTGAAGATCCAGGGCCGTCTGGCCGGGCTTATCCGCCGCTACTGAGAAGGGAAGAAAGATGGCGCGTCTGGATTATGTCGAGCTTCCGGCGAAGGACATGGCTGCCTCCCGCGCTTTCTATGAAAGCGCTTTCGGCTGGTCGATGACCCAGTTCGCTCCCACTTATGCGGCGACGACGAGCGGTGACACCGACATCGGTCTTCAGGCCGACCAGTCGGAACAGCCCGGCGCTCCGCTTCCGGTGATCCAGGTCGAGGATGTCGAGGCCGCACTGGCCGCGGTCACCTCCGCTGGAGGTCGGATCCTGAAGCCGATCTACCCTTTCCCGGGCGGCCGCCGATTCCATTTCGCCGATCCGTCAGGCAACGAACTCGCCGCCTGGCAGTCCGCCTGAAATTTGTTCCGCGGTCGTCGGACCAATCATAGTTCGAAGAAAAAGAGGCCACCTCCAGCCCCTCTCACTCCGCACTCTCCCCTCCACGACTTCGTGGAGGGGGCGGGGGTGGTTCTTCCTCTTCCTTTCTTCGCCGGGGCGGCCGGGACACGATCACTTCAAAGCCTTGTCCCGGCGGGAGCCGCTCGTGGCCGCGCGTGAGGATATCGAGAATGACGGCGTCGGTGTCGGCGAGGACATCATGGTTCCAGTAGCGAAGCACCCGCCACCCGTACGCGGTCAGGTCGGCTGTCCGGCGGAGATCCCGATCGCTCCCTTCATGCTGGCCGCCATCGACCTCGACGATCAGCCTCGCGCGCCGGCAGGCAAAGTCGGCGATGTAGGGACCGACCGAATATTGTCTGGTGAAGCGGGCCTCAGTCGGGAAAGACTGCGCCACAAGGCCCGCTCGGAGTCGGTCATGTTCCGACGCAAATGACGCGCGAATGCAATGTGGCCGAGCCGGTCACTCATCTTCCACGTGATGCCGCTGAATCGCGAAGACAGTTAAGGGCCACCCCCTGCCCCCTCCAGCCAATGCTGGAGGGGGTGGATCAGCGCTCCCTATTCCGCGGTCGTCGGATCGATCATCGTTCGGACCTGGGAGATGGTGTTGGCCGGGAAACCGGCCGTCTCCGCATGCTTCCGGATGAGGTCCTCGCTCGGGGCGCGGTAGATGCAGTAGATCTTGTCGTCGGTGACATAGGAATGGACCCACTGGATTTCGGGGCCGAGATCACGAAGCACCGAGCAGGAGCCCTGCGAGGCGCCCCTGAGCGCATCCGGCCCGAGGCTGCCGGCACCGGGCATTTCACGTTCGATCACGAATTGGGGCATTGAAACCTCCTTGGATGAACCTGTCAGGGATTGGTGGAAGTCGCCGCCCCGCGCAAGGGCCTGGTCTGGGCCCAGGGATGGCGACCGACGAGATCGGCGACTTTCGTCACTCGCGGCCGCTCCGAGAAGGTGATTGCAAGGCCGCCGGTCCTGGCGAGCAGGCCGCGGTCGATCTTCAGCCATTGCGGATTGCAGCCGCGCGGCAGCCAGCGATCTGAAATGACGATGTCGGCCCTTGCACAGGCCTCCACCATCCGGTCCCAGCGCACATGGTGGGACGTCCGGGTAGCGAGGATCCGCCAGCGCCTTCCGCCCCGGTCCACGTGGGCCGAGCAGAGATCGGGGCTGCAGGCGGCAGCCGGGAGGCGCTCGAGCTCGGCGAAAACGGGCTCGGACCCGGAGAGCTCGGCGAGCGTGTCGCGGACATAGTCGCCCGCCCGCGGCCTCAGCAGGGCGAGCGTCCCGGAGTCGGTTCGAAGGACGAAATGGCGTCCGTCGCCGGTGACGATGAGGTCGGGAGCGGGCGTGACCAGAGCCCATGAGGCGCCGGCCACAACCGGGACGATGCCGAGGAGCCGGATACGGGTTCGCCACAGGCAGATCCACAATCCGCCAGCGACGATCAGTCCGAAGGCGCTGCCCGGAATATCGGGCAGAAGAGCAACCGCCCCCGGAGCCGCCGAAGCCGAACGAGCAATGGCCAGCAACAAGGCGAGCGTCTGCCCAGTCAGCCACCAGAATGGCCCGCCAAGGCCGGCAAGGTCGAAGAGCAAGGCGAGAGCTTCGAGCGGCATGACGACGAAGGTGGTAAGCGGGATCGCCACCACATTGGCAAGCGCGCCATAGAGGCCAGACTTGTGAAAGTGAAAAAGGGCGATCGGAGTGAGTGCAAGCTCGATGACGAGCCCGGTGAGGAGGACGGCTCCAAAGCCCCTTCCCAACCGGCTGAGCCAGGCTTCGTCGCGCCTTGCGAACCAGGCCTTTACCCTGGGATTTTCGTGCAGCGAGATGAGCGCGACCATCGCTGCAAAGCTCATCTGGAAACTCGGGCCGGCGACGCTCTGGGGCCAGAGCAGGAGGATGATGAGTGCGCCGACCGCAACCAGCCTGAGGGTCAGCGCTTCCCGGCCCAGGGCGATCCCGGCAAGGATCAGGAGGGAGGCGATGCAGGCACGAACCGTCGGCACCTCCGAACCGGTGAGGAGCGTGTAGGCAATGCCGGCCAGAGCGCCCGCGCCGGCGGCGACCAGGACCAGCCGAAAGCGCAAGGCGAGCATCGGGCTCAAGGCAAGCAATTTGAGCGTGAGAAGCATCACTGCCCCCACCACCGCAGTGAGGTGAAGGCCGCTCACCGAAAGCAGGTGCGCAAGGCCTGAGCGGCGCATCGCCTCGGCATCGTCCTCGGGGATCCCATATTGATCGCCGGTGGCGAGGGCCGCGCCGATTCCGCCGGCCCCGCCTCCGCCGAGTCGTTCCCGGACATGGGCTGCCAGGGTTTCGCGCCAGCCGGAAAGCCGGGCCTGGAAGCCCCTGGAGGCGGCCTGCTCGACGACGGCGATGTCGATTGCCCGGCCACTCGCGCCAATGCCCTGGAACCAGGCTGTCCTCGAGAAATCATAAGCGCCCGGCGCCGCCATCGGCGCCGGCGGCATCAGCCAGGCCCGAGCCTTCACCTTTGCCCCGGGAACGAAAGCGTCGGTGGCCCTGGCCTCGTCGACGTTGAGCCTGATCCGCCTCGGCGACGACCGAGCGCCTTCCACCGGGTCGGGCGCGATGACGAGTCGCACGATCGCCTTGGCGGCGAGCGGCTGGACCTGTTCGATCCGCCCGGTGAAGGTCATCATCCGGGCCCGTTCCAGACGCGGCTGCGAAGCCAGGTCCGCCTTCCACCAGATCAGTGCGCAGCCCAGCGCCGCGGCAAGGCTGAACAGGGCCAGGGCCCGCGCCCAGCGCTGCTGGCCACCAATCGACACGAGCCCTGCAGCAAGGCCGGCGCAAGCGAGCAGGAAGGCCATCCAGCTGGCCTGGTCAGGAAGGCTGAACCACGCCGATATCCCAAGCATGAGCCCCACCGGCAGCCAGAGCGGAAGCTGGTCGCGCTCGGTTTCGGCGACGGCCTCGAGGCGGGCGCCGAGGCGGGAGAAGCGATCGATCAGGTGCGCAGAAAGGCTCGGCCCAGGCCTTCGGGGCGAGGGTCGGTCGAAATCCCCGGCAACGCGATCGCCCGCACTCGCCATAGCTCATCCTTCGATCGCCTATCCTTGGCCAGTGAAGGGCGCCGCGCAAGCGCGGATCACTCCGACTGGCCCTTTGTTCCCTGGAAATGCCTATGCTAGGGGCCGCGCCAGCAGCCGCCACATCCGGCATGATCAAGGAGTTGAGCGCGTGAGCGCAGAGCCCATCGTCACGCGTTTCGCGCCTTCACCCACCGGCTTCCTCCATATGGGCGGCGCCCGAACGGCCCTGTTCAACTGGCTCTATGCGCGCCGGAACGGCGGGCGGTTCGTTCTTCGGATCGAGGATACCGACAAGGCCCGGTCCACTCAGGCCGCAATCGACGCCATCCTGGACGGGATGAAATGGCTCGGTCTCGACTGGGACGGAGAGGCCTATTTCCAGTCGCATTTCGCCGAGCGCCATTCCGAGGTGGCGAAGGAAATGCTCGCCAGCGGCCACGCCTATCGCTGCTGGATGACCCAGGACGAACTGGCGGCCCAGCGCCAGGCCGCTCAGGCGGAACGGCGGCCGTTCAAGATCGAGAGCCGCTGGCGCGATTGCGGTGACGAGGGCGAAGGCCCCTTCGTCGTCCGGCTCAAGGCGCCGAAGGAGGGCGAGACCAGGATCGAGGACCAGGTCCAGGGCGAGGTGACGGTCCAGAACAGCGAGCTGGACGATTTCGTTCTTCTTCGTTCCGACGGAAGCCCGACCTACATGCTGGCCGTCGTCGTCGACGATCATGACATGGGGGTCACCCATGTCATCCGGGGAGACGATCATCTCAACAATGCCTTTCGCCAGCTGGCCATCATCCGGGCGATGGGCTGGCCGGAGCCGGTCTACGGGCATGTCCCGCTGATTCACGGTTCCGACGGAGCGAAGCTGTCCAAGCGCCATGGAGCGCTTGGCGTTGAGACCTATCGTGACGAACTGGGTTTTCTTCCCGAGGCCCTGTTCAACTATCTGCTCAGGCTGGGCTGGGGGCATGGCGACGAGGAGATCATCAGCCGGGAGGACGCCGTTCGCTGGTTCGATCTTGCCCAGGTCGGACGGTCCCCGTCCCGCTTCGACGTGAAGAAGCTCGAAAATCTCAACGGCCATTATATCCGAGAGGCCGACGATCGCCAGCTCGCAGCGCTGATCGACCAGCGCATCGAAGGCTCACTCGGCCGCGGAATCGATGCCGGGGATGTCGACCTGATCGCCCGCGCAATGCCGGTGCTGAAGCCTCGGGCAAAGGATCTGAACGACCTCGCTCAAGGGTCGCTGTTCCTGTTCGCGACCCGGCCGCTGGACATGGACGAAAAGGCAGCGAGCCTGCTAGAGGGCAAGGCGCG
>CAYOJN010000062.1:0-10251 GCA_964404245.1 uncultured Sphingosinicella sp. | reverse complement strand
TCGCTGAAGGCCAATCTCTGGCACAAGATTTCGGGGCCGCTGTCGACCGTCCTGATGCCCTTGCTCGCCGCAGTCGCGGCCTTCGGAATCGCCCGGTCCGGAGCCCTGTTCATGCGCGCGGTGATGGGGATGGCGCTGGGTTTCGCGTATTTCGTCGCCGACAATTTCGCCCTGGCGATGGGCAATTTCGGCGCCTATCCTCCCTTCCTCGCCGCCTGGGGCCCGTTCCTTCTCTTCCTCCTGGTGGGCGAAGCCGTGTTGGTCCGGACCGAGGAGTGAGCGACGAGCGGGACAGCGACCTCGGCCGTGGACCCGATATCACCCGCGGTGAAGTCGCTCGGGGCGCCGGGCTCGCCGGGCTCGCGCGCGCCGGTGCACTGATCGAGGCGCTCGCCCAGCCGCTTTACATCTGGATGTTCGGGCTTGCCGCCTACGGCATTTATGTCGTGCTCTGGGGACTGATCAACCTCCTCACCAACCTACTCGACCTGTCCATGACCAGCGCCCTTCAGCGGCTGGTTCCAACCAGCAGGAGCGAGGAGGAAGCCCATTCGGCGGTCAAGCTGGCGTTGTTGATCACCCTGATCCCCACCCTTCTTGTCGCACTGATCGTGAGCCTGAACGCGGAACTGGTCGCAAGCCTGTTCTCGGCCGCCCCGGAGGACGAGGCCCGACTCCCGACCGCGATCGCCCTGTTCATCTGGGCCCTGCCCCTGTGGACCTTCATCGAAGTGGCGACGTCGGCGGCGCGGGCGCGCCGCGCCTTCGGGCCGGAGATAAGGATCCGGATTCTCTGGGAGCAGCTGGCAAGGCTTCTGTTCGCGCTCGGCTTCTTCTTCCTGGGCTTCGGAAGCCTCGGACTGATGATCGCCCATCTGAGTTCGCTTGTCCTGGTCGCCTTGCTCTGCCTCCCGCTCCTCGCCCGCTATTATGATTTCAGGGCAATCTGGAACGCCCGATCGAGGCTTGACCAGGCCTTCCTGTTGGTTGGGACTGGCCTTGCCCTCCTCCCCGCCAATCTGTCGCGCCGGATGCTGATCGACGCTCCGCCGATCGCCATCAACCTGATCCTTCCGGGAGCCGCCGCCGCAACGGCAGCAGGCCTGTTCGAAGTCGGCCGCAAGCTTTCCACCGTGCCCTATATCGTCCGTCAGTCCTTCCAATATGTGCTTGCGCCCCTGTCGTCGGCACAGGCGAATGCCGATCGTCGGCAGATCGCGCCCCTCTACCATTTCGCCTGCCGGGTCTCGACGGCTCTCGTGGTACCGCTGGCCGGGCTGATGGTCTTTACCGGACCCGACATATTGAGCATCTATCGACGCGAAGCCCAACTGGCTCTTCCAGTCCTCGTCATCCTCTCGATCGCCAGGGCCGCCGAAGCCATTGTGGGCCCGGCCGCAACCATCGTGGAAATGACCGGCCATCGGCTTCTGCCGCTGGTCAACAGCCTGATCGCGTTATTGTCCTGGTTTGCGCTCGCCTTGTGGTTGACCCCCGAATATGGGGCGGTCGGAATGGCCTTCGCCGTTGCAGTCGCGATCGTCCTTTCGAGCTATTCGGCAGCGATCGAACTACGGATCGGCGATGGGCTCTGGCCCTTCGACCGGAGGCTGATCAGGGCACTGGCCATCGCACTGGCTGGAATGGCCGCCATGGCGCTGGTCAGCGAAGTCGCCGGTGGGCCAATCCGCTTCATTGCCAATCTCGCCCTGTGGGCCATCACGAGCTGGCTTGCACTTCGCCATGGCCTTCACCGGGAAGACCGGCTTGCTTTTGGTGGACTGGCGAAACGGCTTCGTCTCGTTCGATGATTGAAAAGGATCACCGATTATGAGCGACAACCCGGTTCTCGCTTATGGAAAATGGCTTGCAGAGGCGTCCGATCGCTGGCCGGGCGCTGCGGTCCGGTCCGCGCATCGGCAGTTCATCGATGTCATTGCCGTCACCCTTCCGGGGGCGATGGAGCCCGTCACCCGGAAGCTCCTTCAGGCGGTGAGCGGCTGGGGACCGGGCAGTTCGACGGTGGTCGGCCACGGAACCGGGCTCGCCGCACCCTGGGCCGCCCTGGTCAACGGGACCGCCGCCCATGCGCTGGACTTTGACGACAATTTCGACCCCGCCAAGGCGCATGCAAGCGCCGTGCTTGCTCCGGCCATCCTAGCCCTGGCCGAACAGGAGGAGCGATCGGGCGCCGATTGCCTCGACGCCTATATTGCCGGCCTCCAGATCCTCGGCCGGATTGGCCAGGGCGTGAATCCCGTCCACCGCAATCGCGGCTGGCATGCCACTGCAACGGTCGGCGCGGTCGGCGCGGCCGCGGCCTGTGCCCGTCTACTGAAGCTGGATTCCCAGAAATCCGGCTTTGCACTGTCGATGGCGACCAGCATGGCCTCCGGCTTCATGTCGCAGTTCGGAACCATGACGAAGCCGCTCCATGCCGGCCTTGCCGCCAAATCCGGAATCCTTGCAGCCACCTTCGCCCGCTCCGGGATCGATTCCGGACTTCGAACGCTCGATGGCCCGACCGGGATGAACCGGCTGATGGTGGGACCTGATTACGAGTCCCTTCGAGATGGCCTCGACCATGTCGAACATGGCCAGACCCTGCGTTTCGAAACCAGGCAGATCGGGGATCCGCTGCTGATCCTGTCGAGCGGTTTCAGAGTGAAAAGATTTCCCAATTGCGGCAGCGCCCATCGATCGATGGACGCTGTTTTACAACTAAAGCAAATCCATGGTTTCGAGGTAGATCAAGTGGTTGCGGTCGATGTTAGAGCGCCTGTCTCACATCTTGCAAATCTGATGTACGAATCACCCGAAGACGGGCTCCAGGCAAAATTCTCCCTGGAATATGGTATTGCCCGCTGCCTTCTGGACGGCCAGGTCACCCTGGCCGATTTCACCGACCAGGAAGTAAACGACCCGAAGGTGAAGGCCCTCTACCCCCTCATTCGCCGCCACCCGGTCGACAAGCCGGAAGGCGAATTCCCAACCGAGGTGGAGATTAGCCTGAGCGATGGAAGGCAGCTTCGGGCCTCGATCGCGATGCCGGTCGGAAGCCTCGCCTCGCCGTTCGGGATGGATCAATATTGGGCGAAGCTCGAGGGTTGCAGCCAAGGCCTGCTCAGCCATGAGCGGCGCAAGTCGCTCCGGAACGCGCTGGAGGAATTGCCGCAATTGCCGTCAATCCGGCCGATGATGAATGAGATTGCCGGCCCCTTCCCGTCCTGAACTTCCATCCAGCTGGAAAGCACTCTAGACGACAGGCATGGGGGAGACGCTCTATACAGGCCTGGTTCTCGCGGCGAGCCGCGGAAATCTCGATCCGCTGGCGAAGGCCGGCGGGGTCAGCCACAAATGCTTCATCGATATTGCCGGTCAGCCGATGCTTCGCAGGGTGGTCAGCGCAGTCATGGACAGCGGCCGGATCGGCCGGACTATCGTCGCCATCGAGCCTGAAAGCATCGACGAGGCCAGGACGATCCTGTCGAGCCTGCCCGGTGCAGCAACCATCGAATATGTCGCGAGCCGGGAAACGATCGGTGCAAGTGTCTCAGCGATCGCGTCGAGCGACCTCCTCCCGCTCGTCATCACCACGGGCGACAATGCGCTCCATACACCCGAAATGGTACGCTATTTCTGTGACCAGCTTGGCGACGTTGAGGAGGATGGAGCGATCGGACTGACCCCGGCCGACCATGTCCTTGCCGCCTATCCCGAAGGCAATCGCGCCTTTCATCATTTTCGGGACGGCGCTTATTCCAGCTGCAACCTCTACGCGCTCCTCACCGAAAAGTCGCTCGAGGCACCGCGGGTGTTCAATTCCGGCGGCCAGTTCGGCAAGAAGCCACGCCGCCTGATCGGCGCCTTCGGACTGTTCGCCTTCCTCCTCTACAGGAGCCGCCTCTTCAGCCTTCGGACCGTGTTGAAGGCGCTTTCGCGGACGATCGGAGTGCGTACCGCGCCGGTGCTGATGCCCTTCGCCGAGGGACCGATCGACGTCGATCGCCCCCAGGACTGGGAGTTGGCCAATCGGATCATCAAGACCCGCGAAGCAGCCTGAAGGACCCACTTGCGGCCAAAGAGGCCCCAAATCCGCCTTATTGCAAATCCATCACTCACGCACATATCATGCGACGACGCCGTTCGAACCGCGCCTATTGAGCGCTCGAGCCACAGGATCGATGTTTTGAAAATCGCCCAGACCTCCAGCCGGTCCTCCCTTCGTCCGTCTTTCTGGCGGCGCGAACATCATCTCGACAAGATGACCTTTCGAGAACTGGTGATAGCCTATTTCCAGTATCCGGCGATCATCGCCTATCTCGCTTTGAGTGTTGCCGCGATTGCCGTCTTCATCTGGCGGCCAGCACCTGTTGCACCGACTGTGATCAGCATCGCTGCGGCGAGCCTGGTCTATCCGCTCTTCTGGTATCTCCTCCACCGCTACGTCCTGCACAGTCGCTGGATGTGGCGGCACAAATGGCTCGCAGGAACCTGGAAGCGGATCCATTACGATCATCATCAGGATCCGAACCATCTGGAAGTGCTGTTCGGCGCCCTTCACACGACTCTTCCGACGATCGCGATCGGAGTCATTCCGCTCGGCTATGGAATCGGCAGCTTCTGGGGCCCGCAGGCGGCGATCGGCGCAAGCGCGATTGCCTTTGCAACCGGCCTTCTGACCACCTGCTTCTACGAATTCGTCCATTGCATTCAGCACCTGGCCTACAAGCCGAAGTCGAAGACCTTGGCGGAAATGAAGAAAAGGCACATGGCCCATCATTTCCACGATGAGGACGGCAATTACGGGATCACCACATTCTTCTGGGACAAGATATTCTCGACCTATTATGACCGGCCCGATCGGCCGCAGAAGAGTCCGACCGTCTTCAACCTGGGCTATACGCCCGAGGTGGCCGAGCGTTATCCCTATGTCGCAAGGCTGAGCGGCGGCGTTGCGACCGGTCACCCGCGCAAGCGAGACAACGGCTCCAGAGGCTAGGGTTGTCGGCTCGCGCCGGCCCGATCAGTTGGGGGAACAGGACAGGTCCGGTCCAATGAGCGTGCAGATTCGCAAGGTGCTGACCAGGGCCGATTGTCGTACCTTCGTCGACCTTGCCTATCGACTGAACCGGGACGATCCCAACTGGGTGCCGCCGCTCCGCAACGAAGTCCAGGCCCTGATCAGCCCGGGGAAGAATCCCTGGTTCGAACATGCCGAGGCGGCCTTTTTCCTTGCAATGAGGGACGGCGTCGCCGTGGGCCGGATCTCGGCTCAGGTGGACCAGCTCGTTCTCGAACATATGTCGCCACAGCTCGGCCAGTGGGGAATGCTCGAGGCAGCCGACCAGGAGACTGCGACCGCTCTTCTGAAGGCAGCGGAGCAGTGGCTGTCGGCGAAGGGCATGAACCGATCGATGGGCCCCTTCTCGCTGTCGATCTGGGACGAGCCGGGCCTGTTGATCAAGGGCCATGACCACCCGCCGATGGTGATGATGGGCCATGACCGGCCCGAATATGAGGCCTGGGTCGAAGCGGCCGGCTACCGGGGGGTGAAGGACCTTCTGACCTACGAACTGCCTTCCACGCCCTTTCCGCCGATCGTCCAGCGGATCGTGGCTGCAGGGGAAAGGAATGAGAAGATCCGGATCCGCAAGATCGACCGTGACCGGTTCGACGAGGAAGCCAAGCTGGTCCTCAAAATTCTCAACGACGCCTGGAGCGACAATTGGGGATTCATACCGCTGACGGACAGCGAGATCGCTTATGCGGGCAAGAAACTGAAGCCAGTCATCATCGAGGATTTCGTGCTGGTGGCCGAATATGAAGGTGAGCCCGTGGCCTTCATGTTGACCCTTCCCGACATCAACTCCTTCCTGATGGACCTCAAGGGAAGCCTGTTCCCCTTCGGCTGGGCGAAGCTCCTGTGGGGGCTTCACCGCAAGCGGTTCAAGGGCGGCCGAGTGCCTTTGATGGGTGTCTTGAAGCGACTCCATTCGACCCGGCTTGCAAGCCAGCTGGCTTTCATGATGATTGAATATATCCGGCGGGCCGGCGCCGAAAAATATGGCATTCAACGTGCAGAAGTCGGCTGGATCCTCGACGATAACAAACCGATGATCTCGATCGCCGAAGCGATTCAGAGCCGGATCAACCGGGTCTATCGGATCTACGAAAGGCCAATCTGAACGGCGAGACTTCGAGGTCGGGGCGCAACCCCTCGCCAGTGCGCTCGTTGATCCCGCTCAATCGTCAGGAAAGAGCGTCACCATGAAAGCTGCCCCGATCGCCCTTGCCGCCTCTCTCATTCTGGTGGCCTGTGGAGGGAACGATTCCCCGGCCGAGCAACGTGCGGACAGTCTCGAGGAGGCGGCGGAACAGAGCAATCCCGCCGCTGCCGAAGTCCTCGAAGAAAGGGCCGAGCAGATTCGCGAATCCAATATCCAGAATCCGTCAGCTACCCAGGATGCCCTCGAAGCCGCAGGCAACGCCCAGGCGGCTGGCATCATGACGAATGGCAACGCCCAGTAGAAAAAGGCCGGATCGAGGTTGGGCAGCGTTGGACCGAGCCCGCAACGGTTCGCCCAAGCAGTCGACGCTGCTATCGTGGCATCGGCGCGTGTGACACGGTGAATCTCCTTGCCGTAGCACGGGACGGCTCTCATGCCGACCGGAGCGTTCAGTGGGTTGCTTCCGCCCCTTCAGGCGCAAGGGTTGAAGGAGCGGGAGGAGGAGTCCCCACCGCGCGCCAACTGCTCAGCTTGCCGAAGCTTCGAGCATGACCCAGGTGGGGGCGTGGTCCGAAGCCTTTTCGCGCCCGCGATAGTCCTTGTCGACCCCGGCATCCAGAAGCCGGTCGGCCGCCGGCGCCGAAAGCAGCAGGTGGTCGATCCGGAACCCGGCGTCGCGTTGCCAGCAACCAGCCGTATAGTCCCAGAAGGTGTAGATCGCGCCTTCGGGATGACGCGCACGGATGGCGTCCGTGAAACCCAGATTGAGGATCCGGCGGAAGGCCTGCCGGCTCTCCGGCTGCATCAGTGCGTCATGAGCCATCGCTCGGGCCGAAAAGACATCGTCCGGATCGTCGCTTGGAATGACGTTCCAGTCTCCGGCCAGGACCAGGGGTTGCTCCTCGGCGAGGAGCGCTTTGCAATGCACACGAAGGCGCTCCATCCAGGCCAGCTTGTAGGCGAATTTCTCGGTCCCGACCGGATTGCCGTTCGGGAGATAGAGGGAGGCGATGATCACGCCGTCCTGCTCGACCTCGATATAGCGGCTGTGAGTATCGTCCGGATCGCCTGGAAGCCCGGCCCGGCGAAGGTTCGGCGTCTTTCCTTCCGGTGCGAGGATGGCGACCCCGTTGAAGCCTTTCTGGCCGTGCCACAGGCCGTCATAGCCGGCGTGTCTGATGTCATCGATCGGGAAGGCCTCGTCGGCGCACTTCACCTCCTGGAGGCAAAGCAGATCGGGCTTCTGCTCCTGAAGATACTCGATCAGCCGCGGCATCCGGGCGCGGATTCCGTTGAGATTGTAGGAGACGATTTTCATCGGATCCCGCTTAAGGATCGGGACCGGCGGCGGCAATGCCTGGCTGCCGGCGTCCGCTGTTCAGATCGCGAAGCTGGTTCCGCAGCCGCAGCCGGAGGCCGCGTTGGGATTGGTGACCTGAAAGGCCGCACCGCCGAGATTCTCGACAAAGTCGACGACCGCGCCGCGAACGAGATCGAGCGACATCGGGTCGACGACCAGGGTGACTCCATCCTGTTCGGCTCGAGCGTCCTCCTCGTCAATCTGTTCGGCGAGGCCGAAGCGATAGGTGAAACCGGCGCAGCCGCCACCATCCACCGCAAGCCTGAGCACCGCCGGTTTGCCCTGGCGACGGGCAATCGCGGCAACCCGGGCAGCGGCCGCGGGAGAAAGCGCAATGTCGGCAGGCGCGAGATCGGAAGACGGTTCAAGATCGCTCATGGGACTGAAATAGGGTCTGCAGGTTCAGGCAGCAAGCCGCCGATGGCTTGTGCCCGTCCGGGGGTGTCGCCATATGGTCGGAACAGCCCAATCCATCGCCGGAGCCTTCGATGAAAGTTCGAGTCCTCGTGACGCTCAAGACTGGAGTCCTCGATCCCCAGGGAAAGGCCATCCACCATGCCCTGGAAGGCCTCGGATTCTCGGGAGTGAACGATGTTCGGGCCGGCAAGCTGATCGAACTCGACGTCGATCCCGGAGTCGACGATTCGCAGATCGAGGACATGAGCCGGAAGCTGCTCGCCAACATGGTGATCGAGAATTTCCGGATCGAGCGCGAGGAAGCGGAGGCGCTGGCGTGAAGAGCGCGGTGATCACCTTTCCCGGCTCCAATTGCGACCGCGACATGGCGGAGGCGCTGAAGCTGGTCGGCGGCCGCCCGGCGGAGATGGTCTGGCATCGCGACAGCGAGCTTCCGGACGGCCTCGACCTGATCGCCATTCCCGGCGGCTTTTCTTATGGGGACTATCTCCGGTCGGGAGCGATGGCTGCGCAGTCGCCAGTCATGCAGGCGGTGAAGGCGCAGGCTGACCGCGGGGTTCCGGTACTCGGCATCTGCAATGGCTTCCAGATACTCACCGAGGCAGGATTGCTTCCCGGAGCGCTGATGCGAAATGCGGGAATCAACTTCGTCTGCAGGGACGTTCCGCTCAAGGTCGAGAACAGCCATACAATTTTCACCAGCCGCTATCGTTCGGGCGAGCAGATCCGGATCCCGGTCGCTCATCATGACGGCAATTACCAGGCCGACGAGGAGGCCCTGAACCGGCTGGAAGGCGAAGGCCGGGTTGTCTTCCGTTACCTGGGCAGCTGTAACGGATCAGCCCGCGACATTGCGGGAATCGTCAATCCCTCCGGCAATGTTCTCGGGATGATGCCTCATCCGGAGCGGGCGGTGGATCCGGCTCATGGCCTGTCGGATGGAAGGCGGCTCTTCGAAGGCGTGCTTGAAACTGTCAGCGCGGCCGCCTGAACCCGTGGCCCGGGTCCGCAACCGGGCCCTTTCTGTTCAGCTTTGGCTCGTCGGCGCCTGACGTCTCCGTCGGCCCTGAACCCTTTGCGAACGCCCGGCGTTGCCCTCTGAGTCCCTGAAACGAACAAGGCAGCCAGGCTTGGCAAGGACAGACAGAAGCTGGCCCGATTTCCCGGCGCTCATCGTCCTTGAGCGACGAGGAGCCTGTTCCTGCGCGCCTTCAGATAGCCCTGGCTGATGGATTTCATCGATTCCCTGATGGTGAAGATTGCGCTGATCGGGCTGCTGGGCATCGGCGCCCAGTGGATCGCGTGGCGCACCGGCAAGCCGGCAATCGCGCTGATGCTCGTCGCCGGCCTATTCGCCGGGCCGGTAACCGGGATCATAGTTCCAGAGCGGGATTTCGGAGCCCTTCTGGAACCGATCGTCAAACTGGCGGTCGCAATCATCCTGTTCGACGGCGGTCTCAGTCTTCGCTTTCGGGAGATTCGCCAACACGGCGGCGCCATCCTGGCGCTGGTCCTGATCGGCGTTCCGGTCGGCTGGAGCCTCGGCACCGCCGCGGCTTATTATGGCGCTGGGCTCCCGCTCGGCATTTCGGCGCTGTTCGGCGGGATCATGGTGGTGACCGGGCCAACCGTGATCGGTCCACTTTTGCGCCACCTCAATATCGGCCGAAGACCGGCCCAGATCCTGAAATGGGAAGCCATCGTCAACGACCCGATCGGCGCCCTGTTGGCCGTCTTCATCTTCGCCTGGATCACCTATGAAGGTTCGCAGGTCAGTGTCGGCCCGATCGCTCTTGAAATTGCGATCGCGGCGGCGATTGCTGCAGCGATCGGAGTCGCCCTTGCACTGCTCGTGATCTGGCTGTTCCCGGCCGGCCGGGTCCCCGAATATCTGAAATCACCCGTTCTTCTGGTTTTCGTGATCGGCGGCTTCGTCCTTGCCGACATCATCTATCATGAAACCGGGCTCGTCACGGTTACGGTCATGGGCCTGGTGATCGCCAATCGGCCGATCTACGCCTTCCATTCGCTTCGCCGGTTCAAGGAAGATCTTGGAGTCATCCTGGTTTCGGGGATTTTCATCCTCCTTCCGGCGACGCTCGACTGGGACGTGATGCGCGCCTTCGAAGCCAGGTTCCTCATTTTCCTCCTGCTGATGCTGTTTGTCGTCCGTCCGCTCACCGTCTTTGTCAGCCTCCTCTTCAGCCGAGTTCCCTGGCGCGAGCGCCTGTTCATCGGCTGGAT
>CAYOJN010000061.1:0-10333 GCA_964404245.1 uncultured Sphingosinicella sp. | reverse complement strand
ATCAGCGCCTGCGGCGAAAGCAGGTCGAAGTCGAAATTCTGTTCCACGATCCCGACGCCCTGCCCTGTCAGGGTGACGGTTTCCGGCCGGATCTGGGCCGATACGTCCGGGAATTCCTGTCGCGAGCGGCCCGATGGAAGATCGAGCTGGCGACTGTCCTGCACCAGCGCGAGATCATTATTGTAGATGGTGACCGCTATCTGTCCCTGGGATGACTGCGAAGGCGGAGGAATATCGTTCTGGGCGAGGGCCGGGGCCGTGCAGGCGAGAGAAAGCCATAAGATCCGACGCATTGACCACCTCCGAGCCGATTGCGGAGCGAGACTGTTTCACTCACCCATCCAAGTCAACCGGTTCAGAAATCGACCTGGGCCCGGGCGCCCCACACGTCGACCCGATAATCGCGATCGCCAGTGGGGCCTGAAATGACGGCGTCATCATAAGCGATGTTCGCATAATTGAGCAGGAATCGGACATGGTCCGTCGGGATCCAGATCAGCGAGACCTGAAGGCTGTTCTGCTTGCCGCCGATGATCGCCCCGGAATTCAGATCGAGGTAATCGAATCGGAGGTTGAGCTGGAGCGCGCCCGCCCCCCCTCGTGCGCCATCCACCGGGCGGCGAACCTTGGTGCGATCGAACTTCCCGCCTCGATATCCCCTCGTCTCCCCGGTCAGGAAATAGCCGATTTCGGCATAGCCGCCGTGGAAGGTCGGGCTGCCAGCGCCGGCGGCGAGATCGGCATCAAGCCTGTGGAGTTCGGCAACGGCATGAAAGGGGCCGCGGATCAGAGCCGCTTCGACTCCGAAACCGGTTTCGCTTTCGACCGCCAGACTCGGGGTCGAAAGGAACCGGGTATCGGTGAAGTGGACCAACGGGCGCTGGCGGTAGCGGGTATCGACGCCGCCTGTAGCGATTCGATCGCCATTGCGACGATGATGGGCCGATGCCCCTAGATGGAGGCGGCTGCCGCCAAGTTCAGGGGCAAAGACGATCCGACCGTCGAGGCTGACCAGATCGGAATCATCCTCGCCGCCGATGACATTGAGATTATCTGTGAACAGCCCCGCCTGGGCAATCAGGTCGCCCTCTTCATAACTGACGGAAAGCCCGAGCCGACGGTCGAGATTGAAGGCATCGGTGAAGGCAGCTCTTTCCATGAAGCTGGTGAAGCGCGAGCTGGTCAGCTCTTCGAGCGACTGAAAAGGGTTGTGCTGCCCGATCGTTAGCTTGACGGGATCGACAGGCGTCCAGCTCAGGTTGAAGTCACTGATCTCGACTTCGCCTCCAGCGAAATCGAATTCGGCAACATAGCCCAAGCCGCCCGGGATCGTCCCCTCGACCCCCAGCCTGGCCCGCCGCAATTCGTCATCGAGTCCCCGGCTGGAACCAGCAATTCCGTCCGGAGCGCTGACCGATCCCAGATCATATTGGATCCGCCCTCGAGGCTTGATCGACCATCCATCGGACGAGCCGATCCGGGGAATTCCGGTGAATCGCCTGTCCTCGGCGGCCTTTTCGGCGCCGGAATCCTGTAGAGTGACGGGTGAACTTGTGAGGGTCGCGGCAATCAGGACCGGGAGCATGGATGTCATCATCGCCTCTCATGACTGTCGGACTTCGACCGTGAGAAGACCTTATCGGCCGCCGGTGACAGCAGGATTGCGATTAGATGACAATCCTGTGACTCAAGGTGCGATTAAAAAGGGCGGCTCCGAACTGGAACCGCCCCTTCTACTCCCTTCGGTCAGCCCGGTTCAGGCAGCCGGTGCGATGTCTTCCGAATCCCTGGGCCGGCGCGTCCGACGGCGCGGAGCGCGCTCGGAATCGGCATCGTTGGACGGCGAGATGGCGGGCGGCAGACTGTCGACCGAAATGCGTTCCTCCACAACCTCGTCGCTCTCGGCCCGCCGGCGGCGCGGCCGGCGCTCACTCGCCTGCTCCTCGCGAGGTTCACGAACTTCGCGCGGCTCGCGAGCTTCCCGCGGTTCCCGGCCATCCCGTTGTCCACGGCGGCTCTGGCGGTCCTGGCGGTCCTGATCGTCGCCTTCATCCCCGCTCTCATCGCCGCCATCGGCGCGGGACTCGTCGCGGTCGAGCTCATCGTCGCCATCGTCGTCGTCGCGGTGACGGCGATGCTCCTCGAAGCGGGCCCGATTCTCGTTCAGAACCCGAAAATAGTGGTCGGCGAATTGCAGATAATATTCTGTCTGGACCCGGTCGCCCTGCATCTGCGCATCGCGGGCCAGCCCCTTGAATTTTTCCAGCAGCTGGGCGGCATTGCCGCGCTGGCGATTGTCCTGGCGGTTGCCGGCATTGGGATTCCCCCCCTGCGGGCGTCCACCGCCGCGACCGCGCCTGCGGCCGCCCTGACGATTGTTTATCAAACGAAAATCCTCACCAAGGGTGGTTTCTACTCTGCCCCTTCAGGCCGGGCCCTTCCCGGCCGAACCAAATGCACAACCCCGGGGGAACAGAGGACTGCGAGCAGCCTCTGCCACCTCACCGAAACCGCCTGCCAAGCGACCAGACAATCGGGGGTCGGCGACGTCAGGCCTCATGCATCTTGATGCAATGGTTGGCCCCGTCCCTGCCCCTATGTAGCGGTACGGTCAGTCAAATCCAAGGGAAAAAGAACGGGATCACGGCGCGTCGCCGGCTGAAGTTGCAATCAGGCACCGGGCAATGCCGGCGAGATCATTGCGCGAGGATACGCAAAGGCCTTGCTCCAACAGCAGGTTCGATACCTTTTCCGCCTGCCCCGCACCCACTTCAAGGCAGCAAAGGCCGCCCGGAGCAAGACTGTTCGCAAGCTGGGGCGCAAGAATGCGATAAGCGTCGAGCCCGTCGGGACCGCCGAAAAGAGCCTGCGCTGGCTCCCATTCGCCAACGTCCGGCTTCAGTTCTGCGCCTTGTTCGACATAAGGCGGGTTGCACAGGACCAGGTCGAACCGCTCATTGATGCCTCGGGCCCAGTCGCCGCGGAGCCATTCGCTCCGGTCGCCAAGGCCGAGCCGGTCGGCGTTGAGCCTCGCATAGGAGAGGGCCCGCTCCGAGCAATCCACGCCAAGGCCGGTCGAGTTCTTCCAATGATCAAGGGCGCTCAGCAACAAGGTTCCGGGGCCCGTTCCGAGATCGAGGATTCGGGCCGGGGGACGATCCGGAAGGCCCGCAATCGCCGCCTCGACCAGGGTTTCGCTGTCAGGGCGGGGAATGAGAACGCCGGGCCCGACCTCGATCTCGATGGTCCAGAAGGACCGTCTGCCGATGATATAGGCAATGGGCTCGAAAGCGAGTCTGCGCTCAACCAGCGCCTCGAAGCTCGAAGGCGAAGGCGCCTGCATGTCCTGAAGAAGCATCGTCTCCCGGCGCCTGCCAAGCGAATGAGCCATCAGCAGCTCCGAATCCAGGCGGGGTGTTTCGCTGACCGTCTGGAGCCGAAGCGAAGCGGCCGCCACGGCCTCGCCAACCCGGACGGCGCTGTCACTTCCAGCTATACCCAGGCAAGCCCGAACGGGCTGCTCAGTCATCGAGGCTCGAGAGACGTTCAGCCTCATCCTCGGCGATCAGGGCTCCGATCAGCTCGCCCAGCTGGCCTTCCAGGATCTCGGGAAGCCGGTGAAGCGTGAGATTGATCCGGTGATCGGTCACTCGGCCCTGGGGGAAATTATAGGTCCGGATGCGCTCCGACCTGTCGCCCGAACCCACCATGGACTTGCGCGCTCCGGCGCGCTCGTTCGCTAGACGCTCGCGTTCCATTTCGTAAAGACGGGTCCGAAGGACTTTCAGCGCCTTTGCCTTGTTCTTGTGCTGTGACTTCTCGTCCTGCTGGATCACGACGAGTCCGCTCGGAAGGTGGGTGATCCGAACGGCACTGTCGGTGGTGTTCACCGATTGCCCGCCCGGCCCGGAAGACCGGTAAACGTCGATCCGCAGATCCTTGTCATCGATCTGGACGTCGACGTCTTCCGCTTCGGGAAGAACCGCAACCGTCGCCGCCGACGTATGGATCCGACCCCCGCTTTCGGTAACGGGCACGCGTTGAACGCGGTGAACGCCGCTTTCGAATTTCAGTCGGGCGAAGACGCCCTGGCCGGTGACCGAGGCGATCGCTTCCTTGAAGCCGCCCATCTCGGAACCGCTCGACGAGATCATTTCGAAGCGCCAGCCCTGCTGCTCGGAATAACGCTGGTACATCCTGAGCAGGTCGCCAGCGAACAGGGCCGCCTCGTCGCCGCCGGTGCCGGCACGGACCTCAAGCATCGCGGATCGCTCGTCAGCCGAATCCTTCGGCAGAAGCTTCAGAGCCAGAGCACGTTCAGCCTCGGGGAGACGGCGCCTGATCTCCTCCGCTTCCTCCGCCGCCATCTCCCGGAATTCGGGATCGTCGGCCATTCCCGATAGCACGTCCAGTTCGGCCCTGAGCCGTCGGACCTCACGCGCAGCCTGGGCCACCGGCTCGATCTCGGCATATTCCCTGGACAGCTTCACGAACCTGTCCGGAGCCAGATCGGGTTCGGACATGGCGCTCTGAAGCTCGTCCCGTCGCGCCTCGATCGCCGCAATCCTTTCGGCCGAAACCCGGCTCATCGGGTCCTGACCGCTTCTTCCAGAGCCGCGAAAGCGATCGACTTCTGCTCTCCGGTATCGAGGCGCTTCAGAGTCGCTTCCCCACGCTCCAGTTCGTCGTCGCCTACGAGGATTGCATAGCGTGCGCCGCTCGAGTCCGCCCTTGCCATGCGCTTCTTCATATTGCCTCGAAAAGCCATGTCGCAGGCAAGGCCCGAGCGACGGAGCCTGGCAAGCAGCCTGACCGCTTCGACCTCGCCTCGATTCCCCATCGGAACCAAAACTGCATCAAGCTCGGGTTGCGGCGGTGCCTCGATCATCATCGCAAGACGTTCAATCCCGGCCGCCCAGCCGACGGCCGGAGTGGCCGGGCCGCCAAGACTTTCGATCAGTCCGTCATAGCGCCCCCCGGCAATCACCGCGCCTTGCGCTCCAAGTCTGTCGGTGACGAACTCGAACGCGGTATGGCGATAATAATCCAGTCCACGAACCAGCCGTGGATTGCGGGTCCAGCTCACGCCAGCGGAGTCGAGACCCGAAGTCACCTGTTCGAAAAAGGCTGCCGCCTCGGGACTGAGATGATCGTCTATGGCAGGTGCCGACTCGCAGATCGAGCGGTCGCCCGGATCCTTGCTGTCGAGAATTCGAAGCGGATTGCGCTCGAGCCGGGCGAGGCTCTCTTCGGACAGGTCGCCCCGCCGCTCCTCGAAATAAGCGACCAGCGCCGATCGCCACGAGGCTCGGGTATCGGAATCCCCCAGCGTGTTGAGCTGCAAGGTAACGCCCTCGGTGATTCCGAGCTCGCGAAGCAGCTGATCGGCAAGCACGAGGAGCTCGACGTCGGCGAGCGGCGACTCGGTTCCGATGATCTCCGCATCGAGTTGGTGAAACTGGCGATATCGCCCCTTTTGCGGTCGCTCGTAGCGGAAGACTGGGCCATCGGTAGCAATCTTCATCGGTACATTCTGCTGCCAGCCTTCGGACAGAAAGGCTCGGCAGATTCCGGCGGTGAATTCCGGCCGGAGCGTCAGGCTGTCTCCACCCCGGTCTGGAAAGCTGTACATCTCCTTGGAAACGATGTCGGTCGTCTCTCCGATCGAGCGGGCGAACACCTCGGTGGCCTCGAAGACGGGCATCTCGACGCGCTGAAAGGCGTAGAGCCGGCGAAGCCGGTCGAAAGCCGCGACGACATTCCCGAACCGCTCGGCATCGTCACCCCATATATCCTGGGTACCCCTGATCCTTTGTGGACGTTTGCTCATCCGCGCGCCCTTAGTGCCTGCCCTGACCATTGGGAAGCGCCGGGATCAATGGGATGGCGGGCCGGATCGATGGATTTGGAGAGGCTCGGTGATTTTCCGGCTCGCCTGAACGGCGGTGGACGGCTACGGGCCGCGCCATGAATATCGATCTCATCCCGACCGGCGACGACCCGCCCCGCTCGATTAACACCATCATCGAAGTTCCGGTCGGAGGCGAGCCGGTCAAATATGAATTCGACAAGGTTTCCGGTGCGATTTTCGTCGATCGGATCCTTCACACGCCAATGCGTTACCCGGCCAATTACGGCTTCATTCCCCACACCTTGTCGCCCGACGGCGACCCACTCGACTGTATGGTGGTTGCGCGATCGCCCTTCATCCCGGGCTGCGTGGTCAGGGTTCGTCCGATCGCGGTCTTGTGGCTCGAGGATGAGGCCGGCGGCGACGAGAAGATCCTCGCAGTGCCGGTCGACACCACCTTTCCTTATTATGAGCGAGTAGAGGAAGCCGAGGATCTGCCGGCCATCGTTCGCCAGCAGATCGAGCATTTCTTCACTCACTATAAGGATCTCGAGCCCGAAAAGTGGGTTCGGGTCGGCCGGTGGGGTGGCCGCGAGGACGCGCATCAGGTGATTCTGGAGGCGATACAGCGGGCCGAGCAGGCGAAGAATGGTTAGAGACTGACCGAAGGCCGAGACCGAACGCCGTCCGCCACCCCCCACTGGACGCGACACCTTCAATGCGCCACGCTCTTCCTATGAAGAGCCTGCGTCTGATCCTTGCGGCTTTCGCGCTTCCGGCCTGTGCGACACTGCCTGCGGCCCAGCCGGCACCGATCGCCACCACGATCGATGCAGCCTCGGCCGAATCCCGCACCCGCGCCTCGCTGGAGGCGATAGAAGAGCTCAATCCGAGGCTGAACGCCGTCCTCGCGGTTGATCCCGAAGCCCTCGCTCAGGCGCAGGCACTTGACCAGTCGGACCACGAACGCGGACCGCTGTTCGGGATGCCGGTCCTGGTCAAGGACAATATCGATACGGCGGGTTCGCTGCCGACGACCGCTGGAAGCCTCGCTTTGGCCGAGAATGTGACCAATCGCGATTCGCCGCTCGTCGCTCGACTTCGACGCGCCGGTGCGATCATCATCGGCAAGGCCAATCTGTCCGAATGGGCGAATATTCGCTCCTCCCACTCGATCTCTGGCTGGAGCGCATTGGGGGGACAGACCCGAAATCCCTATTTCCTGGACCGCAATCCCTGTGGATCGAGCTCTGGAAGTGCGGTCGCCGTCGCCGCTTCCATGGTTCCGGCAGCGATCGGGACCGAAACGGACGGATCGATCACCTGCCCTGCCTCGGTCAACGGAATCGTCGGTTTCAAGCCGACGGTGGGGCTGATCAGCCGAACCCATATCATCCCGATCAGCCACAGCCAGGATACGCCCGGGCCAATGACCCGGACGGTCCGCGACGCGGCCTTGCTCCTGGCGGTCATGGCAGGAAGCGATCCGGCCGATCCGGCCACGGCCGACGCGGATCGGAGACGCCGCGACTATGCCGCCTTCCTCCATGCCGACTCGCTCCGGGGTGCCCGGATCGGGGTCATGCGCTTTGCGACCGGATTCGGAACTGACGCCCTGTTCGATGAAGCTCTGGATCGCCTCCGCTCTGCCGGTGCCGTTCTGGTGGAGATCGAGCAATTCCCCGGCCGCCCGGAGATCAGCAGGAACGAGTTGATCGTCCTTCTCGCGGAGCTGAAGGCTGGCCTCAACGACTATCTCGCGACGACCCCGGCGACGGTCGCGACCCGGACGCTTGCTGATCTGATCGCCTTCAATCGGGACCATGCCGCAATCGAAATGCCGCTTTTCGGTCAGGACCTGTTCGAAAAAGCCGAAGAGACTTCGCTCGACGAAGCCTATCGAAAGGCCCGATCGGCCAGTTTCCGGATGGCTGGACCCGAAGGGATCGACCGACTTCTGTTGGAGCATGAGGTGGTCGCCCTGGTCGGACCGACCATGCCGGCCGCCTGGCTGATCGACGCCGTCCATGGGGATCAACTGCCTGGCGGAGGAGCGGGCGGCCTCGCTGCCGTTGCCGGCTATCCCCACCTGACGGTGCCCATGGGAACGGTGCGCGGCCTTCCAGTCGGACTCAGCTTCATCGGACCGAAATGGTCGGACGATCTGATCCTGTCGCTGGGCTATGCGTTCGAGCAGGCGTCCGATCTGTCGCTTGCTCCACAATTGCTTCCGTCGGTCGAGGAAGACCGTGAAGTCCTTCTCCATCTGCGGCCTGTCCCCACAGGCCAGATCGGCCTCAGGCAGTAAGTTTGAGGCCGGCTATGCAAGCCACGATGCCGAGGATGAAGAGCATCCGGATCGTCGTCGCCGGCTCCCCGAACCAGACCATTCCGACCAGCACGGTACCGATCGCACCGATTGCGCCCCAGACGGCATAAGCGGTGCCCATGGGAATGAACCGGGAAGCATATTCCAGAAGCGCCATGCTGATTCCGACCGAGACCAGGAATGCGAGCGTCCAGGGCAGGTTGCGAAAGCCGTCGACGAAGCGAAGCGAGGTCGTGAAACCGACTTCGAACGCCCCGCCAAGGATGAGCCAGAACCAGGCCATCAGGCGTGAACCCCGGTTTCGACGACCGGAGTGGCGGGGGTCCGCCTGGTCGCGGCGATGAGGCAGGCGATCACGATCATTGCGGCTCCAACCAGAGTAAGCGGTCGAACGATTTCGGCGAAGAAGAGATAGCCGAGGATCGCTGCCCAGATGAAGGACGTATATTCGACGGGGGCAAGGTGCTGGGCCTCGGCACGCGCATAGGCCCAGGACAGGAGAAGCAGCGATCCGAAGGCAAGTACAGCAGCACCGAGGATCGCAGGCAAATGGCCGGGTGACGGCAGTTCCGCGAGGAAAGGCGCAGCGACAAGGAATGCCCCGCCCATGAGGCCAGTGGTGAAGAAGGCCACCTCGACCGGCCGCGCAAGCAGCGCCTGGCGGCGCATCAGGATGATATTATAGGCATAGAGCGCCGCCGAGACGAGAATCGCGATTGAGCCTCTGAACGCCTCCGGACCAAGCTCCGCCCTCGCCTGCCCGGCGAAAATGACTATGACTCCGGCGAAACCGAGGATCGAGGCCAGGACGGCCCGCCGCTCGATCTTCTCGCCGAGCAGAAGCGCAGCGAGATAGAGGGCGATCAGGGGCGCAACGAAAGCAAGCGCAATGGCCTGCGCCAACGGCACCCTGGCCAGTCCCCAGAAGAAGAGAAGCGCGATCGGAACCCCGAGCAGGCCGCGGGTGAGATGGACCCGCATCACTTCGCCTCTGGGCCAGGGCGTTCGCTGGCCGAAGAAGAAGGCCGCGGCAAGAAGGGCGCCAAGGGAGGTACGCCAGAGCAGCGCATTATATGTGCCCAGCGCTATGGCGAGGTGCTTCATCAGCGCATCCATGCCGGAAAACAGCGCAATTCCACTGGCGGCGACGGCAAACGCCACGGCCGTACTCGTCGGCTTCACCCCCCCGCGAAGCCCGCCGCGCCGGCGCCGATCCGGGGCCTGCTCGTCTTCGTCATTCGGCGGCGTCGGGAAGGGCCGACCGGGTCTGTTCGATCTCGGCCGCCTTGGCT
Source organism: uncultured Sphingosinicella sp. (assembly GCA_964404245.1). Taxonomy (GTDB): domain Bacteria; phylum Pseudomonadota; class Alphaproteobacteria; order Sphingomonadales; family Sphingomonadaceae; genus Allosphingosinicella. Next base: position 861 of record CAYOJN010000061.1, on the reverse strand, counting down.
TCGACCAGGCTGACGATATGGTCGATCATCTCCTCGTCGCGGACATGATGGTCGGTGACCCCTGACAGATAGACCATATGCTTGCCCTGACCGCCGCCGGTGATCCCGATATCGGTTTCGCGCGCTTCGCCCGGTCCGTTGACGACGCAGCCGAGCACGGACAGCGACATCGGGGTCCGGATGTGGGCCAGCCTCGCTTCCAGCGTCTCAACGGTCCTGATGACATCGAAGCCCTGGCGGGCGCAGCTCGGGCAGGAAACGACCCGAACGCCGCGATTGCGGATCCCAAGGCCCTTCAGGATCTCGAAACCCGCCTTCACCTCTTCTTCCGGCTCGGCCGAAAGCGACACCCGGATCGTGTCTCCGATTCCGGCCCAGAGCAGCGATCCGATCCCGATCGCGCTCTTGACGGTCCCGCCCCGAAGGCCGCCAGCCTCGGTAATTCCGAGATGAAGCGGGCAATCGACCGCCTCGGCAAGCTGGTGATAGGCCGCAACGGCCAGGAAGATGTCCGAGGCCTTCACCGCGACCTTGTAGTCGCGAAAGCCATGGTCCTCGAGGATACGGATATGGTCGAGTGCGCTTTCGACCAGCGCCTCCGGGCAGGGTTCGCCATATTTCTCGAGCAGGTCGCGTTCCAGGCTGCCGGCATTGACTCCGATCCGGATCGAACAGCCGTTGGCCCTGGCCGCGTTCACAACCTCCCTGACCCGTTCGGCAGAGCCGATATTCCCCGGGTTGATCCGGAGACAGGCGGCGCCGGCATCGGCGGCCTCCAGCGCTCGCTTGTAGTGAAAATGGATGTCGGCGACGATCGGAACGCGCGCTTCGCGGACGATCTGACGAAGCGCACTGGTCGAT
>CAYOJN010000060.1:0-10415 GCA_964404245.1 uncultured Sphingosinicella sp. | reverse complement strand
TGCCCGCCACCCCCGTCACCCGCCAGGCATCAGGACCATGTCCGTCGATTTCGGCGTGCGCCCCGGTTGCCAGCGTCGCAAGCGCAGCGCCGGTGATGATGGCGGTCCTTGCCGTCCTGCCAAACCCAGTCGCTGCTATCCTACTCACTGATGTCCCCCTGGTGGTTTGGCTGAATGGCGTTCGGCCGATCAAGGCCGAACCGATCTTGCCCCCAAGCCGCAAGTAGGGACATCCCGCTTCTCGTGCCTGAAACAAACCATAAGGTATAGAAAGTGCGCGGGGGTCAAGGAGGGAGCGTCAGGACAAAAGGCTGGGCGTTGATCGCTGCGGCTTTGAGGGCGGAAATGGTGATGGCCCGGTAATGTCCGAAACGAGGGGAAAGCGCACATCCATCGCGCGGCTGGACTACACAAAAATCGACATGGTCATTGAACCGATCGGCAGTTCGCGCGCACCTGTCTCCTGAAGCTAGGGGATGAGGCGATGGCCCGTACGTCGGCCCGAATTTTGGACGAGTATCTGGTGGTCTCCGCCCGCGCCGGTGACGCCGAGGCTTTCAGCCTGCTTGCCCAGCGCTGGCAGGCAAAGCTGGTCGCCCATGCGTGGCGGCTCACCGGCGATGGCGAAGCCGCGCGTGATGCCGCGCAGCTCGGTTGGATTGAGATCGTTCGCGGCCTGAACCGGCTGCAAGATGAGCGGGCCTTCCCCGCCTGGGCCTACCGGATCGTCTCGCGGGTCTGCGCGAGGCAGATTGGTGATGCCGTACGGCGGCGAAGCTTGTCCGCGAATGTCACGGCGCAGCCATGTGGCGAGGAAAGGGAGGCGGTCGGCAGCGGCCACGATCACAGCCTGCTTCGCGCGGCGATCCGAGCGCTGCCCGAGGAACAGCGCGCCACCATTGCCCTGTTCCATTTCGAGGAATTGAGCGTCGCCGAGGTGGCGGTTGCTCTGGACGTTCCGGCGGGCACGGTGAAGTCCCGCCTGATGCACGCGCGCCGCAAGCTTCGCGCCGCGTTTGAAGGAGACGAATGATGCAGGATATCGACCGCATGATCGATGAGGCGCTCGACGCGGAGGAACGCGAGCTCCTCCGCACGCTCGACGAGCCCGGCTTCTTCACCCAGGCTTTCGGGGTGTTCAGCGGACCCACCGGCTGGGTGAGTACGGTTATGATGTTCTGGCAGGTCGCCATGTTCATCGCCGGCGCCTGGGCGGCGTGGCGCTTCTTCGAGGCCAACGATCCTGTGACTCAGCTGCGGTGGGGCCTGCCCGCGATGCTGCTGCTGATCTTCGCGGGGATGCTCAAGATGGCACTCGTTCCGCGCATGGAAAGCAACCGGGTGATGCGCCAGGTGAAGATGCTCGAGCTGCAGATGGCTCGCCGAGCGAAAGGCTGATGATGAACTAGTTTTAATTCTCGCCACGGCCACTGCCACAGATGGCCCGAATCGATTTTGATTTGCCATGGCCGGTCCAGGTGCAATTGAAAAATGCGCCGGTTTCCGGAACGTTGAAGATGGTGCCCCTGTCCGGAGTCGAACCGGAACTCCTTTCGGAACTCGATTTTGAGTCGAGCGCGTCTACCAATTCCGCCACAGGGGCAGGCCGGGCCTTCTGTAGAAAGGCTCGCTTGATCCGGCAACTGGAGAGATTGCGCCCGGGATGGAGCGCCGGCAACGTCCGGACGTTGGCTTTTCTGCCCCTTCCCCCACCCTGTTCGAAGAGGAGGTCGAGCGCCGTGAAGCCGATGACCGAAGCCCATCTCGCCATCCTTCGCCGCCACATGGTCGAGATCATCGACATGCATTTCGACCTTGCCGAAGACGAGATCGGGCGGCACCAGCCGAGCCCGCGACTTCGCCAGGCGCTTCTGGAAACGCCGAGGCACCTGTTCGTGCCGGCCCAGCTCGCCGCCGCCGCCTATCAGGATTCGCCGCTACCGATCGGATTCGACAAGACCGTATCGCAGCCCTTCGTCGCTGCACTGATGCTTGAGCTGCTCCAGGTGGAGCCTGGCCAACGGGTGCTGGAGGTCGGTACCGGCCTTGGCTACCAGGCAGCCCTGATGGCGGCGATGGGCGCGACCATATTCAGCGTCGAGATCGTCGAGGAGTTCGGGCAGGCGGCCCGGCTCAATCTCGCTTCGATCGACCATGACGTCGAAATCCGGATCGGCGATGGATCGCGCGGCTGGGCTGAGCATTCGCCCTTCGACCGGATCCTCGTTACCGCGGCGTCCGGTTCTCCGCCGCAGCCCCTCCTGGATCAGCTCGCTCCGGGCGGCCTGATGGTGATTCCGGTCGGATCCGAGGACGTCCAGCAGCTGAGCCAGATCAGCCGCCGGGACGACGGAACGTTCGGTATCCGGTCGATCCTTCCGGTCCGATTCACCCGGCTCGAAACCGCCTGACGAGACAGGTCCCATTTCGGGATCGCCTTCACCTCCAGCGTCTGGAAGCCAAAGGGCGTGGACGATAGATTTTGCCGATGCACCGGTCGGCCGCCATCATCCTCGCCGCGTCGCTGCTTTGCGGCGCCCATCCGCCGGTCGACTTCATTCCCGTCGGGCCGAAGCTGGAAGCCCCTGCCCGGGAATATCGCCGGATCTGGGAGCAGGAAGGCGAAAGAATGATCGAAGCGCTCGAAACGCTGGTCGGACTCCCCTTCCCCGAGGATTTCATCGAGGTCTTCATCACGGAGAACAGGCCGATGACGTCCTATGACGGACGGACGATCCGGCTTCGGGCCAGCTATACTCCCACCTACAAGAAGGCGACCCTGGTCCATGAAATGGGGCACCGCCTCGCCTTCCTCCTGCCCCGCCTGGGAGGGCTGGACGATCACCAGATCCTGTATCTTTTCCTCTACGATGCCTGGTCCGACCTCTATGGCCCGGCTTTCGCCGACCGGATGGTGAGCATCGAGCGGCGCAATCGCCGCTTTTATGATTATGACGCCGCCTGGGACTGGGCGCTGACAATGACTCGCGAGGAACGCCAGGCGCTCCTCGCCGAGCTTCGCGCCCGGGCCAGGTCCCACGGGGCGGATATTGCAGCCGCTACGCCGGCCAGTGGCTCCGCTTCCGGATCGATGGCCGACCTCGACTGAACGATCAGAAAGCCTCGATCGGAAGCGCCATCAGGCTGTCGGCCCCAGCTTCGATCTTGCGCCGAAGGGCGTTGGTTTCCGGCATGATCCGCTCGGCAAAGAAGCGCGCCGTGACCAGCTTGCCTTCGTGGAAGGCGGGATCGTCGGTGCCGGCGGCAATCGCCTCGCTGCTCGCCTTCGCCATCCGAAGCCACATCAGGCCGAGCGCGACCGTCCCCATCAGGGTCATGTAGGGATAAGCGGCGGCGCCGGCATTGTTGGGATTGGCCATTCCGTTCTGCATCAGCCACATCGTCGCGGTCTGGAGATCCCCCGATGCCTGTTCGACGGCGTTGGCGATGACGGCCAGCTCTTCCTTCTGCTTCGCCTGGCCGGCTTCCTCGCCGACGATCCGGAAGAAGGACTGGATCGCCCTTCCCCCGTCCTTGCCGAGCTTTCGGCCAACCAGGTCGAGGGCCTGGATTCCATTGGTCCCTTCGTAGATCTGGGCGATCCGGGCATCGCGGACGAACTGCTCCATTCCCCATTCGCGGATATAGCCATGGCCGCCATAGATCTGCTGGGCGGCGACCGCCGCCTCGAAGCCCTTGTCGGTGAGATAGCCCTTGATCACCGGGGTGAGGAGGCCGAGCAGATCCTCGGCATCGCTCCGTTCCTGTTCGGTCTGGCCCTTGCGCATGATGTCGACCTGGAGTGCTCCCCAAAGGACGAGCGCCCGGGCGCCCTCGTTGAAGCTCTTCATCTCCATCAGCATCCGGCGAACGTCGGGATGGACGATGATCGGATCCGCTTTGGCGTCGGGGTCGCGCTCGTCGGGGACGAGCGCCCGTCCCTGCCGCCGATCCTTCGCGTAGGTGACGGCATTCTGATAGGCGACTTCGCCCTGGGAGAGCCCCTGGAGACCGACTCCGAGCCGAGCCGCGTTCATCATGATGAACATGGCCGCGAGACCCTTTTCGGGCTCGCCGACCAGATAGCCGGTCGCTTCGTCATAATTGAGAAGGCAGGTCGAATTGCCGTGAATGCCCATCTTCTCCTCGATGGAGCCGCAGACGACCCCATTGCGCTCGCCAAGCGACCCGTCCTCGTTGACGAGGAATTTGGGGACGATGAAAAGGGAAATACCCTTCACCGTGTCTGGAGCTCCGGCAATCTTCGCAAGCACGAGGTGGACGATATTTTCCGCCAGGTCATGCTCGCCCGAGGAGATGAATATCTTGGTCCCGCTGATCTTGTAGCTGCCGTCGTCCCGGGGTTCCGCCCGGGTCTTGAGGAGGCCGAGATCGGTACCGCAATGCGGCTCCGTCAGGTTCATCGTCCCGGTCCACTTGCCCGCCACCATGTTCGGAAGCCAGGTCTTCTTCTGCTCGTCCGAGCCCTTGACCAGGATCGAGGCAATCGCGCCCTGGGTAAGGCCATTATACATTTCGAAGGCCTGATTGGCGGAAAGCAGATATTCCGTAACCGCCGTCGAAAGCACCGATGGAAGGCCCTGGCCGCCAAATTCCTCCGGCGCGGAAAGGGTCGTCCAGCCGCCTTCGCAGAACTGGCGATAAGCCTCCTTGAACCCGGCCGGAGTGGTGACGCTTCCATCGTCGTGGCGGCTGCAGCCTTCCTCGTCGCCGATCCGGTTGAGCGGAGCGAGGACCTCGGCGGCGAAACGCCCCCCTTCGGCCAGGATCGCCTCGATGAGGTCCGGGGTCGCGCTCTCGAAGCCGGGAAGCTTCGAATAGCGATCGATCCCGAGCACCTGTTCGAGAACATAAATCGTGTCGCGCACCGGCGCGGTATAAGAAGGCATTTCGTCTCTCCGTCTTGTGCGGCAATCTCTATTCGGCGGCAGCGGTCTCTTCGCCCGTTCCGGCAACCTCGACCATGGCGATGAAGCGTTCGAGCTCGTCGATCGTGGCGTCGATATCCAGTTTCTGCTTCTTCAGCAGGTCGACCCGGTCGCGGCACTTTTCCAGGGTCACGCGGCGCTGTTCGTGGCGCCCGTCGCCGACATCATAAAGGTCGATCATCTCCTTGATGTCGGAAAGGCTGAAACCGACTCGCTTGCCCCGAAGGATCCAGGCCAGGCGGGCGCGATCGCGCCAGCCATAGACTCTCGAGAGCCCGACCCGCCGAGGCGAGATGAGCCCCTCATCCTCATAGAATCGAAGCGCCCGGGCAGTAACCCCGAACTCGTCGCACAGCTGGGTAATGGTGTAGGTCCGGACCTGCCGGCCCGACTGACGGTAATCGGAGTGAAGCGCCTGGGACATGGAAGAGAGGCCTAGTTTCCGTTGACGTTAGCGTCAAGCGGCGCCGGACCGGCTTCGTCCCGCGGCTTTCTTTTCTGTCCCGGGGGGCGACAAGTTGGCTTTTGCTACCTATATGCGCTGGCCAACGGCTGACTCGGGAAAGCCATGCTGACCACCAATCCTTTTGACGATGACAAGCTGCGCGAGGAATGCGGCGTGTTCGGAATCTGGGGCGCCGATACTTCGGCCGCCGTCGTCGCGCTCGGCCTTCATGCGCTTCAGCATCGCGGCCAGGAAGCAGCCGGAATCACCAGTTTCGACGGCCGCGGTTTCCACACCCATCGGGCAATGGGACATGTCGCTGGCAATTTCGACCGGGACGAGATCATCCGGGCGCTGGCAGGCCGAACGGCGATCGGCCATGTCCGCTATTCGACCACCGGCGAGACTGCGCTTCGAAACGTCCAGCCCCTGTTTGCGGAGCTTTCCACCGGCGGCTTCGCGATCGCCCATAATGGCAACATCTCCAACGCGATCCGCCTGAGGCGCGAGCTCAACGCTCGCGGTTCCATCTTCCAGTCCACGTCGGACACCGAAGTCCTGATCCACCTCGTCGCGACGTCCTCCAGGAAGGGCCTTCTCGAGCGGTTCATCGATGCACTGAATCAGGTCGAAGGCGCCTACAGCCTGGTCTGCCTGACCGCCGAGGGCCTGATCGCCTGCCGCGATCCGCTCGGAATCCGGCCGCTCGTCATGGGACGGCTTGGCGACGCCTATATCTTCGCTTCGGAAACCGTTGCCCTGGACGTGGTCGGAGCGACCTATATCCGATCGGTCGAGCCGGGCGAGCTCATCGTCGTCTCCGATCGCGGGGTGGAAAGCCACCATCCGTTCGCGCCGATGCGGCCGCGGCCCTGCATCTTCGAACATATCTATTTTTCAAGGCCCGATTCCCTCCTCGACGGAGCCTCGGTCTATACGATGCGCAAGGCCATCGGGGCCGAGCTTGCACGCGAGAATCCGGTCGAGGCGGATTATGTCGTCCCGGTGCCCGATTCCGGGGTTCCGGCCGCGATCGGCTACGCCCAGGAGAGCGGGATTCCGTTCGAGCTCGGGATCATCCGCTCCCACTATGTCGGGCGAACCTTCATCCAGCCGAGCGACCAGGTCCGCCACCTGGGAGTGAAGCTGAAGCATAATGCCAACAATGCCCTGATCCAGGGGAAGAAACTGGTCCTGGTCGATGATTCGATCGTCCGCGGGACGACGAGCCTGAAGATCGTCCAGATGCTTCGCGAGGCCGGAGCGAGCGAAGTCCATATGCGGATCGCAAGCCCGCCGACCAGACACGGCTGCTTCTACGGAGTCGACACTCCGGAGCGGGCAAAGCTGCTTGCGGCGCAGATGAGCGTTGCCGAGATGAACGAGTATATCCGGTCGGACAGCCTCGCCTTCATCTCCCTCGACGGCCTCTACAAAGCGGTCGGGGAGCAAGGCCGGGACCAGGCCGAGCCGCAATATTGCGATGCCTGCTTCTCGGGCGACTATCCGACCCGGCTCACCGACCGCGAGGACCTGGACAAGCCCGATCGGCTTCCACTGCGCGAACAGAGCTACGCCTGATGACCAAATTCTTCGAAAACCAGGTGGCCCTGGTCACCGGCGCGAGCCGTGGGATCGGCGCTTCGACGGCCGAGGCCCTGGCCGAGGCCGGAGCCCATGTCGTCCTCACCGCCCGGACGGCTGGCGACCTTGAACAGGTTGAGGAACGCATTCATCGCGCCGGCGGAACGGCGACGATCGCTCCGCTCGACCTGACCGAAAGCGACAGTATCGCCAAGCTCGCGATGGCGGTGAGCCAGAGGTGGAAGGCGCTGGACGTCCTGGTCCTCAACGCAGCGACGCTCGGAACGCTTACTCCGGTCGCCCAGATCGACGGCAAGGAATTCAACCGGGTCCTGACCCTGAACCTGCTTTCCCAGCAGGCCCTGATCGCCGCCTTCGATCCGCTTCTCCGCAACAGCCAGAAGGCGAGCGTGATCGCTCTGACGTCAAGCGTCGGGCGCCATCCGAGGGCCTATTGGAGCGCCTATGGCGCCTCGAAGGCCGCACTCGAAACCCTTCTCCTGAGCTATGCCGACGAGACGAAGGCCGTAAGTCCGGTCAGGGTGGCGATCGTCGATCCCGGAGCAACCGCGACAGTGATGCGCGCCCGGGCCTTTCCGGGCGAGGACCCGTCGACCCTGAAGCCGCCAGCCGCGGTCGCCGAAGCGATTCTCGGCCTCCTGAGCGACGGGTTCGAAAGCGGTCACCGACTGGAAGTCGCGCGCTGAACGCGTCTCAGCGCCTGGTCAGGGTGACCTGGGCCACGTCGATCGCCCCGCCCCTGAACCCGCCTTCGCAATACATGAGATAGTAGCGCCACAGATCGTGGAACGGCTGGTCGAAGCCGGATGGCAGGCGATTTTCGCGAACGGCTTCCTCATAGCGCTCCCGCCAGCGCTTAAGGGTTTCGGCATAATGAGGTCCGAAGCCCTGACGATCGCTCCAGGCCAGGCCTGCAGCCTCGGCCAGGTTCCGGAACCGGGGCTCGCTGATCAGGAGACCGCCCGGAAAGACATAGGTCTGGATGAAGTCGGCACTGGCCGAATAGTCCTCGAACAGTCTCGCATCGATCGAAATGAACTGGAGCGCGGAGCGCCCGCCGGGATCGAGCGAGCGGGCGATGCTGTCGAGATAAGCGGGCCAATATTCCTCGCCGACGGCCTCGACCATCTCGACGCTTGCGACTGCGTCGAAACGGCCCCGGATTTCCCGATAATCGACGAGCCTCACTTCGACCCGGTCGGCAAGTCCGGCCCGCTCGAGCCTTTCCTCGGTGAACGCCTTCTGCTCCGACGACAAGGTGAGACCGGTGACCCGGACCCCATAGTCGCGGGCCGCAATCTCCATCAGCCCTCCCCAGCCGCAGCCGATTTCCAGCAGATGCTGCCCAGCCTTGAGGTCGAGCCGATCGAGAAGCCGACGGATCTTTCGGTCCTGGGCCCGTTCAAGGCTTTCGACCCGATCGATCGGTTCTTCGAAGATCGCGCTCGAATAGGTCAGGCTCGAATCCAGCCAGGCCGAATAGAAATCGTTCCCGAGGTCATAATGGTGGGCGATGTTGCGCCTGGCCCGGCTCCTGTCGTTGGACCGAAGGCGGTGAGCGAGGCGATTGACCTTCCGCCAGGGCCCCTTCGCCCGGGCCGTGTCGCCGAGGCTGACGGCGTTGCGCGTGAAAAGCTCGAACAGCGGGACCGGGTCCGGGCTCGACCACTCCCCTTCCGCCCAGGCCCTGTACCAGCCGACCGACCCGGAAGTGACCAGCCGAACCAGGGAGCGCCAGCTGTGCAGGTGGACAATGACCGTCGGTCCTTCGCCGCGGCCGCCGAGCACCCGATATTCCCCGGTTGGAAGGATCGCCTCGATCCGGCCGAAGTCGAGACCGCGATCGATCCGGTCGAGCACCCTTGAAAAGCCGCCCGCGAACAGGCGAGCGAGCAGGTCGCCGCCAGTCACGAAGCCGCGGTCGCCAGCGACCAGATGTCTCCCCCGTTGAAGCATGATTGCAGAATGATGCCCCGCGACCGAGCACGCAAGAGGCGAGCTTCCCGGCCGGCTTCGTTACCCTCGAAAAAGGCGAGTTAGAGCGGCCTCAGATCTCGCGGGGTTCCTTGGTCACCTGCCAGGTCTGGCCCTTGGAGACCAATGCCTGGAGATCGGGGCTTTTGCCTCGAGCCGCGTCCTCATTCTGGATCCGAACGGCGCTTTCGAACGTCGGGCGTGGATCTTCGTAAATGACTCCCAGAGCGATCGGGAACGCGCCGAACGGCATGTCGATCAGCATGTGCGCGACCGCCTTGTTGGTGGGATCATGGACGATCACTTCGGCGCCCTGCCAGTCGCCGTCGACGACATCGACGACCTTCACCGTCAGCCGATCGCGATCGAGGGCAAGGCCCTTCGTCCCCCCTTCGAACAGCATCGGCTCGCCGGCACTCAGCCAGAGCTGCTTGCTTGAATTTTCCTTGGCCGTGAAATCGGCGAAGACGTCGTCATTATAGACGATGCAGTTCTGGTAGATTTCGACGAAGGAGGCGCCCTTGTGGGCATGGGCCGCCTTCAGAACCTCCGGAAGCTTCTTGTGGACATCGATCCCGCGGGCGACAAAACGCGCACCCGACCCCATCGCGAAGGCGCAGGGGGAAACGGGCCGGTCGACTGAGCCGAACGGAGTCGACGGGCTTCTCGTGCCGACCCTTGAGGTTGGCGAATATTGCCCCTTGGTGAGGCCGTAAATCTCGTTGTTGAAGAGGAGTATCTGGCAATCAAGATTGCGCCGAAGGAGGTGCATGCTGTGATTGCCGCCGATCGACAGGGCATCGCCATCGCCGGTGATGATCCAGACATCCAGGTCCGGATTGGCAAGCTTCACTCCGGTCGCGACCGTCGCTGCACGGCCGTGAATGGTGTGGAAGCCGTAGGTTTCCATATAATAAGGAAAGCGGCTCGAGCAGCCGATCCCGGAGATGAACACGGTCCTGGACGGATCGGCGCCAAGGTCGGGCATCGTTCGCTGAACCGCCTTCAGGACGGCATAGTCGCCGCACCCGGGGCACCAGCGCACTTCCTGGTCGGTGGCGAAATCCTTGGCGGTGAGCTTGACCTGCTCGGTCATCGGATCATCCTCAGTTGAGATAATAAATGAGGCCGATCACCAGGACCAGCATCAGGAGCATCGGGACGAGGCGCGGCGGCTTCATGCCAGCGCATCCTCGATTGCCTTTTCGATCTCGGCGATCTTGAAGGGCTGGCCGGAGACCTTGGTGACCGGCCTTGCATCGATCAGATATTGGTCGCGGATCAGGGTCTTGAGCTGTCCCTTGTTCATCTCCGGGACGATCACCTTGCCGAAGCCTTTGAGAAGGTCACCAAGGTTGCGCGGAAGCGGCCAGATATGGCGGATATGGACATGGGCGACATCGAGCCCACGGGATCGGGCACGCCGGACCGCCTGGTGGATC
>CAYOJN010000059.1:0-10417 GCA_964404245.1 uncultured Sphingosinicella sp. | reverse complement strand
CAGCCGTTCGCCAACCTCCAGATGGAATTGAAGACCCGCCGAGGGGCGCGCTGGATCAGCCTGTCGGGTGACCCCATCATCGACGTTACCGGCCAGTTCCAGGGTTTCCGCGGCGTCGGCCAGGACATTACCGAGGTCAGGAAGAACCAGGAGCGGCTGACCAACCTCGCCAATATGGACGTTCTGTCCGGCCTGCCCAATCGCGGCCGGGTCAGACAACTGTTGGGCGAAGCGCTTTCCGGTGCGACTGCGACCAATGTGCCCTGCGCGATCATGTTCCTGGACCTGGACGGCTTCAAGCCGGTCAATGACACGTTCGGTCATCCCAAGGGCGACGCCGTACTGAAAAGCGTTTCGCAACGGCTCGTAAAGGAAGTCGGCCAGATCGGTCATGTCGGCCGGATGGGCGGCGACGAATTCGCCGTCGTCATCAAGGACGCTCAGAGCCGCCGACTCGTCGAAACCCTTGCCGAGCGGATCATCGCGGCGATCGCCGAGCCCTTCCATCTCGAAAAAGCAGAAGTGCGAATCGGCGTTTCGATCGGCTGCGCCTTCGGGCCGATCGACGGGCAGAGTGTCGATGATCTGATCCAGAAAGCCGACCTTGCCTTGTATCAGGCCAAGGCGGAAGGACGCGGCACCTGCTGCCTGTTCAACGCCGACATGCAAAATGAGCAGGAGGATAGGCTCAGGCTGGAACAGGACCTTCGTGCCGGAATTCAGGCCGGCCAGTTCAGGCTTCTCTACCAGCCGCTGATCAACGCGGCGGATCAGAGTCTACAGGGCTTCGAAGCGCTCATTCGCTGGCATCACCCGACCCGCGGTATCGTCCCGCCGAACAAGTTCATTCCGCTTGCCGAGGAATCGGGCCTGATCATGGAGCTTGGCGACTGGGTGGTCGACGAAGCGTGCCGGGCTGCCGCTTCCTGGCCCGACCATGTCTCGGTCGCGATCAACATCTCCGCGAAGCAGCTCATTTTCCCGGCATTGCCGAACACAGTCGGGGAAGCACTCGGCCGGCATCGCCTCAAGCCGAACCGGCTCGAACTCGAAGTCACCGAATCGGTGTTCCTGGGTGATTCAGGCAATGCGCTCGACGTCCTCAAGCGCCTTCGAGCGCTTGGAGTTGGAATCGCTCTCGACGACTTCGGCACCGGCTATTCGTCGCTCGGCTATCTGAACAAGGCCGTCTTCCACAAATTGAAGATCGACGGCAGCTTCGTCCGCGAATCGCAGGAGAATCGCGAAACCGTCGCCATCATCCAGTCCATCGTTCAGCTCGCCAAGAGTTTCCGGATGTCGGTCACTGCCGAAGGCGTGGAGACGGCCGACGATTATACCCGGATGCGCGATCTCGGCGTCCACCAGATACAGGGGTATTTGTTCGGCCGGCCGATGTCCTATGAGCGAGCGAGCGAACTGGTGCACGGTCTTCAGCAGCGCCTGAGCGCCTGACCCGCCACAGCGGAGCGGCTTGCCAATCTGGTTCCGTGGCGGCAAGGGATCGGCAAGAAGGAAGCAGGCGCTAGGCATGACGGTGAAAATCGACCGCTTGGTCACGTTGTTCGGGGGCGGAGGCTTCCTCGGTCGCTACGTCGCTCAGGCGCTGTTCCAGGCGGGCGTTCGGGTGCGCATTGCCGAGCGAAACCCGGGCAATGCCTATTTCCTTCGTCCGCTGACCGGCCTGGGAATGATCCAGTTCGTTGCGGTCGATATTCGGGATCCCGACCATGCTCTGGCCGCCTGCCAGGGCGCCGATGCAGTCATCAATCTTGTCGGAATCCTCCGGGGTGATTTCCAGGCCATTCATGTCGACGGTGCATCGAACGTCGCGCGGGCCGCGGCGGAAGCGGGCGCCCGTTCGCTCGTCCACGTTTCGGCGATCGGCGCCGATCCCGACAGCGAGTCGGTCTATGGCAGAACGAAGGGAGAGGGGGAGCATAAGGTCTGCTCGGCCTTCGCCGACGCAACCATCATCCGTCCATCGATCCTCTTTGGAATGGAAGACAATTTCGTCAACCGCTTCGCTGGAATGGCTCGGGTCCTGCCTTTTCTTCCGGTGCTTCGCGGGTCGTGGAAGCTTCAGCCGGTCCATGCCCCAGACGTTGGCCAGGCCATCGCCCAGGCGGCGCTCGATCCGGAATCGTATGCCGCGAGCACTTACGAACTGGGCGGGCCGCAGGTCGTTGCGATGCGCGAAATGAACGAGTGGATCTGCCAGGCCATCGGCCGGGCACGACCGATCGTCGAGATACCCGATCCGATCGGCCGGATAATGGCCCGGCTGACCGGCTGGCTTCCGGGGGCTCCCGTCACCTGGGACCAGTGGCTGATGCTCCAGCGTGACAATGTCGTCAGCGCCGGCGGGACCGGCTTCGAATCCTTCGGGATCCGGCCAGCTCCGCTGGCCGCCGTTGCCGAAGGATGGCTGTCGAGCTACCGCCGCCAGGGCCGGTGGGCGAAGGTCAGCTCCCCTTACTGAGGGTCCAGGCCGGAACCTGTCCCACGATTGTGAAGGCGCCTTGCTGACCCGGCCAGGTGAGGCGGCGGGCGGTCAGAAAAAGAGCAGAAGCGCCGCTCCCAGGGCTACCCGATAGAGCACGAACACGAGCATCGAGGCGTGGCGCAGGAAGCGCATGAGAAACGCCATGGTCGCAAAGGCGGCGACGAAGGTCATCGCGCCCGCAACCAGCGCGTCGAACTGAATCTGGGCACTGGCATCGGCAAGATCGAGCAAGGCAAGCGTCCCTGCACCGGCGACTGCAGGGATCGACAGAAGGAAGGAAAAGCGCGCCGCTTCCACCCGTTCATAGCCGAGGAAGCGCGCCGCCGTCATGGTGACTCCTGAGCGGCTCGTGCCGGGAATGAGCGCCAGCGCCTGCGCCAGTCCAACGATGATGGCGTCCTTGAGGCTCATATCCTCATAGCGCTTGGTCTGGCGACCGAGCCGGTCTGCGACTCCAAGCAGAAGCCCGTAGACGATGAGGTTGATTCCAACGAGGGTCGTCGACCGGAAGCTTTCCAGCCAGCCGCCCTGCTTGAGGATGAAGCCGACGATGATGGCCGGGATGGTGCCGATCGCTATCCACCAGAGCAGCCTTTTCTGTTCCGGGGAATGGCCGATTCCGATCGTTGCGAGCCCGCCCTGGGCAAGCCCTCTGACTTCCCGCCAGAAATAAAGAATGATCGCGAGCAGTGAGCCGACATGGACGGCAACGTCGATCAGGGGTCCCTGGTCGGGCATCTCGGTAAAATAGGGGATCAGGATCAGGTGCCCGGACGACGAGATGGGCAGGAATTCCGTTACGCCCTGAACGATGGCGATGATAAGCAACTGAACGAAGGTCATGCTGGCGCCCCGGCAACGAACTCAGCGCCGGGCTCTAGGGGGAGAGCGGGTTGGCTGCAATGCCAAGCTTGGGCTGATCGTCACTGGGCATGGCTGTGGGGATTCCCGGATTGCGTGTCCCGGACCGCCCGAACCATGTTCATCGGGGACTCATCATGTTGATGACAAAGAGGAAACCGAGTCGGTCACTAGCGCGTTCCCTGTCGTGCCCGGAAGCTGCGCTTCGCTTTGGAGGCAAGTTGATGCGTAAAGCCATGATTCTGATCGGTGCGGTCGCCCTCGCGGCCCCTGCTTCGGCGCAGGCGCCCGCTTTCCATGACCCCCTGGATCGTTCGATCGCGCACGGCATCCCGAAGGCCGACGAAGTCGAGGCGATCGCTCCGGCTCTGGACCAGATGCTCGGTGCGTTGCTTCAGATCGACGTGGGACCCTTTATCGATGCCGCCGATCCCTATCGCCGCCGAGTGGACCACGGCGTTTCCGGCCGAACGCTCGGGGAGCTTGCCCATCGTGACGATCCCTATTTCGAAGACAGGACCCGCGAGTCCATTTACGGTGTCACTCGGCAAATGGGCCGGATGATGGAGTCGATCGCGGTCGCTGCCCCGGCCATGCGACGATCGATCCGCGAATTCGAACGGGGTATCGAAGTGGCGGTCGAAGATTTCGAGCGCGGCCGCGATTCCCCTCGCGACTATCGGGCCCCTCGCGAATATTGGCCGCAAGACGGCTATTGATCCGGCGGCTCGCCCTCATCGGGCAAGAACCGGTCGCAAGGGGGGGGCCTTCGGACACGGCTTTCAAAATGCCGGTGGACTGAACCTGAAGCGCCGCTAAAGACGGGCGGTCAATGTGGCAGCTCTACCAATTCCCGCTTTGTCCATTTTCCCGCAAGGTCCGGCTGATGCTGGCCGAAAAGGGCGTTCCGCACGAATTGAAGCGGGTTTCCCCCTGGGAGCAGGATGACGAATTCGTCGATCTCAACCCTGCCGGTGAAACGCCGGTCCTGGTCGGAGAGCAGAAGGGGACGGTCCTGATTGATTCCGGCGCCATCTGCGAATTTTTCGAGGAGACTCTGGACCGGACTCCGCTCATCCCCGGAACGGCGATCAACCGCGCCGAAATCAGACGCCTGGTTTCCTGGTTCGACGACAAGCTCCATCGCGATGTCGTCGCGCCGCTGATGGAGGAACGGATGCGCAAGCGGCTGGTCAGCAGGGCGCCCCCGGAAACAAGCGTCCTTCGAAGGGCGATGACGGCCGCCAACGGCCATCTCGATTATATCGATTACCTGCTCGACCATCGTCGCTGGCTTGCTGGCCCGGCACTCACCCTTGCCGACCTGGCCGCAGCCGCCCAGCTCTCGGTTGCCGACTATCTCGGCGGAATCGACTGGCGTGGCCACAAGCAGACCATGGACTGGTACATGGTAATGAAGTCGCGACCGAGCTTCCGGCCCCTGCTGGGTGAGCGAATGGAAGTGATCATGCCGCCGGCCCATTATGACAAGGTGGATTTCTAGGGCACACCGATAGGATGGCCGGCAGCGGCCAGGTCGGAATCGACTCCATCTTGATCCGCCGCCAGCCATGGCCCACATCGGTCTCATGCTGATCCAGACTGAAACTACGCCCAATCCTGCCGCTCTCAAGTTCACCGCAGGTGAAACGGTCATGGCGAGCGGGACCCGCGACTTCGCAACCCCGGAGGACGCGGAGGCTTCGCCCCTCGCGGAAGCCATCTTCTCGACCGGCGAGGTCGAGGGCGTTTTCTTCGGCCGCGATTTCATTTCCGTGACTGCTGCTCCCGGTGTCGAGTGGCACCATCTCAAGCCGCAGATCA
This sequence comes from uncultured Sphingosinicella sp., assembly GCA_964404245.1. Taxonomy (GTDB): domain Bacteria; phylum Pseudomonadota; class Alphaproteobacteria; order Sphingomonadales; family Sphingomonadaceae; genus Allosphingosinicella. The sequence continues at coordinate 5,226 of CAYOJN010000059.1, read as the reverse complement.
TCGAGATCCTGCTGGATCATTTCTCCAGCGGAGCACCGTTGTTTCGCACCGGCAGTGCCGCCGGAATCCATATCGCTCCCGAGCCTGGTTTCGAGGATCGGCCCGAAGATTCCGAAATCGTCGCCCAGATCCGCGAGCTCATCGAAACGAGAGTTCGGCCGGCCGTGGCCCAGGATGGCGGCGATATCGTCTATCGCGGCTTCAGGGAGGGGAAAGTCTATCTCGCGATGCAGGGCGCCTGTTCCGGCTGCCCCTCTTCGACGATGACTCTCAAGCAGGGAATCGAAAGCCTGCTCCGTCACTATGTACCCGAGGTGGAAGCCGTCGAAGCCATTTGATGGCGAATGGCGTGGCCGGTCGCCTGGTGTGACGCCTGAAAGCGACTGCTTCCCTCGGCGGCAGCCGCCGGGCAGCGATGCTCGGAAGGACTGGACTCCATCCCCCACTTCCGGTGACGAAGGACAGAATGGAAAGCGTGGATTCTGTTCAGCTGGTGATCGACAGCGCCACGCCGGCTTGTTCCGTGGCCTTGATCGCTGGCGACGGAACCCTGGTCGATCGACGGCACGAATTGGTCGGCCGGGGCCATGCCGAGCGGCTGGTTCCGATGATCGAGGCGCTTCTGGATGGCACAAGGCCGGCGTCGATCCTGGTCGATTGCGGCCCGGGAAGCTTCACCGGAATCCGGGTCGGTCTCGCTGCCGCGCAGGGGCTGGCGATCGGGTGGAAGGTGCCGTTGGCGGGCTTTTCCTCCCTCGCTCTGCTTGCTGCCGCAAGCGGAGAGACCGAGGTCGCTGTCGCCATGGCGGGAGGGCATGGTGAACTCTTCGTGCAAACTTTCGGTGGTGACCCGATCGCTCCACTGGACGATTTGTGCTCCCTAGCTCCGCAGCAGGCGGCATTGCGGATCGCGAGCGAAGCCGTAGTCGGATCGGGCGCGCAGGCTCTGGTCGCGGAGCGTGGTCATGGCCGGTGGAAAGACAGCCTCCCTGATGCCGCCGACGCCCGCTTGCTCCCCGCGGCTCTGCGAATGCTGCCGCCAAGGCCGATCTATGGGCGCGCCCCGGATGCGAGGCCGATGAAGTGACGGGCTGCGAAATCAGAATCACGTCTGGCGGTCCGGCCGATCTGCCCGCAGCGATGGCGGTCATGGACGACAGCTTCGATCCGAGCTTCGGCGAGTCCTGGACCTCGGCCCAGTTTGCCGGTCTTCTCCCACTTCCAGGGGTCTGGCTCCGACTTGCCTGGCAAGACGGGCAGGTCGTAGGCTTTGCTCTCAATCGATCGGTTGGCGACGAGGCGGAACTCCTTCTTCTCGCCGTTCGGAGCGAGGCCCAGGGCCGCGGGATCGGAGCTGCGCTTCTCGACGCCTTCATGGCGGATTCCAGAAAGAAAGGGGTCACCCGCCTTCATCTGGAGGTTCGCGACGGAAACCGGGCGATCAAGCTTTATGAGCGGGCAGGTTTCGAAATAGTCGGCCGGCGCCGCAACTATTATTCAGGGGAAGCGGGCCCCTATGATGCTCTAACGCTTGCAAAAATAACCGAAGACTGATTCTTACAGCTCTGCCGCCATCCAGTACATGCTTGTCAAGATCGTGACGGGGGGCGTATCCCTTGGTCATGCCACGGCCAATGGCATGGATCCCTCTGTGAGAAAGAACATCGTCAAATGGAAAACACAGATCAGTTTGGGGAGACTCTGATCACGCTTACTGCCGATATCGTGTCGGCACATGTAAGCAATAACAGCGTCGCCGTTTCCGACCTCCCGTTGCTCATCAACAATGTCCACAATGCTCTGATCGGCCTGGGCGATCGCAATCAGGAACCAGAGCCGAAGCCGGAACCGAAGGTTTCCATTCGTTCATCCGTGAAGCCTGACTATATCGTCTGCCTGGAGGATGGTAAGAAGCTGAAGATGCTCAAGCGGCATCTTGCGACCGCCTACGACATGACACCGGACGAATATCGGGCCAAGTGGGGACTCAGTCCCGACTACCCGATGGTTGCGCCCAATTATGCCGAGCAGCGCCGGGCCCTTGCCAAAAAGATCGGCCTGGGCCGCAAGCCCAGACAGAATGGCAAGAAATAAGCGACTGACGGAACTTGAGCATCGTCTTGCCGACGCAAGGCGATGCTTTGCCACTCCCGGGCTTTGACCCCGGGTAAATCTGCTCTAGGGTTTGTTCAAGTCGGATGAGCAGGTTCGGCGACTCGCAACGTTTGACAGCCAGGAGAAACGGGCGCGGTTCGATTCAGCCAGGGATCGAGCCGAGTTCCGGACATGATAGCTATGACTCGGCAGATAGACATCGAGGCCTTGTGTGCGGAAAAGGGGCTGCGGATCACCGAGCAGCGCAAGATCATCGCCCGAGTCCTGTCCGAAGCCGATGATCATCCGGACGTGGAGGCGCTTCATGCGCGCGCCTCGGCGATCGATCCCGGCATCTCCATTGCCACCGTCTACCGCACTGTCCGTCTCTTCGAGGAAGCGGGTATATTGGAGCGCCATGATTTCGGTGACGGGCGTGCTCGGTATGAAGCGGCCGATGCGAGCCATCATGATCACCTGATCGACGTCGAAACCGGCCAGGTGATCGAATTTGTCGACGAGGAGCTCGAGCAGCTTCAGCGCCGAATTGCCGAACGGCTCGGCTTTCGGCTCGTCGATCACCGGATGGAATTGTACGGGGTCGCACTCGGGCGCGATAAATAAGCGCGTGATCCGCGGGTTTCGCGTCGCTGCGCTGGCCGCTGGTCTGCTGGCCTGCCTTCCGCTCCATTACCTCTGGAAAGCCTTTCGGCTTCGCTCGATCTGGCCGCAGATCTTCCTCGCTTATGCCGGTCGCTGTGTCGGCCTTCGAGTGGATGTCCGGGGCCGGGTCCTTGGCGAGCCGGTGCTGTTCGTCGCCAATCACGTCACCTGGCTGGACATATTGATCCTTGGCGGTGCCGCAGGGCCGGTCTTCGTTTCCCGCGATGACCTCGAATCCTGGCCTCTGATCGGCTGGATCGCGGGGCTGAACGAGACCCTCTATGTCGCCCGCAACGCGCGCCGGCAGGTGCATGGCCAGGCCGACCAGCTTCGCCAGGCGCTCGCAAGGCGCCGCTCCGTGGCCCTGTTTCCCGAAGGAACGACCGCAACTTCGATGCGGTCCTTCCGACCGAGCCTGTTCGCTTCCCTTTATCCCGCCTTGCCGGGTGTGAAGGTGCAGCCGGTCGCGATCGACTATGGGCCGCTCACGCCCCGACTGGCCTGGGTGGACGACGAACCTGCGGGCACTCACGTAGCGCGCATTCTGTCGCGCCGTGGACGAATTCCGGTGAGGCTGGAATTTCTGGAGCCGATCGACCCCGCCTCAGCCGGAGATCGCAAGCGTCTGGCGGCCCTTGCTGAAGCCCGCGTTGCGAACGCCCTTGCCGCTTCCGGAGCGGCAGGCGATCCCCTATATGGTCAGCGATGAAGAACCGGAATCCCAGAACTTTTCAGGTCAGATCCTTTGGTTGTCAGATGAACGTCTATGACGGCCAGCGGATGACGGAGCTGCTCGAATCGGAAGGTATGGAAGCGGCGGTGGAGGGCGATCCCGCTGACCTCGTCATTCTCAACACCTGCCATATTCGCGAGAAAGCCGCCGAAAAGGTCTATTCGGAGATCGGTCGGGTGCTCAATCGTGCCTCCGGCGAGCAGCCGCTGATCGCGGTTGCCGGTTGCGTGGCCCAGGCCGAAGGCGCCGAAATTGGCCGTCGAGCCCCGGGGGTCGACATCATCGTCGGGCCGCAGGCCTATCACAACCTCCCGGCGCTGGTCAGCGAAGCGAAAGAAGGACGCCGAGCCGTTGATACCGACATGCCGGTCGAATCGAAATTCGGTGCGCTTCCGGCTCGGCGGCGGCAGGCGCCGAGCGCTTTCCTCACAGTCCAGGAAGGCTGCGACAAGTTCTGCACCTATTGCGTGGTTCCCTATACGCGTGGAGCCGAAGTGTCCCGCGGCTGGACGGCGATCATCGACGAGGCCAAAGGACTGGTCGATTCCGGTGCAAGGGAGATCACCCTGCTGGGCCAGAACGTCAACGCATGGAACGACGGCGCCGGCCGCGATCTCGAACATCTGATCCGGGAGCTGGACCGCATTCCCGGGCTGGACCGGATCCGCTATACGACCAGCCATCCCAATGACATGGGGGAGGGGCTGATCCGCGCCCATGCCGAGGTCGAGACACTGATGCCCTATCTGCATCTGCCGGTTCAGTCTGGAAGCGACCATGTGCTGAAGGCGATGAACCGGAGCCACGGCACTGATTCCTATCTTCGGGTCATCGAACGGGTTCGCGCCGCACGTCCCGACATCGCCGTGTCCGGAGACTTCATCGTCGGCTTCCCGGGGGAGACCGACGAGGATTTCGAACAGACCCTCGATCTCGTCCGAGCGGTCAACTATGCCCAGGCCTTCTCGTTCAAATATTCGCCCCGACCCGGAACACCCGCGGCCCAGATGGAAGGCCAGGTCGACTCAGCAGTGATGGACGTGAGGCTTCAGAGGCTCCAGGCCCTGCTCGACGAGCAGCAACTGGCCTTCAATCGCCGTACCGCCGGAAGACGTACCACGGTGCTGCTCGAGCGGCCCGGCCGAAAGCCTGGCCAGAGTATCGGAAAATCACCCTGGCTTCAGTCGGTCCACCTCGAGACATCGGCGAAAATTGGAGATCTGATCGAGGTCGACCTGATCGCCGCCGGTCCCCGAAGCCTCGCCGGGTCCGAAGTGAAGCCGAACGGCGCACCGGATCTGCCGGGGACCGAACCCTTGTTCGTTTTGGAGAGGCAGTCCGCCTGATGGCACAGCGAAAGTCCGACACGCAGGCGCCCCGCGCACGGGTCGAGATTGAATTCGATCAACCGCATCTTCTCGGGCCGCTGTTCGGGGAGTTCGATCGCAACCTGGTCGCGATCGAGGACCGCCTCGGGGTCTATATCGCGGCCCGCGGCGCTCGGGTCCAGATCGAGGGCGAACCGGAAAATGCTGCCCGTGCGCGCGAGGTTCTGATCGGTCTCTACAATCGTCTCGACGAAGGACATGACATCGACGCCGAGACGGTCAACGCGATCATAGGGATGTCGGGGGAGCCAACGCTGGACGGAATCATCGCGGCTGACGTCGCCGAGCCGCCAAAGGTGATGATCCGGACCCGCAAGAAGACGATCGTCCCGCGCTCCAAGACCCAGG
>CAYOJN010000058.1:0-10457 GCA_964404245.1 uncultured Sphingosinicella sp. | reverse complement strand
CGTCGCGAGCGATAATTCGGCGCATTTCCTCCTCGATCGCCGGCAGGTCCTCCTCAGTGAAGGGGCCTCGCTCCGGGGAAGGCGCGAAGTCGTAATAGAAACCGTCATCAGTCGCCGGGCCGAAAGTGATCTGGGTCCTCGGGAACAGGTTCTGAACCGCCTCGGCAAGGACATGGGCATAATCGTGGCGAACGAGCTCAAGCGCGTCCGCTTCGTCGCGCGCAGTCACGATGGCCAGTTCGGAATCGGATTCGAGCGGCCGGGTCAGATCGCGAACTTCACCATTCACCCTTGCCGCAAGGGCCGCCTTCGCGAGACCCGGTCCGATCGCCGCGGCCACGTCCGCGGGGGTCGTACCGCTCGGCATCTCGCGAGAGGAACCATCAGGCAGGCGGATCTTGATCATCTCGGACATCGGGTTGAACTGCTCTCATTTTCGGCAAGACAGCGCATATAGGCTGCCCGCCCGTCCAGGCAAACGCCGACTGGCCAGTGGCCGGCCGGCCGTCTTCGTTTCCGGTCCGCGCATTGCCGCAGCCCGGGCAAGTGCTAAAGCGGCGCGATGGACGACCTTCGCCATCTTGTCGCCGGCGAGAACAGACATCTTGCCTATCGCCACCGCGCGGGACGAGCACCGACCCTTCTCTTCCTTCCAGGCTACATGTCCGACATGGACGGAAGCAAGGCGACGACGATCGATGGCTGGGCTGCTTCCTGCAATCGAGCCATGCTGCGTTTCGATTATGGCGGTTGCGGCCTGAGCAGCGGCGAGTTCGAGGTCCAGTCTCTCGCCGACTGGCGCGACGATGCGCTGGCGATGATCGATGACGTCGTCGACGGCCCGATAGTGCTGGTCGGCTCGTCGATGGGCGGATGGCTGATGCTTCTACTCGCGGTCGCTCGTCCCGAGCGGGTCAAGGCCCTCGTCGGAATTGCTTCCGCACCCGACTTTACGCGTTGGGGGTTCACGGACGAACAGAAGGCAGTGATCGTGAGCGAAGGCCGGCTCGAAGAATATTCGCCTTATGGCGACCAGCCTTACGTCACGACCCGGCCCTTCTGGGAGAGCGGCGAGGCGATGCTGGTTCTGCAATCCGCGCTCGAAATCCATTGTCCGGTCCGGCTGCTCCACGGGCAGAAAGACGACGACGTGCCCTGGCGCCTTTCGCTTGAGATCGCCGAACGGCTTCGTTCAGATGACGTGCAGTTGAGCCTGGTCAAGGATGGCGACCACCGACTTTCCCGACCGGGCGATCTGGCCCTGCTCGTCGCGACAGTCGAGACATTGCTGGAGCAACTGGATCCTTGACCCTATTGATCGCGCTCATTGCCAGTCTGGCGGCGCAGTCCGCACAGCCTGCCGGCCCCGAAGAGTCGATGGAGGCCCGCTATCGCCGCTGCACGGATCTTGTGCAGGCAACCCCGGCCGCAGCCGCGGAGAGCGCCGAAAGGTGGATCGCCGAGGGCGGCAGTGTCTTTGCGCGCCAATGCCTCGGCCTTGCTCTGATCACTCTCGAACGGTGGGGGCAAGCGGCGTCCGTCTACGAAATGGCAGCCGGCGAGCTACAGCCGGCCCAGCAGTCCCTGTCCGGCGATCTTTGGGCACAGGCCGGAAATGCCTGGATCGCGGCCGGTGAGGCCGATCGGGCCCTCATCGCGCTCGATCGGGCACTCGCCAATTCCGAACTCGCCGACGAGCTTCGCGGCGAAATCCACCTTGATCGCGGTCGCGCACTCGTTTCCCTCGATGATCTGGCTGGCGCGCGAAGTGAGGTCGACCGCGGGCTCCAGCTCGTCCCGGCGGACCCGTTCGCCTGGTATCTCTCCTCTGCCTTGGCGCAGCGTGAAGGCGATCTTGCCCGGGCAAGAACGGACATAAGTCGCGCGCTGACCCTGGCTCCGACCGATCCCGACATCCTGCTCCTGGCCGGAACCCTTGCCGGACTCGCCGGCGATATGGAGGAAGCCGAGCGCCTCTACCGGCAGGTGGCGACCCAGGCTCCGGACAGCAGTGCCGGTCGCTCCGCCCGGGCAAGCCTTGCGACGGCATACGAGCGGGAGGCACCGGATAGTGCGCCGGATCAGCCCCGACCCTGACCCTTCAACCGTTCAGTCGAGGTAGAATTCGATCGTCGTCACGACCCGGACCTTCTGGAAGGGAGAATCGCGACCGCCATAGGTCGCCTCGGCATCGTCACCATCGCGCGGCCCGATCGAGAAATAACCCTGGGTAGCCGAACGGATACCTCCGACATCGGTCTGAGAATCGTTGGCGAAGCGCTCGGCGCCGGCGCGCGCATCGAGCGTGGCTTCGGCGATCATCTCCGGCTTGATCGTGTTCAGCCGGGTGAAGACATATTGCATGCCCGATCCTTCCTGGATCGCGACACCGTCCCGGATCAGCTGGAACTGCCGCGCATGGGCCTGCCGCGCCCGCATAACGTCCGTGGTTCGAAGCTGGACTCGACGATTGATCGTGACGATATTCTCGCCGCGGCTGCTGTCATAATATTGATTGACCGAACCGCCCGAATCACTGACCGCCTCGCCTGGAAATCCGGCCGCCCGGAAGAATTCCGCCACCGTGCGCGCATCCCGATCGATCTGGGCCTGGACCGGGCCAAGCGCGGTTCCCTGGGCACTGAAGTGGATGTTCCAGGTCGCAAGGTCGGCCGTGACATTGCGTTCGGCAAGTCCGCGCACCGTGACCGACCGATCCGCCATCCGGGCTCGCCTCAGGCCATCGCCAAGAAGATAACCGCCGAGGAGAATCCCGATCGCCAGGATCGCCGCGGCGAACAGCGCGGCCTTGCGATTGTTCAGCGAAGTTTCGGACATGCTATGCTCCCAGCCTGCCGACTCGCTGATCGCGGGGCGGCCGGTCCATCTGACGATATGCCGATGAACCGTGTGTTTATAGCGACGAATTGAGTTGGGAACAATGAAATATCTCCACACCATGATTCGGATTTCGGACCCGCAGGAGAGCCTCCGCTTCTTCGCCCTGCTCGGACTTCGCGAGCTTCGTCGGATCGACAATGAACAGGGCCGCTTCACCCTCATCTTCCTCGCGGCCCCGGGCGACGAGGAGGCGCAGATAGAACTGACTCATAATTGGGACGAAAAAGGCTATTCCGAGGGGCGCAATTTCGGCCACATCGCCTATCGGGTCAGCAATATTTACGATCTATGCCAGCATCTGCTTGATCATGGGGCCACTCTCAATCGACCGCCGCGCGATGGCAGGATGGCGTTCGTCCGAACCCCGGACAACATATCGGTCGAATTGCTTCAGGATGGCGAAGCGCTCCCGGCGGCGGAACCCTGGGTCTCGATGCCGAATGAGGGTCATTGGTGATGCTCGAAGTCGTCCGGATTCCGGCCCTGTCCGATAACTATATCTGGCTGGTCAATGAGCCGGCTTCCGGCGAGACGATGGTGGTCGATCCCGCCGAGGCTGGGCCCGTCCTTGCCGAGGCGGATCGGCGTGGTTGGCGGATCGATCAGATCTGGAACACCCATTGGCATCCCGATCATATCGGCGGCAACGAGGCCATCAAGCGAGCGACAGGTGCACGGGTTACTGCACCTGCAGCGGAATCGGAGCGCATTCCGAGCCTCGACCGGGCTGTCGGGGAGGGCGATCGGGTGAGACTTGGCGAAGCGGAGGCGGTGGTGATGGAAGTGCCGGCGCATACGGCCGGCCATATCGCCTATCATTTTGACGGCGAAGGGATGGTCTTCGTTGGCGATACCCTCTTCGCCATGGGCTGCGGACGGCTGTTCGAAGGCACTGCAGACCAGATGTATGCCAACCTCAAGAGGCTCGCCGGTCTACCCGGGGAAACCCTGGTCTATTGTGCCCACGAATATACCCTCGCCAATGGCCGCTACGCTCTCGACGCCGAACCGGACAATGACGCGATTCGCAAGCGGATGGAGGCGGTGCAGGAGGCGCGTGCGAGGGGAGAAGCGACCATTCCGACCACGATCGCGCTCGAGCAGGCAACGAACCCCTTCATGCGGGCGCATTCCGTGGAACAATTGGCGGAACGAAGGCGTGCAAAGGACGCTTATCGGGGGTGACACCGACGCAGGGAGACCACCGATGAGGATCGCTTCATGGTTGGCAGTGGCTGGAACGACGCTGCTTGTCGCTGGGTGCATGACCGAGGAGCCGCCTCACGCTTCGCACCCGGCCGGTGACCGGCTCTCGGCCGCACTCGAGGGATATGTGCGGGATGGCCCTGCGGTGCGCTGCGTGAGATCGCAGAACCTCGCCGGCAATCGAACCGTCACCGACGATTCCATCCTGTTCACCGGGTCAGGCGGCCGGGCCTGGGTCAATCGGACCCGAGGCTCCTGCCCCGATCTCGATTTCGGTCGGGCGCTTCGCTTCAGCACGGTCTCGGCCCAGCTTTGTCAGGGCGATATCGCCAATGTGTTCGACCCTACCAGCGGGGTCGAATATGGCGGTTGTGCGCTGGGTGAGTTCATCCCCTATCGGCGTTCGCGCTGAACAAGAAGGATCAGCGGCGATAGAGCGCGTCCAGACGCTCTCCATAGAGTTGCTTGATGACGTGACGGCGGATCTTGATCGAGGGCGTCAGCTGTTCATTCTCAACCGTGAACGGTTCGTCGGCAAGAATGAACCGCCGAACCTTTTCGATCACCGACAGCTCGCTGTTCACCCGGTCGACGGCAGCGCCCACGGCACGGACGAAATCGGGATCGGTCTTCAGCTGGTCGAAGTCGCAGCTTCTTCGATTGGCAGCGCACCAGTCGGCCGACCATTCCGGGTCGGGGACGATCAGGCCGACCACATAGGGTCTCTTGTCACCGACCACCATCGCCTGGACGATTTCCGTTTGCAGGGTCAGCATCCCCTCGACCTTGGCCGGAGCGACATTGTCCCCCTTATCGAGGACGATGATATCCTTCTTGCGATCCGTGATGACGATCCGACCCTTGTCGTCGACATGCCCGACATCCCCGGTATGGAGCCAGCCATCGACCAGGGTGCGGGCAGTCTGAGCCGGATTGCGCCAGTAACCATGCATGACGAGCTCGCCCTGGACGAGGATCTCGCCATCTTCAGCGATGCGGACCTGAGTGTTCTTCAGCGGCGGACCGACCGTATCCATCTTGAGGCCGGCACTCGGTCGGTTGCAACTGATCACCGGCGCCGCTTCGGTCTGGCCATAGCCCTGGAGCAGGGTAAGCCCGAGCGAATGGAAGAAGATGCCGACATCCGGATTGAGCGGAGCACCGCCTGACACCATGGCCTTGATCCGCCCGCCGAACCGGGCAGCAATCTTTGGCCGAAGGGTCCGTCGGAGCAGGAGGTCCATGGGCCGGTCCCACATGGACATCGTTCCCGAATAATCCCTCGCCCCGATTTCGAGTGCGCGTCGCATCAGATAGCTGGTGAGCCGGCCCTGCTTTTCGACCTGCTTGAGAATCCTTTGGCGAAGCACTTCGAACAGCCGCGGTACCACCACCATGATCGTTGGCTTCACTTCCTCGATGTTCGAAGCGAGCTTCTCCAGTCCTTCGGAATAATAGACCTGGGCGCCAAGGCCGATCGGGAAGAATTGGCCACCCGTATGTTCATAGGCATGGCTGGCGGGAAGAAAGGAGAGGAACACTTCCTCTTCCCAGCCGAAATCCTCGGAAATGACTGCCGTGCAGCCTTCGACATTGTGGAGGATGGCGCCATGATGCTGCATTACGCCGCGTGGCGCTCCGCCGGTTCCGGAGGTGTAGATGATGCAGGCCAGGTCCTCCCGGCTGAAGCCCGCTCCCTGGGCGACGCTTGCGGCATCGGCCTGACCTTCCGTCGCGAGGACGGTCCAGTCATGGAACTGGATCGCGCCTTCCTGGCCCGTCGCCAGTCTTTCGATCCCGATGACATGCTCGCAGGAGGAACTTCGGACGGCGGCCGGAAGCAGGGTTCGGGCAAGCTTCTGGGTCGACACGATCACCGCCCTGGCACCGCTGTCGTCGAGAATGTGCTGATGATCCCGTTCGGTATTGGTTGTGTAGGTCGGAACCGTGACGCAGCCGGAAGCCATGATCGCGAGGTCCGAGAGCAGCCATTCAGGCCGGTTCTCCGACACCAGCATCACCCGGTCGCCGGGTTCCAGGCCAAGCTTCTTCAGCGCGACGGCAAGACGGGCGACCTGATCCGCGGCCTCGACCCAGCTTATCGCCCTCCATTCGCCGCCGGACTTCGCCCAGAGAAAGGGTCTTTCTCCCTGCTCTGAAGCGCGAGTGAAGAACATCGTGACGAGGTTCGGAAAATGTTCGAGCTGCCGCATCACCCCTCCAGGCCAGTGCGGCCAATACCGCTACTTCATCCTTCCTAGACCTGTCTTCGGCTCGCCGCCAAGGCCATGGACGTGGACGACCCGCCCCTGCATGGCTAGTCGGACCTGATCCGAAAGCGGGAAGGGCCTCACCATGCTCATCTGTTTGCGTTCCTTGTGGTTGCTCGGCCTGATTGCGCTTGGCGCCTGCGCCACGGCTCCGGGGTCTTCAGCAGCGCCTGACTCGCCGGCGCCGATCTACGTCACCGCAGCCAATCCGCTTGCGGTGGAAGCGGGGATGAACGTCCTTCGCCGCGGTGGAAGCGCGGTCGACGCAGCGATTGCTGTGCAGGCAATGCTGTCCCTGGTGGAGCCGCAAAGCTCCGGCATGGGTGGAGGCGCCTTCATGACCTATTATGATGCCTCAAGGAACCGGGTACTCGTCTATGACGGCCGGGAGACGGCTCCGGCCGGGGCGACGCCCGACCTGTTTCTCGATGATTCAGGCGATCCGCTGCCGTTTCGGGAGGCTGTGGTCGGCGGGATCGCTACCGGCGTTCCGGGCGTGGTGCGGATGCTCCATCTGGCCCATGAAGACCATGGCCGGCTGGGCTGGGACAGCCTGTTCGAGGACGCGCGTCGGACCGCCGGCGAAGGCTTCCTCATCAGCCCCCGTCTCGGCCGCTTCATAACAGGTCGTTACCCGCAGAATATGGCGCCGGACGCCCGCGCCTATTTCAGCGCTGCTGACGGAAGCCTCCTCCAGACCGGTGATCGGCTGAGCAACCCGGCTTATGCCGAATTTCTGGGACGACTCGCCGCCCAGGGCCCCGACGCCCTTTATTTTGGCGAGACCGCCCGAAGGATCGTGGAACGGGTCGGCGCCGGGCCGCTTCCCGGGGTGATGACTCTCCATGACCTGGCCAGCTATCGGCCGCTGAAGCGCGAGGGGCTGTGCCGGCCGTGGCGGGCCACCATCGTCTGCGTCCCGCCGCCGCCTTCAAGCGGCGTTGCAGTGCTCCAGCTGCTGCTCATGCTCGACCGGACTGACATTGCCGAACGCGGTTCGGAAGATCCCCAGGCCTGGTTCCTGTTCGCCGAGGCCAGCCGGCTCATTTATGCCGACCGCGACCAATATGTCGGCGACCCGGCTTTCACAACGGTCCCGGTCGAAGGCATGCTCGACCCGGATTATGTCGCTTCGCGGGCCGGTCTGATCGGCGCAAGGGGCGGCCAGCCCGTCAGGCACGGGGTCCCACCGGGCGCTCCGGTCGCGGCGCGAGACCGGACGCTCGAGCCGGCCGGGACCTCTCATTTCGTCGTCGGCGATTCGCAGGGGAATGTGGTGTCGATGACGACCACCGTCGAATCCCTGTTCGGATCAGGTCGAATGGTCGATGGCTTCTTCCTCAACAATCAGATGACCGATTTCTCGTTTCAGCCATTCGACCGGGACGGCAGGTCCGCGGCGAATGCTGTTGCTGCTGGAAAGCGGCCGCGTTCGTCCATGACTCCGGCGATCATTCTTGATTCCGAAGGCGCGTTCGTCGGAGCCATTGGCTCTCCGGGGGGCAATGCGATCCTGGCCTATGTCGCCAAGACGATGGTCGGAGCGATCGCGTGGGGCCTGCCTATGCAGCAGAGCATCGACCTGCCCAATCTCATCGCCCGGGGCGATAGCTATTCAGGCGAAGCCGCGAAGTTCGCTCCCGGTGTCCTGGAAGGACTTCAGCGAAAGGGCATCGAGGTTCGCCCGGGCCAGGGCGAAGATTCCGGCCTTCATGGCGTGCTCTGGAAGGATAAGTGGCCCGACGGTGGGGCCGATTCTCGCCGCGAGGGAATTTTCAGGATCGAAGCTTCCAGGTGAAGCCGCACGCCATTCAGGCGATTCAGGCCGCGACCGACCGGGAGCGGCGAGCCCACAGACTTCCGTTCCATGCCTTTTCGTGGAAGAAATAGGCGACGGCATTGCAGGCCGGCTCGATGAGGGCGAAACCACCCGCAATGGCAACGGACCCGGTCAGCAGATAACCGATGGTGAAGGCCACCATGAGGTGGAGCCCCAGATAGGTCATGGTCTTGATAAGGTCGCGTCGCATCGATCGCCTCCGCTCGATATAATAGTTCCCGGCAGACGGGAGTTCCAACGGGAGTAACAGCTCACGCTGATCGCTGCGCCGGTTCCTCCGTTCCAACCGCTTCGATGATCGAATCGAATCCGTGGCGCTTCACCAGGCGCCTGAGTTCGCTGTTGATCCTTGCTGCAAGTCCCGGACCCTCGAAGACCAGGGCCGTATAGAGCTGGATCAGCGAGGCTCCGGCGCGGATCCGGTCGAAGGCATCGACTCCGTTTTCGATCCCGCCGGCCGCGATCAGCGGAATGGCGGTGCCGGCCGAAGCCCGGAAGTCCCGGAGCCGATCCAGCGCAAGCCGCTTCAGCGGAGCGCCTGAAAGGCCGCCCTTTTCGTCGCGACGGCCCGATCGCAACAAGGGACGGCTGACGGTCGTATTGCCGATGATGATGGCGTCGAGCCTGTATTTCAGCGACAGTTCGACGATGTCGTCCACCTCGCCCCGAACCAGGTCGGGTGCGACCTTCAGAAACAAGGGCGGGCCGACGCCGCGGGTTTCGGAGGCCATGGCAAGAAGCGCATCGAGGGCCGGCTTGTCCTGGAGCGCTCGAAGGCCCGGCGTATTGGGCGAAGAGATGTTGATCGTGACGTAATCGGCAAGGCCGGTAACGGCGGCCACTCCAGCCGCATAATCGGCATTGCGGTCGCTGCTGTCCTTGTTGACGCCGATATTGACCCCAAGGATTCCGTGCCTCTTCCGCTTTCGGATCCGCTGGATCGCAGCGGCCTGACCCGCATTGTTGAAGCCCATACGGTTGATCACTGCCCGGTCCTCGGCAAGGCGGAACAGGCGAGGCTTCGGGTTGCCGGTCTGGGGCCGGGGAGTCAGGGTCCCGACCTCGACAAAGCCGAAATCGAAGCCGAGCATCTGCGCAAAGACCTCGGCATCCTTGTCGAAGCCGGCTGCGACACCGACCGGATTGGGGAAGCGAAGGCCTGCCAACTCGATGGACAGAAGCGGATCCTGCTTCGCCGGAAGGCCTGGCGGAAGCAATTTAAGGGCCCGCAGCGTGAGGCGATGCGCCCTTTCGGCGTCGAGCGCGAACGCCAATGGCCGCAACAGAGGATAAAGTGCCATCGCAGCCGGCTATGGCAGGACCGGCGGAACGGGTCCAGAGATCCGGCTTGGCCGTTGCAAGGCCCATTCAAGGGTTGATCTCCGTTCGCTTCGGGGCCACATGCCTAATCGGAACGATTTACTCCGAATATGCGCCTTACCTCTCTCACCGATTATGCCGTCGTCATGATGGCCGCCGCCGCCCGCCGCCCCCATGGCGTTCGGCTCAGTACCACTTTGCTCGCCAATGAGACGGGGGTTCCACTTCCGACCGCGCAGAAGCTGACCGGCCGCCTTGCAGCCGCCGGCCTGCTTCGAACGTCACGCGGGACCGGCGGCGGGTTCGAACTTGCCCGAAGCGCGCCGGAGATCAGCCTGGCCGATATCGTGGAGGCAATGGAAGGGCCGATCGTGATGACGAGCTGCGTTGATTCGGAGCGGAGCGATTGTGCGCTTGAAGGCGCATGTCAGGTGCGGCCCCACATGGGGGTCGTGAACGGCGCCATTCGAGGCGCGCTTCAGAACGTCAGCCTTTCAAGTCTGGCGCAGGTGAAAACATGACTAGCGAAGAAACCGGCGTTCGAAACCGCGAAGCCCAGGAGGCGATGGATCGCGCATCCACCTACGAGTGGGGCTTTTCCTCCGATATCGAGCAGACCTTTGCGCCCAAGGGCCTGAACGAGGATACGGTCCGGTTCATCTCGGCGAAGAAAGGCGAGCCGGAATGGATGCTCGAATGGCGGCTCAAGGCCTTTCGGATCTGGTTGACGATGGAGGAAGTCACCTGGGCGAAGCTCGACATCCCGCCAATCGATTTCCAGGACGCCTATTATTATGCGGAGCCCAAGCAGAAGCCGACTCTCAAGAGCCTCGATGAACTCGATCCCGAGATCCGCCGGACCTATGAGAAGCTCGGAATCCCGATCGAGGAGCAGAAGGTGCTCGCCGGGGTCGAGGGCG
>CAYOJN010000057.1:0-10747 GCA_964404245.1 uncultured Sphingosinicella sp. | reverse complement strand
GGTGCGGTCAACCGCAAGGAAAGCCGCGGTGCCCATGCCCGCGAGGATTATCCGAAACACGACGATCCCAACTGGATGAAGCACAGCATCGCCTGGTTCGACGGCTGGGGCGGCACCGGAGGCGGGGTTCGGATCGATTATCGCCCGGTGCACGAATATACGCTCACCGACGAAATCGACTATATCAAGCCAAAGGCGCGGGTTTACTGACGATGGGCCAATGAGGATTCTTGCTTCACTGGCAATCTTCCTCCTGGCCGCTGCGGCGGCCCCTCAGGCCGCGCCGCAACCTTCCGCTCCGCCCGCTCAGACGCCGGCCGCCGATCGAAGCGGCGATGAGGAACGACTGACCGTCGCCCTTCAACGACTGGAGCCCCAACGGCCGGGCGTCGTCGATGCCTATGTGCTTGCAATGGCCCTGGATGGAGACCCGGTGTTCGGCCGCGAAGCCCGGGCCGCGGGCGAGGTCCTCCAGCGCCGCTACAATGCGGACGGACGAACCATCGTCCTTGCGGGCTCGACCGGCGGTCCGGCAATCGAGCTCGCCCAGGGTTCGCCGGCCAACCTGGCGCGCGTTCTGGAACGGATTGCCGAACTGATGGACGAGGAGGAGGATGTCCTCATCCTCTATTCCACCAGCCATGGCCTCCCTACCGGCCTGGGCTACCGATATGCGGGCAATCCTACGGCCACCGTGTCGCCGCTGGAGCTTCGTGGCCTCCTTCAGAAGAGCGCAATCCGCAATCGACTGCTCATCATCAATGCCTGCTATTCGGGCGTGTTCATCCCGGCTCTCCAATCACCCGAAAGTGTCATCGTCACTGCCGCTTCGCGCTCACGACCCTCCTTCGGCTGCGTCGCCGACAGCGACTGGACCTTCTTCGGTGACGCCATGGTCAATAATGCGTTTCGAAAGCCGCAGTCCCTGGGTGCCGCCTTTAGCGAGGCGGCGAGCCTGGTGTCGGAGTGGGAAAGCCGCTTCCAGGTCCCGCCTTCGCAGCCGCAAGTTTACTTCGGCTCGGCCGCCTACGACTGGCTCCGACCGCTCGAGCGGCGACTTCCGGCCACTGCAACCCGGCCGGTCGGGCGCCCCGCCATCGAAACCAGTTCGATGAACCTTCGGGTGGCGTCTGACTGAGTTCCTGGTCGCGATCTGCATTGATCCCTGTTGCCAGCCTGAACGCCCTGCCCGACAAGAGCGGATCGGGAATCGGGAGTCGGGTTGATGGGCGTCTTCACTGCAGATCGAAGCCCGGCTGCGAAACTGGGATGGGCGATCCTGGTCGGACTCCTGCTTGCGATCCCGCTCTTCACTGTCTGGCTGCTCGTCTATGACCGCCAGCAGCAGTCCCAGTTCGCGCAGGCGTCGATCGCTGAAGGCTGGGGCGGGCAGCAGGTGATCGGCGGGCCGGTGCTGGTCATTCCCTATCGGGCGACCGTGACCGAGACGGTGACCGAAGGGTCTCAGCAGATCACCCGGAGCCGCCAGCTATGGCAGGAACTGACGCTTTCACCCGAAATTTCCGAGCTTTCGACGGAGATCCGGCCGGAACGACGCCAGCGATCGATCTACGAGGCCGTTCTCTATGAAGCCGAAGTGACCGGCCGGGCGCGTTTCACGATGCCCCAGGACATGGCGCGCTTCAACGTCGCTCCGGCGGACATGGATTTCGGCAGGGCCGAGCTTCGTTTCCATATTTCCGATCCCCGCGGTCTTGGGGCCAATCCCCGGGTGACGATCGGCGGCGAACCGAAGCGCCTCCAGCCCGGCAGTGGCGAATCACCCGGCTTCTTCGCCTGGCTCGATGCCGCCGCCCTCGCGGGACAGCCGCTCCTGGTCGATTATGGCTATTCCTTCCGAGGCAATGGCTCCCTCGGGCTTGCGCCCCAGGCTGGCGAAACAAGCTGGCGGCTCCGCTCGGCCTGGCCTCATCCGTCGTTCCAGGGCAGCTTTCTACCCACCGACCGGAGCGTGAGCGAGGAGGGTTTCGAAGCACGCTACCGGGTCGGCAACCTCGCGCTTGGGCAGCAACTCGTCACTACCGACTCGGCGGGCGCGGCTGTGCCGCCGCCGCCGCCGATGGTCAGCGGCTATGGGCCGGAAAGGCCGATGATGGCTGGACAGCATATTGCCCAGGTCAGCCTGATCGAGCCTGTCGACCTTTATTCCCGGGTCAATCGGTCGGCGAAATATGGCTTCCTGTTCATCGGCTTCACCTTCCTCGCCTTCCTCCTGTTCGACGTCATTGCAGGGGTGAGGGTGTCGAGCGCGGAATATCTTCTGGTTGGAGCCGGCCTCGTACTCTTCTTCGTGCTCTTGCTGGCTTTCGCCGAAGTGATCGGCTTCACGGCGGCCTATCTTCTCGCTTCGGCCGCCATCACGGGGCTCAATACCGCTTATTCGGCCGCCGTTCTGGGGAGCTGGCGCCGGGCATCCTTCATCGGTGCGCTGCTCGTTTCGCTTTACGCCCTCCTCTACATCCTTCTCAGCCTCGAAGCCTATTCGCTTCTGATCGGCTCGCTGATGCTGTTCGCAGCGCTCGCGCTGGTGATGTACCTCACCCGAAACCTCAACTGGGCCGCCCGACTGTCGAGCGAGGCGGTTCTGGAGAGCTGAGCTTCTGCTCAGGCGGCGACGGCAACCAGGGCTTCCCTGATCCTCGCCATGTCGGACCGAAAGGCCGCGGTCAGCGCGTCGGCCGAGTAACCCGCTTTGTCGGCGATCTGCCACATGGCGAGGCCGATTCTCAATGTTGCCCCCCAGCCGGGTCCGGCCTCCTTGCCGCCCCCGATCCTCACGCATTTGACCGGCTGGCCAAGCCGGACCTGCCGAGCCAGCAGCGCCTTGTGCCAGTGCTGGGCCTGTTCGAAGGTCGCTCCGCCATTCATCCGGGAAAGATCCAGGGTGGAAAGGGTTCGCATCTCGATCGGGTAACTGTCCGCTTCGCTTCGGTCGCCGGGCGGGTAGGGGGCAAGCCTGCGCGCCTCCATCTTGTCGAGGATCTCGCTTCGGATAGCCGAGTGGAAGGCAAGGATCACCGGCTCGACCTTGCTCGGGGGAAGGGCCTGGAACCGCTCGAGCTCGAACAGGGCTGCTTCGAGCCGAAGCAGAAGCCCCGGATTGGCGCCGACCGGAAGGATTTCGGCGCCGGGCCAGTGCCTCGGCCATTCGGCACGCCGGAAGATGGTCCGCAGGCCCTCGGGGAGGGGCGGCGCCGCAGAAGCGACGGTACGCGGAACGAAGGCGAAGCCGCTGAACGGAGGCGCACCCATGAATTTGGACCCGGTCACGAAGACGATCGCTCCGCGCCGGAGATAGGAAGAAAGGGCCTGGCCCGTAATCCGAGCCTGACACGCGTCCACGACCAGTGTCGCTTTAGTGCCGAATCGGGCCTGAAGCTGATCGAGCTCGGCCTCGACCGGAAGGATGAGGCCGGTCTTCGAACCGTGGACGACATGGACGACAAGGTGGCGCCCGGCTGCAATGGCCTGGCCGGCGGAATCCCGGATCCGGTCCCCAATCTCGGCAGAGGGCCGCACCCGCCCGCCTGAGTCCCTGACCGGGATGTCGACCAGGCCGACCGCCACTCCCCCGAGCCCGGCCACTGGATCGCCGATGGTCGATGGATGGCCAAGCGCCGTCGATTCGGCGAAATAGGCGCCGTTGGCGGAATGGATGCAGCCGCTCCCGACTTCGTCCGCACCGAGAAGGATATTGTGCGTTCCCGAACCGCGATCGGCGACGCAGGCAAGGGGCACATATTCGAGATCGGTCCCCGACGGAGCGAAGACGAGATCCACCTCGTCATCGACGCCATAGGCCCGTCGAATCCGGCGCCGAAGCGACTCCAGGCGATCGGAATAGTCGGCGGCGCTGGTCGCCGGTCCGAACTCGGACAGCAATGTTTCGACATGCGCGAAGGCGGCTTCGGAAATATCATTTGCGGTCGAGGAGGAATAAGCGAGAACAGCGCTCGGCCGCGGCGCCGAATGATACCGATTGAGTCCGGTGTTCGGGTCGAGACGGATTCGTCCGTCACCGCCCTGGGTCATCAACAGGGCCGCCGGAGGGCGTAGCGAGCCATTGTCTATGGAAATGGTCATGAATCTTGCACCCGAGCCCCGACGCGACTATCGCGTCCTAGCTCCATCGGCAGCCGAGCAATAGCTGTCAGTCCAGATCCAAGGCAGAAGTCCCAGGTGACGCTCATGATCCAGCCGCGGCAGATCCCGGAGGAGGCAAGACGCCGCCTTCGGATCATGTTCATCGCCAAACATGCGAACTGGGACGGGTCGCTTCACCCGGAAGACGGCAATCATGCTCTCTATCATGTCGAAATCCGCGAGATACTGAAGGGGCTCGGGCTGAACCTCGTCGTCGAGAATCGCTACAATGCCCTGTTCGATCGACCGGCGGTGGACTTCGTCTTTCCGTTGCTCAACCGGGGAGGCTTCCTGAACAGCGAAATGATGCTGCCGCTCCTGTGCACCCGTCTGGGGCTCCCGTTTCTCGGCGCATCGCCCATCCTACGCGGGCTCGCCGACGACAAGCATCTGGCCAAGCTGTGCGCTTCCGCCCGCGGAATCCCGACGGCACCCTGGGCCGTCTATCGACGGGGCGCGCCGGTGGATCCGGCCGGTTGCCCGGAGGCAGAGCGGCTGGTGATCAAGCCGAATGCCTCTTCCGCGAGCTGGGGCGTTCAGGATGCCTTCGACTGGGCCGGAGTGAAAGCGGCAATTGCAGACATCCATGGCCAGGGTCACGACGCGATCGTCGAGCCCTTCCTCAACGGCAGCGATGTCGAGGTTCCGGTGATCACCATCGACGGCGAGCCACGGGTGATGCCGATGATGCTGTTCGAACAGGCCGACCCCAGCCATCTTCGGACCTATCAGGAAAAGCGCGACCTGGTCGATCGGGCGCACAAATATCAGCTGGTCCCGTTCGATGATCCTTACTGGTCCACCGAAATCGAAAGGCATGTCCGGCTGCTGGCCGAGGAATATCGCCCGTTCGATTATGGCCGTTTCGAATTCAGGCTCGACCGCGATAGCGGCACGGTCCGGTTTCTCGAAGTCAATCTTCAGGCCAATCTCTGGTCCGAAAAGGTGTTCGGTCGATCGGCTGCGCTAGCCGGCCTGTCCCAGTCCCAACTGATCGAAACGATCCTGTTCGAGGCATTGCGCCGCAACGGGCTGCTGGGATCGTGAGGGCCGACACCTTGCCGGGGGTCACGGTCATCGTCCTTGCAGCGCAGCGTGAGGGACTCCTGGATCCTTTGGCCGAGGAGGCAGGGGTCACTCACAAGTGCCTCGTGCCCATCAGCGGCCGGCCACTCCTGGCCCATGTGCTCGAGGCGCTTGTACCCGTCGGCCTGGTGGCCAGGATCCGGATTTCGGTGGAACCGGGTTCCGAGGCCGGTCTTCGATCCATTCTGGACTCGGTTCCTGGCCAGGGGCCGATCGATTTCGTTCCGGCTGAAACGACGATCACCGACAGCGTCTATGCCGCGACGGCCGGAATCAGTGGCCCCTTCATCGTCACGACCGGGGACAATGTGCTGCTGACGGCGGCGGCGATCCAGGAAGTGATCGACCGACTTGAGGCCGGGGACGATGCAGTGGTCGCGCTCGCCCGGCGGGAGGACGTTCTTTCGGCTCACCCGGAGGGCCAGCGCCGCTTCTACCGGTTCACCGATGGCAGCTATTCCAATTGCAATCTCTACGGTCTTTCCTCGCGCGGGCTTGCCCTTGCCGAAGCCTATCGATCGGGTGGGCAGTTTGCGAAAAACCCGATTCGGATCCTGCGCGCCGTCGGGCTCGTCAACCTCATCCTCCTGCGTTACCGCCTGCTCTCGCTTCCGAAGGCGATGAAAAGGCTGGGCCGCCGGTTCGGGGTTCGCGCTTCGGCCGTGCTTCTGAAGGATGGCGCGCACGCGATCGACGTCGACAATGCGCGAACCTATTCGATTGCGGCGCAACTGCTTGAAAGCCGCGCCGGCTGGGCCTAATCCGGCCCCCGAAAGGGTTTTGCGGACATGGCCGAATTCACGCTTCCGAAGAACAGCAAGATCAAGAACAAGGGGCGGGTCCACAAGGCGCCTTCCGGATCGGGCCGGACGAAGACGTTCAGGGTCTACCGCTATGACCCGGACTCCGGCGAAAATCCGCGTTACGATCAGTTCGAGGTCGATCTCGACAGCTGCGGGCCGATGGTTCTCGACGCCCTGATCAAGATCAAGAGCGAGATCGACCCCACGCTGACCTTTCGCCGGTCCTGCCGCGAAGGCATTTGCGGCTCCTGCTCGATGAACATTGACGGCCGCAACGGTCTCGCCTGCACGACTGCGATCGAGGACATGAAGGGCGACATCCGGATCACCCCCTTGCCCCATATGGACGTGATCAAGGACCTAGTACCGGACTTCACTCATTTCTTCGCCCAATATGCCTCCATCGAACCCTGGCTGAAGACGAAGTCGCCGACTCCATCGGGCAAGGAGCGTCTCCAGTCGCCCGAGGACCGTGCCGCCCTGGACGGCCTCTACGAGTGCATCCTGTGCGCCTGCTGCACGTCCTCCTGCCCCAGCTATTGGTGGAATTCAGACCGGTACCTGGGGCCAGCAATCCTGCTCCAGGCCTATCGCTGGCTTGCGGACAGCCGCGATGAATATTCGGGCGAACGGCTCGACGATCTTGAGGATCCATTCCGGCTCTATCGCTGCCACACGATCATGAATTGTGCGAATGTGTGCCCGAAGGGGCTCAATCCAGCCAAGGCGATCGCGGAAACGAAGAAGCTACTTCTGGAGCGGGCGATTTGAGGCCTGAAACGGCACCTGAGCGTGCCGGTACTCGCCTTCCGGTCCGTCCTGCTTCCTGACCGACTATTCCACTGCCTTCGATGGATATTCATCCTGCCATTCGTCACGAACCCGACGCGGACCATCCGGGCTGGTGGACCTGGGACCTGGCCGACGAGAAAGGTCCGCGATTCAGCTCGGCCATAGGCAAGCTGCTCGTCCGCCCCGATGGACCGGGACGAGCGGTCTGTCGGATGTTTCCTGAGCAAAGCCATTCCAATCTCGGCGACCAGATCCATGGCGGCGCCATCCTGACCTTCATCGACATGGCCTATTTCGCCGGTGGCCGGATTGCCGGCGCCGACGTGGTCGATGCGGTCACGCTCGACTGCAACGTCCGCTTCCTGGCTCCCGGAACGATCGGAACTCCGCTCGATGCCCGGATCGAGCTTCTGCGCGAAACGCGGCGGCTTGCCTTCCTGGACGGGCGGCTGGTCCAGCGGGATGGGCTGGTGGCTTCCTTTTCGGGTACACTTCGCAAGTCGAGCCATGACCGCGGTCGCTGATCGCTACCGGGCCCTTCTCGAAGCCGGAGAGCTCAAGCCCGATCGCGACCAGCAGCGCGCGGTCGACGCGCTCAATCGACTTTCCTTCTCACTTACGTCCGGCCGGAGTCGCGGATTTCTTTCAAGGCTGTTCGGCGGATCCGAAGCGCCGACCCGCGGTCTCTACCTCTGGGGGGGAGTCGGCCGGGGCAAGTCAATGCTTATGGATCTGGCCTTCGAGACCATCGACTTCGAGCCCAAAAGACGGGTCCATTTCCATGAATTCATGCTCGAGGTGCATGACCGGCTTCGAGCGGAAAGAGTGAAGGAGGCCGGGGATCCAATTCCACCGGTTGCCGAGTCCATCGCCGCCGGTGCGAAACTGCTCGCCTTCGACGAGATGGTGGTCAACAACAGCGCCGACGCGATGATCCTGTCGCGGCTCTTCTCGCGCCTGCTCGAGGAGGGGGTGACGGTGATCATTACCTCCAACAGGCCTCCCGCGGACCTCTATCTCGGCGGCCTCAACCGCGATCTCTTCCTTCCCTTCATCGACCTCGTCGAGCGCCGGCTCGACGTATTTCCGCTCAACGGGCCGACCGATTACCGGCTCGAACGGCTTGGCGGAATGCCGACCTGGCATGTCCCGAACGGACCGCAGGCCACGGCGGCCCTGAGCGAACTCTTCTTTCGGCTCACCGATTATCCAGTTGAGGACCGCGAGCGGGTCCCGAGCGAAGAGATTGAAGTGGCCGGCGGGCGCCGGCTTCACGTTCCGAAAAGCCTGAAGGGCGTCGCCGTCTTCTCATTCCGGCGGCTTTGCGGCGAACCGCGCGGAGCGGCCGATTATCTGGCCATAGCCCGCCATTTCCACACCGTCATCCTGGTCGGGATTCCACGCCTGGGCCCGGAGAATCGCAACGAGGCAGCCCGCTTCGTCACCCTCATCGATGCGCTATACGAACATAAGGTGAAATTGCTCGCCGCCGCCGATGCGACTCCGGAGCAACTCTACACCGTCGGCGACGGCACCTTCGAGTTCCAGCGCACGATTTCGCGCCTGATCGAGATGCAGAGCAAGTCCTATCTGGCCGCCGGCCATGGCGAGGGGGACCGGCCGCCAGACTGATCGCACTGGACGGGAGCTTCCCGATCCGTTCCCCATGCCTCTAGCGACCGGATCCGCGCTTCACCCGTCCATCGGATCACGCCCGCAGCGAAGCTCAAATCCACACGGGCCCCTGTTGCCCCTCTGCGCCGAGCGGTCTAAGCGAGCGCCACGTTGACCGGCTGCGCCCGCAGCCTCCTCGAGATTGACAGAAAGGGTGGAGGGCCCAATGGCTCGCAACAAGATCGCGCTTATCGGTGCCGGCAATATCGGCGGCACGCTTGCCCATCTGGCGGCTGCCAGGGAGTTGGGCGACATCGTCCTTTTCGACGTCGTCGAAGGCATCCCGGAAGGAAAGGCGCTGGATCTGGCCCAGTGCGGTCCGGTCGAGGGCTTCGATTCCAACCTCAAGGGGACTCAGGATTATTCAGACATCGAAGGCGCCGATGTCATCATCGTCACCGCCGGAGTCGCCCGCAAGCCGGGGATGAGCCGCGACGATCTGCTCGGAATCAACCTCAAGGTGATGAAGGCGGTCGGCGAAGGCATCAAGGCTCATGCGCCGGGCGCCTTCGTCATCTGCATCACCAATCCGCTCGACGCGATGGTCTGGGCTCTTCGCGAGTTTTCGGGCCTTCCGCACAATATGGTCGTCGGAATGGCGGGCATATTGGACAGCGCCCGATTCCGCCATTTCCTGGCCGATGAGTTCAAGGTCTCGGTTCAGGACGTCACTGCCTTCGTCCTTGGCGGGCATGGCGACACCATGGTCCCGGTGGTGGAATATTCGACCGTCGCCGGCATTCCGATCCCCGATCTGATCCGGATGGGTTGGTCGACTCAGGATCGCATCGATGAGATCGTCAAGCGAACCCGCGGTGGCGGCGGCGAGATCGTCGCACTGCTGAAGACCGGGTCGGCTTATTATGCGCCGGCGACCAGCGGAATCGAAATGGCCGAAGCCTATCTGAAGGACAAGAAAAGGCTCCTGCCCTGCGCGGTCCATCTCAGCGGGCAATATGGAGTCGACGATCTTTATGTCGGCGTGCCCTGCATCATCGGCGCCGGCGGCGTCGAGCGGATCGTCGAGATCGAGCTCAACGATGAGGCTAGGTCGAATTTCCAGGTTTCGGTGGATGCCGTCAAGGAGCTGATTGACGCCTGCAAGGGAATCGACGGCTCGCTCGCCTGAACCTTGAACCCTGAACCCTGAGCCGAGCGCCGGCGAAGGAAAGTTTGTTGTTTGCCAAGCCCATTGGAGGCTCTTGAATGTCCATTCTTGTCAATTCCGAAACCCGGGTCATCACTCAGGGCATGACCGGAGAAACCGGAACCTTCCACACCCGCCAGGCGCTCGCCTACGGAACCAGGATGGTCGGCGGAGTGACCCCGGGAAAAGGCGGCCAGACCCACATCGATCTGCCGGTCTTCGATACGGTCGCGGAGGCCCGGGACAAGACCGGGGCCGACGCAAGCGTCATCTATGTCCCGCCGCCCTTTGCAGCCGATTCCATTCTCGAGGCGATCGCGGCGGAAATGCCGCTGATCGTCTGCATCACCGAGGGCATTCCGGTGCTCGACATGGTTCGGGTCAAGCGGGCTCTGTCCGGATCGAAGTCGCGCCTGATCGGACCCAATTGCCCCGGCGTCCTCACTCCCGAGGAGTGCAAGATCGGGATCATGCCTGGCAATATCTTCCGCAAGGGCTCGGTCGGGATCGTCAGCCGTTCCGGAACCCTGACCTATGAGGCCGTGTTCCAGACCAGCAACGAAGGCCTTGGGCAGACCACTGCCGTCGGCATCGGCGGCGATCCCGTCAAGGGCACGGAGTTCATCGACATGCTGGAAATGTTTCTCGCCGACGAGGCTACCGAATCGATCATCATGATCGGCGAGATTGGTGGCAGCGCCGAGGAAGAGGCGGCCCAGTTCCTCGCCGACGAAGCGAAAAAGGGTCGTTCCAAGCCGACGGTCGGCTTCATCGCCGGCCGAACAGCGCCTCCCGGCCGGCGAATGGGTCATGCCGGCGCCATCGTCTCCGGCGGAGAAGGCGGCGCGGAGAGCAAGATCGAAGCGATGGAGGCGGCTGGAATTCGAGTGAGCCCGAGCCCATCTGAGCTGGGAACGACGCTCTCGGCGCTTTTGAAACGCTAACCCGTAGGGTAGGAGCCCGACGCGTCGACCTTTTTTTGTGGAAGGCGGTACAGACGTGGATAATTTCGGTGATCGCGGGCCAGGTCCCAGCTGGGCGCGCGACAATTGGCCGCTGATCGAGCTGGACGAGGTGAATT
>CAYOJN010000056.1:0-10751 GCA_964404245.1 uncultured Sphingosinicella sp. | reverse complement strand
CGGGGCCGCCGATCTCGAAGCTCCCGGTCGGGTTGATATGGTAGACGGTCTCATTGGAAAGTAGATCTGCAGGGATGGTGTCGGCGATCACTCCCTTCACATAATCGTGAAGCTGGGTTTCCCTTTCGCCCTGATCATAGCCCGAAGCATGCTGGGTCGAGACGACGATGGTCGTCGCCGCCACAGGCTTTCCATTCTCGAATCGAAGTGTGACCTGGCTCTTCGCATCGGGCTCGAGGAACGGCGCCTTGCCGGAATGTCGGTCATCGGCCATCCGCTCGAGGATCTTGTGGCTGTAATAGAGCGTCGCCGGCATCAGGTCCGGCGTTTCGTCACAGGCAAAGCCGAACATGATGCCCTGATCGCCCGCGCCCTCATCCTTGTTCCCGGACTCGTCGACACCCTGGGCGATATGCTCAGACTGGCCGTGCAGGTAATTGTCGAACGAGGCGGTCTGCCAGTGGAAGCCCTCCTGCTCATAGCCGATCTGCTTCACGACCTGACGGACCGTCTGCTCGATTTCGTCGCGCGATCCGGGCGCCCAGCCATGGGTGTCCTTGTACGTCTCCTCGTCATAGACGGGCTTGCAGCGGATCTCGCCGCCGATGACGATGCGCTGGGTGGTCACCAGTGTTTCGCAGGCGACCCTGGCCTCCGGATCCCGGGCGATGAAAAAATCGACAAGAGCGTCGGAAATCTGATCCGACACCTTGTCCGGATGACCTTCGGACACGGATTCGGACGTGAAGTGGTAGCTGCTGCGCATCGACGATAAGGCCTTCTTCGCTACTGGATCAACGGATTTTCAGATATAAAGATATGTTTATGTGTGCGGTCCGCTAGCTTGTTTTCCGGCTGGCCGCAACCATCACGGCGACGATCAGCAGCGCGAAAATGATCGGCATGACATTGCCGAAACGGGCGAACAGAGTGGGTGGACGGGCGCCGGGAATTCGACCGTCGATCACGCCTTCCTCGCCAAGCGGGAGGGAAGCGATCAGTCTTCCGCCGGAGTCGACGAGGGCGGAAATACCGGTAGGCGTTGATCGAAGGATCGGGAGGCCTTCCTCGAGCGCCCGGAGCCGGGCCTGGGCGAGATGCTGAGGCGGCCCCCAGGTTCCGAACCAGGCGTCATTGGACGGGTTGAAGAGGAAATCCGGCCGATTGTTCCGGTCGACGACTTCACCGGAAAAGATGATCTCGTAACAGATCTGGATTCCGGCCGTTCGGAAGCCGCCGAGATCCAGGGTTCGCGGTCCCGGGCCAGCCAGGAAATCCTTGTCTCCCGGAGCGAGCCGGCTGAGACCGAGCGCCGACAGGAGAGGCCGCATCGGCAGATATTCGCCATAGGGAACGAGATGCGCCTTGTCATAGCGGCCGAGGATCTGGCCCGATCGGTCGAGGGCGAAAAGGCTATTATGGGCTACATTGGAAAAACCGTCGGCCCCGAAGACGAGTTCGACCGCCCCAAGCATGAGCACGTCCCCGGGGCCGACAAGGTTCGCAATCCGGTTGCGGGCCTGAGGGTTCACCCCGATGAATTCGGGCGTGGCGGCTTCTGGCCAGAGGATCAACCGCGGCTCATCGGCCGGGGCCCCGGTCAGTCGCTGATGGCGCTGGAAAGCCTCTTCCCTGAAGCCGGGGTCCCACTTGACCTCCTGACCGATATTGGGCTGGACGATCCGGACCAGCTGCCCGTCTGGCTGCGGGGTGGTGAAGGCTGCAACCGCCCCTGCCAGCCCCGCGAACAGGCTGAGGACGGCCATCAGAATGACACCGGAACGGCGGGCAGACGGACGGCAGAGCAGAGCGAGCCCGCCCGCGAGCAAGACTGCCACACCCGACAGGCCATAGGTCCCGATCCAGCGGGCGGGCCAGGCATAGAAGGTGTCGAGCAGTGCAACCCCTGCCGGATTCCAGGAAAAGCCGGTGAACAGTTTTGCTCGAAGCCATTCGGTGACGATCCAGGCGGCGCCGAACAGAAGGACGAGCGACAGGCGCCGCCCGCGCCCCCAGCGCCAGGCGAGGCCGGCTGCAGCGGCTGGAAAGAGTGCAAGGTAGAGGGAGAGGAGGAGAACGGCCAGCCAGCCGAGCCAGGCCGGCATTGCCGACTGAAAGGTGAAGGCGGTGGCGATCCAGTTCAGGCCGAGAGCGAAGTGACCGACTCCGAACCACCAGCCGCGCGCAAGCGCCGACCTGAGAGTCGGTGCCCACTCGACGAGCATGATCAGACAGGCGAGGGCGATCAGGGTCAGCGGCCACAGCCCGACCGGCTGGAACCCGAGGGCCCCAACGAGGCCGGCAAGCAAGGAGAGACCGAGAAAGCGCATCCGGTCCTGCTATGGGGATCGCTCTCCCACGGCGTCAATGGCGAGCAGTCGGCTGCGCCCAGAGCGGGAGCGGGAGAGAGGCCACCAATCGCGATCCCGACGCTTCCAAAAGACCGGGACAGGCACTAGAGCGCCCTCAAGTCGACAAAGACGGTCGACGACCTGGAAATCCGTGGCAATCAGGGGAAACCCGCCGCGGGTTTCAATTCAGAACGAACGGCGTCCAAGCGGACGCTCCCCCCGATCCGGAGCCAGAAATGACCGACACTCGCCTCGACGTGCTTGCCATCGGCAATGCCATTGTCGACGTCATCGCCGACGCTGACGACGCCTTTCTCGATTCCGAAGGCCTGACGAAGGGATCGATGCGGCTGATCGACGCGGCCGAGGCGACCCGACTTTACGATCATATGGGCACGGGACGGGAAGCCAGTGGAGGCTCGGCCGCCAACACCGCCGCCGGTGTCGCCGCGCTGGGCGCGCGCGCAGGCTTTATCGGCCAGGTCGCAACGGATCAGCTTGGTGACTTCTTCCGCCATGATATCCGGACGCTTGGAGTCGAGTTCCAGACCGAACCCGGCGATTTCGGTGTTCCGACGGCCCGCTGCCTCGTGCTTGTCACCCCCGACGCACAGCGGACAATGAGCACCTTCCTCGGCGCTGCCCAGCATCTGCCGGTGGCTGCCCTGGATCTCGACCAGATCCGTCAATCCGCGATCCTCTATCTTGAAGGCTATCTCTGGGACCCGGAACAGCCGCGTTTCGCCATGATCAAGGCGATCGATGTCGCCCGGTCAGCTGGCCGGAAGGTCGCTTTCACCTTGTCCGACAGTTTCTGCATCGATCGCCACCGCGATGGCTTCAACCAGCTGATTGACGACGACAGGATCGACATATTGTTCGCCAATGAAGACGAGATCCAGTCGCTAGCCGGGATTCCCCATTTCGACTCTGCCGTGGAGGCGGTCCGAAACCGGGTCGAGCTTCTGGTCGTCACTCGAAGCGAGAAAGGCGCCATCGCCCTGCGCGGCAATGATCGGGCAATGATTTCGGCCGAGCCCGCCCGGGTCGTTGACACGACGGGTGCCGGCGACCTGTTCGCTGCTGGCTTCCTGGCCGGCCACGCTCAGGGACGATCGCTCGAGCAGAGCCTCCGGATGGGAGCGATCGCCGCCGCGGAAGTCATCTCACACTACGGCGCGCGGCCCGAAGCCGATCTCAGAGCGCTCGTCGAAGAGCGGCTGGGTTAAGGCGCCGAGCCGGCAGCGCTGGGAGTCGCTGGTGGCGGCGCCGGAGCGGGCGCTGGCGGCATGTCCGGAGCGGGCGCCGGTACATCGGTGTCCGGCCCGGGCGGAAAGATTTCCGGGGGCGTCTGACCGGGCTGACCGGGCTGGGACGGCTGCGGCGGGATCTCGGGTGGGGGCTGGGTCGACATGGATTAACTCCTTTCCGGAGTGAACGTCCCTGGAGCCCGCCGGTTGCCCCCGCCCTCAGGCCTGCGACTGCCGCCCTTCCTCCGGCGCGGAATCGACGGGCTCATCCAGCAGTTCACGCGGAGTCTCGCGGCCATGATCTTTACCGGCCGCCCGCTCGCCACGAGCGAGCGCGAAGA
Source organism: uncultured Sphingosinicella sp. (assembly GCA_964404245.1). Classification (GTDB taxonomy): domain Bacteria; phylum Pseudomonadota; class Alphaproteobacteria; order Sphingomonadales; family Sphingomonadaceae; genus Allosphingosinicella. Next base: position 6,809 of record CAYOJN010000056.1, on the reverse strand, counting down.
CGACCGGCGCCAGGAAGAGCAAGGCGATCAAGTTCGGCAACGCCATCGCCGCATTGGCGATATCGCCCAGCCGCCAGACCAGCTCCAGTTCCTGGAACGATCCGACCCAGATCATCACGCACCAAAGCACACGGAACGGGATGATGACCCAGTCTCCGACCAGATAAGTGAGTGCCCGCTCGCCATAATAGGACCAGGTGAGAAGGGTGGTGAACACAAACAGCAGGAGCGCCACCGAAGCGATCAGGACACCGACCGGAAGATTTCCGATCGAATAAGGGAAAGCGGCAGCGAACGCTCCGGCTGTCATGTCGAAGCCGCGCAGATCGGACGACCAGACATGCTCCTGAACCGTTACCGCTCCAGTCAACGGATCGGTCGCGGTGAAGCTTCCCTGCACAGTCAGGATGACGAGCGCCGTCATCGTGCAGATGACGATCGTGTCGATAAAGGTCCCCAGCATCGCAAAGCGGCCCTGGAGCGCCGGGTCGTTGGTCTGGGCGACGGCGTGAGCCATTGGCGTGGAGCCTTGACCGGCCTCGTTCGAGAAAAGTCCGCGAGCGACCCCCGCGCGGATCGCGATGATGATTGCTGCACCGAGGAAACCGCCCGTTGCCGCCTGCGGATTGAAAGCGCCATGGAAGATGAGGCCAAAGGTGGCCGGTATGTCCTCGATATTGATCGCGATCGCCAGCAGCGCCATGACGATATAAGCGGCAGCCATTGTCGGAACGATCCGTTCCGCGACGGCTCCGATCGACTTGATGCCTCCGATGATCACGGCGAAGGTGACGAGCGCGACGATCAGGCCTCCGATCCAGGTTTCCCATCCGGTAAGTTGCTGGATCGAGGAGCCAGCGGAATTGGCCTGGATCATGTTTCCGGTGACGATCGCCGAAAACACTGTTCCGATCGAGAAAAGGATCGCCAGCCACTTCCACTTCGCGCCCAGCCCGAACGTGATGTAGCTCATCGGACCGCCCCGTCGATGACCGCCGGGCAGGACTTCACGATACCGAATGGCGAGGGCACCTTCGGCAAAGGCCAGGGCCATGCCGATCAGCGCCGTTATCCACATCCAGAAGATGGCCCCCGGCCCGCCAAGGGCGATTGCGGTGGCTACGCCTGCCAGATTGCCGGTGCCCACCTGCCCCGAAAGCGCGGTAGACAAGGCAGCAAAGGGAGAAATTTCGCCTGCCGTCTTGTCGCCTGTCTTTCGGAACAAGCCGCGGAAAGCCGGCCCGAGCTGGCGCAGGGGATAGAAGCGCAGCCCGACCATCATGTAGAGGCCGATTCCGAGCAGGATTATCACCATGGGCGGGAAGGGGATCATTTCGACCCCGTTCCAGGTTCCGCCCCAGATGAAGTCCGATACGTTCGTGATATGGTCGACCAAACCGACGACGGCAGACTGGTCCGCTACCGCATCCTGCTGCGCTGCCGTCATTCAGCTTCCCCCTCAACAAAATTACTGACCGGGAGGCCGTAGCCGACCCAGGAAAAGCTGCAAAATGAAAAAGGGAGGCCGCAGGACCTCCCTTCATCATTCAGTCAATTCGCGATCAGATCGGCGGCTGGCGTGGCGGGTCCAGAGGGTCCCTCTCATCCAGACCCGGAATGCTCGGGTTGATATCGTGGATCTCCGGCTCGTGAACCTGCACCAGGCCCCGACCGAGATGGCTCTTCCGATAGCCGTAGAGGAAGTAGATCAGTAGCCCGAGGCCCGTCCAGAGCGGCAGCCCGATCAGGGCCTCCGTCGGGAGATTGAGGAACAGGAACAGGCAACCCAGGATCGTCAGTGGCGCGACCAGCCAGATCGCAGGGACCCGGAAAGGGCGCTTACGCCCGGGTTCGCGCACCCGAAGCATCCAGACTGCGACGGCAACCATGAGGAAGGCGTAGAGCGTTCCCGCATTGGCGATATCGGCGAGCTGTCCGACCGGGAACAAGGCGGCGAGCACGGCGATCACCGATCCGGTAATCAAAGTGACAATGTGCGGAGTCCGCCATTTCGGGTGGACCGTCGACAACCGCTCCGGAAGCAGGCCATCGCGAGCCATGACGAAGCAGATCCGGGTCAAACCGAAGATCAGGATAAGAATGACCGACGGGAGCGCAATGAAGGCTGCATAGCCGAGCAAGTTGCCGACCGTGCCATGGCCGATCGATCGAAGCACGTGAGCGAGTGGCTCGCGCGAGCAGACCAGAGCTTCGGCATATTGTGGCAGCGCACATTGGCGGGCGAGCTCGGGTGAGCCGGTGGAGAGCGGGACCGAGTCGGGCCCGAGAATCGGCTGGCCGCCCGACGCGCCGATCGCTCCAGCAGCGACGAGGATGTAAAAGAGGGTGCAGATGACGAGACTGCCGATGAGGCCGATCGGCACGTTGCGCTGCGGGTTCTTGGTCTCCTCGGCAGCCGTCGAGACGGCGTCGAAACCGATATAGGCAAAGAACATAGTCGCTGCTGCGCCGACCATGCCGACCCCGGTGCCCCAGCCACCGAACACGCCTCCAGGCAGGAATGGACTGAAATTATCCGAGTCGATTGCCGGCAGGGTGAGGACGACGAAGGCCGTGAGCGCCGCGACCTTGATCGCGACCAGAACCGCATTGACTCGTGCGCTCTCCGTCGTTCCGACCATCAGGAGCCAGGTGACGAGAAGGGCAATCAGCGCTGCAGGAAGATTGATCAGACCCCCCGGCTGACCGCCAAGGATCAGTGGCCCGGCGCGTAGCCAGGCAGGCAATTCGACGCCCCAGGACTGAGCCATGACCGTGTCGGTGAAGTAATTGGACCAGCCGACGGAGACCGCGGACGCGCCGACCGCATATTCGAGCAGCAACGCCCAGCCGACGGTCCAGGCAAGGAACTCGCCCTGCACCGCATAACTGTATGTGTAGGCCGAGCCGGAGACCGGGACCATCGAAGCGATCTCGGCGTAGCAGAGCGCTGCGACGATGCAGACCGCACCGGCGATGATGAAGCTGATCATCAAGGCCGGTCCCGCCTTTTGCGCGCCGACCGACGTGAGCACGAAGATACCGGTGCCGATAATGCAGCCAACGCCGAACAGGATCAGCTGAATCGGCCCTAGCGAGCGATGAAGGCCCTTTTTCTCCGCCGTCGCCAGAATGGCGTCGAGAGGCTTGACCCGCCCAAAAATCATATTGTCCCCCTGAACCCCGGCCTCTCGGCCGGCCCACATCCGGAATTCGCGCGGAGCCTAGTCAGTTCTCGTCGGGCCGCAAGACTGAAAACTTCAAGGATTCAGCATCGGCCCCAGCGGCTTGCCAGCGAAGATGTGGACATGGAGGTGAGGCACTTCCTGGCCACTGTCGTGGCCGACATTGGCAAGGACCCGGTAACCCGGCGAAACGAGACCTTGCTCCCGGGCGATCCGGCCGACTGCCCGAACGAGGGCAGCAATCTCCGCGGGATCCGCCTGCTCCGAAAAATCGTCCCAGGACACGTATCGTCCCTTCGGAATGACTAGGATGTGGACCGGCGCCGCCGGCGCGATGTCATGAAAGGCAAGGACATGATCGTCCTCGAACACCTTCCGGCATGGAATTTCCCCCCGAAGGATTCGGGCGAAGATATTGCCGTCGTCATAGGGGCGAGTCGCGTCGATGGGCATGATCGGTCCTCTCCTGTCATTCTCCTGGCCGGTCTGGCCTGCCTTGAGGCCATTCCGGACCGGCCGATCGCCCAACTGCACCGTTCGAGCGGCGACAATCAACCGGATGGGCAACGGCGGCGCTTGACCGCGCATCGCTCCTCGCTACGAGTCGAACCATGAGTGAGCCGCCGCCAGACAGCCTGATTCCCTATGACGAGATCGTCCAGGAAGCATTGCGTGCGGTGGTCGGCCGAGTCCTCGGCGAGGTCGAGGCGACGGGCCACCTTCCCGGCGAGCATCATTTCTACATCACCTTCAAGACGGGTGCCGCCGGAGTCGACATTCCAAGGCATCTGACCGAGCGCTTTCCCGACGAAATGACCATCGTCATCCAGAACCGGTTCTGGGATCTCAAAGTGCGCGAGGACGGATTCGAGGTCGGGCTGTCCTTCAACCAGGCGCCGGCAAAGCTCTCGATCCCCTTTTCCGCGATCACCGGATTCGTCGATCCGGCCGTCAGCTTCCAGCTCCAGTTCCAGGCCCAGGCTGACGAGATGGACGACCATGAGGAAGCTCAGAACGACCCGCCGGCGGCCGAACCGATCGAGGACGGTTCGAACGTCGTGGCGGTGGATTTCAAGCGCAAGAAATAAGCGGCCTTCCGGCCTTCCGCGCCTGACTGGACGAACGGCGCCGAGCCCCGGCTTGCCATCAAGCCCGCATTTGTACGAAGGGCTGGAGCAAGTTTCGCTTCCATGATGAGGTAAAGATGAGCTCGCACTCCGACACGCGCACCGAAACCGACAGCTTTGGCCCGCTCGAGGTCCCTGCCGATGCCTATTGGGGTGCCCAGACCCAGCGATCGATCGAGAATTTCCCCTTCGGCCCGCGCGAACAGATGCCGATCGAGATCGTCCATGCGCTTGGCTTCGTGAAGCAGGCGGCGGCGCGGGTGAACGCGCGCGAGGGGAATCTCGACGCCGAGATCGCCGAAGCGATCCAGCAGTCGGCAGCCGAAGTCGCCCGGGGCGAACATGACGACCAGTTCCCTCTGGTCATCTGGCAGACCGGATCCGGAACCCAGTCGAACATGAACGCCAACGAGGTCATCGCCGGACGGGCTAACGAGATTCTGACCGGCCGGCGCGGCGGGAAATCGCCGGTCCATCCCAACGATCACGTCAACAAGGGGCAGTCATCGAACGACAGCTTCCCGACCGCGATGCATGTCGCAGCCGCCCGGGCCGTCAATGACCGGCTCCTCCCGGCCCTCGCGATCATCCACCGAAAGCTCGCCCAGCAGGCGGAAGGCTGGGACCGGATCGTGAAGATCGGCCGCACCCACCTCCAGGATGCCACTCCGCTCACCCTGGGCCAGGAATTCTCCGGCTTCGCTCATCAGGTCGAAATGGGAATCGAGCGGGTGAAGGCGGTCCTTCCACGGCTTTACCAGCTCGCTCAGGGCGGGACTGCGGTCGGCACCGGACTCAATGCGCCCAGCGGGTTCGGCGAAAAATTTGCTACGGATATCGCCCACCTGACCCGGCTCCCGTTCGTGACCGCGCCAAACAAGTTCGAAGCGCTCGCCAGTCACGACACGCTGGTCGAACTTTCGGGCGCGCTCAACGTCCTTGCCGTCTCGCTGACGAAGATCGCCAATGACATCCGGCTTTTGGGATCGGGCCCGCGCTGCGGCCTGGGCGAGCTTCGACTCCCCGAAAACGAGCCCGGAAGCTCGATCATGCCGGGCAAGGTCAACCCGACCCAGGCCGAAGCCCTCACCATGGTCTGCGCCCAGGTGATGGGCAATCACGTCGCGGTGACCGTCGGCGGACTCCAGGGTCATATGGAACTGAACGTGTTCAAGCCGCTCATCGGTGCCAATGTGCTGCGCTCGATCGAATTGCTCAGTGTCGGAATGGAGAGCTTCACTGCCCGGGCGCTGGAGGGGATGGAAGCCGACGAGGGACGGATTGCCGACCTGATGAACCGATCGCTGATGCTCGTCACCGCGCTTGCCCCCGAAATCGGCTATGACAATGCCGCCAGGATCGCGAAGAACGCCCATGAAAAGGGCCTGACCCTCAAGGAATCGGGACTTCAGCTGGGTTTGGTGGACGAAGCCACGTTCGACCGGGTGGTCAGGCCGGAGAATATGCTCGGCCGATGAGGGAACCCGAAAGGGGAAGTTCGGGTTGGCCAGCCATGACTCAGGAACCCATCAGCAATCCCGGCGACGAAGCACCGCCCGGAACGCCCGGAACGGGCGAGAATATCTGCCCCCATTGCAAGGGCAGCGGCGACCATGACGGGGTTCGCTGCCCGGTCTGCGGCGGAAGCGGCAAGGTGATCGAAGGCCTGGGCGGCGGCTAGAGCCCCATCGGCCAGGCGGGCAAGCCCCTACCGGAGCCGGTAGCTCAGGCGAATTCCGATCGAATCCATGCCCGGATTTTGCCGGCTGAACAGCTGGGCGTGGCTGAGATGCACCCAGGCGGCCTCGACCGCGAGCCGATCGTCGACCTGGTAACCCACCGCCAGTTCCGGTTCGAACACAATCCTGGAGCCAAGATCGGTTCGGACGTTGCCGACAACGCCGTCGCTGTCGCGGCTGTGGATGGCAAGCCCGATGCCGGGCCTGAGAAACAGCCGACCGCCGATCCGCCAGCTGAGGCCTGCAGCAGCAAAATGCGTTTCACCGCCGCTGGCAAGGGATCCAAGCACATAGGGGGAAGGCGAACCCATGAAACGCAGCGCCTCGATGCGTCCTCCTCGCCAGCCGAACTGGACGTCCACTCCGTCCTCATGACCGCCCTTGGTCAGAAAGGTATCGACATCATGGGCCAGAAGGCCGGCAAAGATCTCCTGCGCCTGGAGCGGAGCCGTCGGCAATGCCAGCCCAAGCCCCGCCAAAATGCTTATCGTCCAGTTCAATGTCATGCTCCCGATTGCCACTTCGCCACGCTTTCAATGGGCGCCAGAAGCATCAACACGTTGAGCGTCAAATTGTCCCGGATGATCAGTAACGTGGCCACTTCGAACGTCAGCGCGATGAGGATCGTCGCCCAGACCGGAAGCCTTCGGGCCAGTGCGAAGCCAAGGATCATCCAGCCGATATCGGCGAGCGAATTGAGGACGCTGTCGCCATTATAGCCGAGCGCCATCGTCGACTCGCGATAGCGATCGATCACC
>CAYOJN010000055.1:0-10823 GCA_964404245.1 uncultured Sphingosinicella sp. | reverse complement strand
CGACCGACTGGAACGGGACCACCTGGTTCGACCGAACCAATTATTTCGAGACGGTCCCGACCGCTGCCCTTGAAACCGCCTTGTTCCTCGAAAGCGACCGGATGGGGCATCTTCTTGGCGCGGTTACAGAAGAGAAACTGAGAAACCAGATCAGCGTCGTCCAGAACGAGAAGCGGCAGCGCGACAACCAGCCTTACGGACTGGTTGACTATGCCCAGCTCGAAACCCTGTTCCCGGAAGGCCATCCCTATCGCCATTCGACGATTGGCTCGATGGCGGATCTGGATGCTGCAACCCTTCAATCGGTTCACGACTGGTTCCGGTCCAAATATGGTCCGAACAATGCCGTTCTCGTTCTCGCCGGCGATATCGACACCGAAACGGCCCGCCGGCTGACTGAGCGATATTTTGGTGACATCCCCCGGGGTCCCGAGAACATCCCGGCCGCTGCTCCGGTGCCCACGCTCGGCCAGCGGATCGACCAGGTCATGACCGACCGGGTCGCGACGACCCGGCTCTACCGCCAGTGGGTTGTCCCCGGCCTGGCACATGAGGACATGATTCCTCTCTCGATCGGAGCTTCGGCGCTGGGCGGGCTAGCAAGCTCTCGCCTGGACAATATCCTCGTCCGGGAGGAGCAGACGGCGGTCGCCGTCAGTGCCGAGGTCCAGGCGTTTCACCGGGTAAGCTTCTTCGAAGTGACGGTGGACGTGACGCCGGGCGTCGACGCCGATCAGGTCGCGCGCAGGCTCGACCAGATCATCGCCGATTATGTTCGAAGCGGACCGACCGAGGACGAAGTGCGCCGAGTCGCGACCCAGACCCTGGCGTCACGGATCCGCGGCCTGGAGCAGGTGGGCGGATTCGGGGGCAAGGCCGTCGCTCTGGCCGAAGGCGCGCTCTACATGAACGATCCCGCTTTCTATCGTCGTCAGCTGCGAGACTATGCCGAGACCACGCCCGGCGAAGTCCGCGAAGCGCTCCAGCGCTGGCTGAGCCGACCCGTCTATGCCTTGCGCGTCGTTCCCGGGGACCGGGAAGCCTATGAGGAATCGACGGCCGGCCGAAGCGGTGGAGCAACTCACTCACCAGTCTATTTCCGCACTCCGAAGGAAGGCGAAAAGCCGCTTGCGCCAATGCCTCTCACCTTCGTCCAGGTCGATCGCTCGCAGATCCCCGAGCCGGGTCCGATCACCAATCTCGACTTCCCGGAAGTCCAGCGGACGACTCTTTCCAACGGCATTCGAGTCGCCTTTGCGAGGCGGACGACCGTTCCAGTGGTTCGGGTTTCCGTCCAGTTCGATGCGGGCTTCGCTGCCGACCCGCGAGGGAAAGAAGGACTCCAGAGCCTCCTCGCCAATCTTCTCGACGAGGGGACTGCCACCCGCAATTCGATTGAGCTGGCTGAACAGGAGGAAAGGCTTGGCGCAGCGCTTTCGACCAATGCGTCGGTCGATCGAACTTCGGTATCGCTGGCGGCACTGCGGTCCAACCTCGCCGAATCGCTCGACCTGATGGCGGATATCATCCTCAATCCGGCCTTCGCCGAAGGCGAACTCGAGCGCCTCAGGGCGCAGCGACTCGCCCAGATCGCGGCCGAACAGACCCAACCTGCCGGGATTGCGCTTCGTGCGCTTCCGCCTCTGCTCTACGGGCAGGCGCATCCCTATGGAGTGCCGCTGACCGGGTCGGGCACCGCGGCTGCAGTTCAGTCGATCAGCCGCGACGATGTCGTTGCCGCCCATCAGGCGTGGCTCAGGCCGGACAATGCCGAAATCTTCGTCGTCGGCGACACGAGCCTCGAGGAGATAAGGCCGCTTCTTGAGCAACGATTCGGTCGTTGGCAGCCAGCATCGGTCGAGCGCGGAACGAAGAATTTCGACCAGGTCGTGCCACCGGTCCGCCCGAGGATCGTCATCATCGACCGGCCGCAGTCACCGCAATCCCTGATCCTCGGCGGATCGGTGTTGCCGGTGAAGGGCACCGACGAGCTGCTGCCCTTGATTGCCGCCAACGAGGTACTCGGTGGCGCGACCTCCGCTCGCCTCTACCAGGACCTTCGCGAGTCGAAGGGCTGGTCGTACGGCGCCTTTTCACTGCTCAATCGGATCGAAAACCGGACCCCACTGATCGTCTATGCCCCGGTCCAGGCCAATCGCACTGGGGACTCCCTTGCTGCCCTTCGGCAGCAGACGAAGGCGTTCCTCACCAGCCAGGGAGTCACTCAAGCGGAATTGCAGCGGGTGGTGAACGGCAATATCCGGGGCCTACCCGGCAGCTTCGAAACCTCCGAGGCGGTTATGGGCGCAATGCTTCAGAACGCTCTGTTCGATCGGCCGGACAATTATCAGGAGACGATCGCTTCAAGCTATCGGGCCCTGACCACTGCCCAGCTCGACCAGGCTGCCCGACAGGCGATCGATCCCGATCAATTCGTCTGGGTCGTCGTCGGCGATGCCTCCCAGATCCGCTCCCAGCTTGAGCCGCTCGGTCTTCCAATCGAGGTGATGCAGCTTCAATAGAAAAGGGTCGCAAGCGAGTCGACAGGCCGGGCCGATCGTTCGTCTTGCCATGCCGCTTCAGTGCGTTATGTGTCGCTCCCGTAAGAATCTAGGGAGTTCGCATGCGCAGGATCTTCACCGCCATTGCCGTTGCGGCCGGACTGTCCATCTCAGGCTGTGCAACCAGCCCCGATCCGGTTCAGGCGCCGACGTCGGTGCCTGTCGCCGAAGCGGCCCCAGCCGACGGATCGACGATCCAGCAACTGCTCGGGCGGGTGGATATCCCCTATGAGACGTTCACGCTCGACAACGGACTTCGGGTCGTCGTCCATGAAGACCGCAAGGCACCGGTGGTCGCAGTGTCGATCTGGTACAATGTGGGGTCCAAGGACGAGCCGGCGGGCCGTACCGGTTTCGCCCATCTGTTCGAGCATATCATGTTCAACGGCTCGGAAAATGCGCCCGGCGAATATTTCGAATATACCAGGGCGATGGGTGCGACCGATCTCAACGGCACCACATGGTTCGACCGAACCAATTATTTCCAGACGGTTCCGCGCCCGGCGCTGGAACGCGCGCTGTTCCTCGAAGCCGATCGAATGGGACATCTGCTCGGCGCCGTCACTCAGGAAAATCTGACCAACCAGATCGGGGTCGTCCAGAACGAGAAAAGGCAGGGCGACAATCAGCCGTTCGGCCTGGTCGAATATGCCCAGCTCGAGGCGCTGTTCCCTGAAGGGCATCCCTACAGGCACTCGACGATCGGTTCGATGGCCGATCTTTCCGCCGCCTCGATGGAAGACGTCCATTCCTGGTTCCGCGACAATTATGGTCCGAACAATGCTGTTCTCGTGCTCGCAGGAGATGTCGACGCGGCCGAGGCCAGACCCCTGGTCGAGCGCTATTTCGGAGACATTCCGCGCGGTCCGGTGAACGATCCTGCCCAGGCCGAGGTGCCAACCCTCGCCAGCCGGGTCGACCAGGTGATGAAGGACCGGGTTGCCAATGTTCGACTGTATCGCAACTGGGTCGTTCCGGGGCTTACCCATCCGGACCTGGTGCCAATTTCCGTCGGCGCCACGGTTCTGGGTGGACTTGCCAGCTCCCGCCTCGACAATCTTCTCGTCCGCCAGGATCAGACCGCGGTCCGGGTCAGCGCCTTCGTCCTTCCCTTTCAACGGGTGAGCATGTTCGAAGTTCAGGTGGACGTGAAACCGGGCCAGGATGCCGATGCCGTCTCTCGCCGGCTTGATGAAATCATCGCCGAGTTCGTCGCCAATGGTCCGACCCAGGACGAGGTTCAGCGGACAGTGATGCGCACTGTTTCCGGTCGGATCCAGGGTCTCGAGCAGGTCGGCGGCTTTGGCGGCAAGGCGGTCGCTCTGGCCGAAGGCATGCTTTATGCCGATGATCCGGGCTTCTACCGGACAACCCTGCAGAAATATGCCGAAGTCACTCCTCAGCAGGTTCGTGAAGTCCTCCAGCGCTGGCTGAGCAGGCCCGTCTACGCGCTTCGAGTCGAGCCCGGCGAGCGCGATGCCTATGAAGAGGCGGCGGTCCAGACGCCTCGGGCCGAAACCGTTCAGCTTGCAGCGGCGAGCCAGCGGCCACGCTATTTCCGGACCCCTGAAGCCGGCGAACAGCCGCTTGCTCCATTGCCCTTCGCCCAGAGCCAGCTTCCACCGATCAGCGGTACGCCTTCGCTCGATTTCCCCGATGTCGAAAGGGCCAGGCTCTCGAACGGAATCGAGGTCGTCTATGCCCGCCGCGACGTTGTCCCGGTCACTCGAATCGCCGTCGAGTTCGATGCCGGCATCGCTGCTGATCCAGCCAATCGACTGGGCACTCAGGCGTTGATGCTCAACCTTCTCGAAGAAGGGACGACCAGGCTCAACTCGATCGAGCTGGCCGAAGCCCAGGAGCGGCTGGGGGCCAATATCGGTACCGGTGCGAGCCTCGATCGAACCCTCGTCTCGCTCACTGCGCTGTCGCCCAATCTGGCGCCTTCGCTCGACCTGCTTGCTGACGTGATTCGCAATCCGGCCTTCGACCCGCGCGAGGTCGAGCGCCTTCGCCAGCAGCAGCTTGCAGCCATCGCCGCTGAAATGACCCAGCCCGGCGGCCTCGCCGCCCGGACGCTTCCGGTCGTCCTTTATGGTGATCAGCATCCGTATGGAAAGCCGGGCACCGGGACCGGGACGGCGGAAGCGGTCCAGGCCGTGACCCGGGACGAACTGGCCCGTTTCCACCAGAGCTGGATCAGACCCGACAAGGCGACGATCTTCGCCGTCAGCGATCTTCCGCTGGGCGCCCTGGTCGAGCAACTGGAAGCACGGTTCGGCAATTGGGAGGCACCGGCGGTTGCCGCGGGAGTGAAGCAGTTTGCTGCCCTGGTCCCGCCGCAGCAGACCCGAATCGTCCTCATCGACCGGCCGCAATCGCCGCAATCCTTCATCCTGGCGGGGCAGCTCCTTCCGGCCCAGGGAACGCAGGACCTGCTCAACCTGAGCGCCGCCAATGAGGTGCTGGGCGGCAACTTTCTGGCCCGGATCAACATGGATCTTCGCGAAAGCCGCGGCTGGTCCTACGGCTCGTACAGCTTCCTCGGCCTTCGGGAGCATCAGGTCCCTCTGATGGTCCAGGCTCCGGTCCAGGCAGACCGAACCGGGGATTCGATCAAGGCGATCCAGGAGCATCTGAGCGGCTTCCTGGCGTCCAACGGAGTCCAGCCGGCGGAATTGCAGCGAGTGATCCTCGGCAATACCGGCCAGCTTCCCGGTCAGTTCGAAACGTCTTCGGCAGTGCTCGGGGCGCTTCGTTCCAATGCCCTGTACGGCCGTCCCGACAATTATTGGGAGCAGGTGGCGGACCGCTATCGCGGAATGACCAGCCAGTCGCTGGACCAGGTCGCGAGGCAATCCATCGACCCCGACAAATTCGTCTGGGTGGTGGTCGGCGATGTTGCCAACGTTCGGCCGCAACTCGAAACGCTCGGTCTTCCGATCGAGGTGGCAACGCCGCGCTGAAGGTTGCGGGTCGGCCGCAATCGTCTCGCGGCCGACTGGGCGCCTGAACGAACGATCCCGCTCCGGCGGGATCGTTTCAGACGGTCTCGTCGATCAACCGGGTGACATGGCCCATCTTGCGGCCTGGCCGGGCCTGCCTCTTGCCATAGAGGTGAAGGTGCGCCTGGGGGTCGGCAAGCAGATCTGGCCATGCATTCACGGCTTCCCCGATCAGGTTCTGCATCTCGACCCGGTTCGAGGTCAGGCCAGTGGTCCCGAGCGGAAGCCCGCAAATCGCTCGGACATGATTTTCGAACTGCGAGGTCAAGGCGCCTTCGATCGTCCAGTGCCCGCTATTGTGCACCCGAGGCGCCATTTCATTGAACAGGGCGTCCTCTCCCACGGCAAAGAATTCGAGCGTGAGAACGCCGACATAGTCCAGTTCGTCGGCGACCTCGCGAGCCAGATCCTGCGCCTTTTCGATGGCCGGCTGGAGCAACATGCCGGCGGGAACCAGAGATGTCTCGAGGATCCCGCCCCGGTGGATGTTGCGCGGCGAAGACCAGAAGCGGATATCGCCATCGACTGACCGGCAGAGCAGAATCGAGAATTCGGCATCGAATTCGATCAATCGTTCGAGAACGCAAGGCGCTCCGCGGACGGCGTCCCAGGCCGAAGAAGCGCTTTCCGGCTCCGTGATCCGTATCTGACCCTTGCCGTCATAACCTAGGCGCCGGGTTTTCAGGATTGCGGGGGTTCCGATCTCGACAAGGGCGGCCTCGAGACCGGGAAGATCGTCGACCGGGGCAAAGGGAGCTGGCCTGCCCCCGAGTGAAAGGATGAAGTTCTTCTCGTCCAGTCGGTCCTGGGCGATCTCGAGCGCCCGCGACGGCGGATGGAGGGGCGAGTGCCGGTTTATCGCGGAAAGTGGACCCGCAGCAATGTTCTCGAACTCGTAGGTGACGACGTCGACCTGCCCGGCGAATCGCTCAAGCTGTTCTTCGTCGTCGAAGGCGCCGCGAGTGAATCGGGCCGCGACTTCTGCTGCCGGCGGCTCCTCCTCCGGTGCATAGACATGGCACCGGTAGCCGAGCTGGGCGGCGGCGATGGCGATCATCCGGCCAAGCTGGCCGCCACCGATTATGCCGATGGTCGATCCCGGCCGAACGGTCATTCAGGCTGTTCGGCTATGGAGTCAGTCTGCTGTGCCCGCAGGTCGTCGAGACGCCTGGCCAGCGCTTCATCCGCATTGGCGAGGATGGCGGCAGCGAGAAGACCGGCATTGGCCGCGCCCGCCCGGCCGATGGCCAGAGTTCCGACCGGCACTCCGGACGGCATCTGGGCGATCGACAGAAGAGAATCGAGACCGCCGAGGGACTTGGTTTCCACCGGGACGCCGAGCACTGGAAGACGGGTCATCGAAGCGGTCATGCCCGGCAGATGCGCGGCTCCGCCCGCCCCGGCAATGATCACCTTGAGACCTCGACCAATGGCGGACTTCGCATAATCGTAGAGACGCTCGGGCGTTCGGTGAGCCGAAACGACGCGGGATTCGAACGGGACCTCAAGTGCTTCGAGCATCTCGGCCGCGTGGCGCATCGTCTCCCAATCGGAGCGACTGCCCATGATGATTCCCACGAGGGGCGCTTCGCTTTTCATATCCAACCCGAAGGAACGAGGAAGCGCCACGTCTTATCCAGCGGCCCTGTCCACGGCAATGTCTCCCGTACCTTCGCGGGATATTAACCCTGCGAGTCTATCGCCAGCGTAGAGGTGAGAGGCGATGGAACGGCTTGAAGAGACCAGGACAGCGACTGACGATCGGCAGGATCGGGGCGATGAGAGTGATCGGCTCCGGGATGAAAATGCGCTTCTTCGCGAGGCCCTTGCCGATGCCCGGCAGCGTCTCGCCGAAATGGAAGGTCATTCCGAACAGGATCCCCTGACGGGCCTTGCAAATGAGCGTCAGTTCCTCGTGCAGCTGGAGCGGTTTGTCAGCGCCACCGCCCGGCATTCGACTCCGGCCGCCCTGCTGACCATCGAGCTGAGCCGACTTCGGGCCATCAACGAACAGCATGGCCATGTGGCCGGCGATGCCGCCCTGATCCATGTCGCCGGACTGTTGAAGACGCTTATCCGGGGAAGCGACGTCGTTGCCCGAACCGAGGGTGCAGTATTTTCCTTACTGCTCGATCATCTTGACGGCGATTCTGCGATCGAAACGGGTGAGCGGATCACACGCTGCATTGCCGCCAATCCGCTTGACCTGGGACGGGCACAGATCTCGCTCGATGCAAGCGTGGCGGTCGCAACGATCCTGCCCGGAGACCGAGCGGAAGACGTGCTCCAGCGCTCCGTTCACAACCGTCGGAGAGTGAAGGAATTCCGGTAAAGTCCTGCCCTTCAGCGATTATGCTGCTCGCGCGCTTGCTTCCAGCGTCTTGCCATGCATCCGGTCCATCCTCCCGGCCCGGACGTCGAGCAGGATTGAATGCCGCTGTCACTCAGCTCGTAGAGTGAATGCCTCTCCCGGGAGACGCTTGGCTGCGAGGAACTGGGAGTCCAGGCTGGTGGCGGCGGAAGCCGATAGCGCTCCTGTTCGCGGGACCGGCCGCAGACGACGATTTCCCCGCTCGCGCCGGTGTCGCAGGTTTCAAGACTCCGGGGCACGCTCAATGGCCGATCCTCCGCGGGCGCCGGCAATCGAAAATCGGACCGGAGCTGGGCTGCCAGTGGCGAGCCGAGAAGAAGCAGGCCGAGCCCCAACGGGCCGGTGAGCTGCCCAGCGGAAACGCCCAAATGCAGGTCAACGATCCTTCAGATAATAACGGTCGATCTGCGCGAGGTTGTCGTCCAGCTCATAGACGATCGGCTGTCCCGTCGGAATCTCGAGCCCGGTAATCTCGTCATCCGCGATCCCCGAGAGATGCTTGACCAGAGCGCGAAGGGAATTTCCGTGAGCGGAGATCAGCACTCTCTGTCCGGCCAGGAGTGACGGAGCAATTCGTTCCTCCCAATAAGGGAGGACCCTTCCGATTGTGTCCTTCAGGCTCTCCGTCGCCGGCACTTCGATTCCGGAATAACGGGGATCGCCGGAAAGATCGAATGGGCTGCCTGCTTCCATGACCGGCGGCGGAATGTCGAAGGATCGGCGCCAGATGTGCACCTGCTCAGCGCCATGCCTGGCTGCCGTCTCTGCCTTGTCGAGGCCGGTCAGCCCGCCATAATGCCGCTCGTTCAGCCGCCAGTCCTTCTCTTCCGGGAGCCACAGCCTGCCCATGGCCTCGAGCGCAATGTGAAGCGTCTTGATTGCCCTGGTCTGCAAACTGGTGAAGCAGAGGTCGAAATCAAAGTTCCGGGCCCGGAGCAGCGCTCCTGCGGCCCTTGCCTCCTGTTCGCCTTTCTCGGTTATGTCCACGTCCCACCAACCGGTGAAGCGATTCTCCAGGTTCCAGGTGGACTGGCCGTGGCGGATGAGAACCAGGCGCGGCATCAGCGGCGATACTCCACGACCTGGTCCAGGACCGCGTGGAGCGCATCCAGGCAGGAGCGGGCGAGCAACCGGCACCGTTCGGGTGACCAGCCATGAACCGGATCCGGAAGCGTCTCATTGTCCTTGAAGGGCATTTCCAGGGTCATCGCGACCGCTCCAAATCGCTCAGCCAGCTGGGCGGTCGACATCGACAGATTGGCCTGGCCCGGCGCTGCAATCTCATAGCCCTTATCGGTCTGGAAGTCGGGCGAAAGGCGGACCAGTTCCCCGCTATAGGCATCGAACAGCGCCTGCTGACCTTTCTTCCAGCCGGGAATGCCCTCGAAACCGGCAAGGAAGTTGGCGGCGATCGCTTCGTCGCCGTGAACATCGATCGCAAAATCAACCCCTGTCCTTTTCATCTCCTCAAGGACATAAAAGACTTCAGGGCTTCGTTCGGGAGACGGTGAATGCCACTCGCGGTTGAGATTGACCCCTGCCGCGTTGGTTCGAAGGTGACCGCGCCTTGAACCATCCGGGTTCATATTCGGAACAATGTGGAAGGTCGCCCTTTCGCGCAGCCGACGAGCGACCGGATCGGACTCGTCAAGAAGCTTCTCGAACGCGCCCTCCATCCACCATTCCGCCATCGTCTCGCCGGGATGTTGCCGGCCGTAGAGCCAGACCTGAAGCGGTCCGCCGCTCAGCCTCAGATAATCGAGTTCCTGGCCATCCAGGGTCTGGCCGAGCGAGCGATGTTCCACGCCGCCGAAAGCAGCGACGGAAGCGACGAGATCATGATGCCGCTCCATCGTGTAGGGCGCGAAATATGCGAACCAGACGCTGTTGGCCGCCGGAGTCACCGATATCGTCAGAACGCCGCCATCATAGTCTGAATCCACCCGCTCCCATTCTTCGCGATCATTGGACATGCAGGCACGATAGTCCTTCCAGCCATCGGGATAGGCAGCGTCGGCGCAGTTGAGGATCCTGATCGTCAAGGATCGACCTTCGGCACCGCTCAGCCGGAAGTAGAACCACTGATAGAAATTGGACTGGCTGTCCTTGACGATTTCGAGATCGACCTGGTCGCGATCGATGCTGACCAGGCGGATATTGCCGCTGTCGAAAGCGGAGGAAATGGAGAGACTCATCTGATCCTGATAGTGCGGCCCGATTCTCCCGGGAAGTCTTGAAAGAGGGCCTGCGCAAGTCTATCCACGGCCGACCGCCGATCCGCGAGCGGGGTATCGCCTCTTGCCTCTACTTCCGCCCGCCCTTCCCAGGCCACGGTTGCGTCCGATCGCCGCTGAATGCGAACCGAAAGCTCGGTGACGATGATTTCGCTGGAGCGGCTCTGACCAACCGGAATGGTGGCTCCGACCCCCACTCCAACCCCGCTTCGGCCCCAGCCGCCCGTGCCTCCGCCAACGCCGATGCTGACCCCGGAGCGCGATCGCATCGCCTCCCGGCTTCCCTGCTCCAGACGAACCAGTGCAACCTGTTCGGATTGGGCGTTGGAACGGGCAATCGTCCAGCCAAGCCTTGCCAGCTGCTGTTCGACCGGTGCCGCGACCTGGGAAAATTCAAGGCTGTTGGCGAGCGCCGGATCAGCGGATTCGACCCGAATCTCGGCCCGGGCGATCGGCTGCCCGAGATGGAAGCGGGTGACCGAGACGCCTTGCTGGACACCCGATCCCTGGTCGCTGGTCGCGCAGCCCGAAAGGTGAACGGCCAGCAACACGATACCGCCCTTGAACCACTTGGTCTTCATGCCTTACCTCGTCCGTCGAAGAGGAATGTATGGGAGGTGTAACAATCCTCCCGACAATAAGCTGCATCGGA
>CAYOJN010000054.1:0-10832 GCA_964404245.1 uncultured Sphingosinicella sp. | reverse complement strand
GAAGCGGCGCTCAACATGCTTCGCGAAATCGGGCGTCCGGAACGGATCCCGGAATATATCAACCGGGCCAAGGACAAGGACGATCCGTTCCGGCTGATGGGCTTCGGCCACCGGGTCTACAAGAATTACGATCCGCGCGCGAAGGTGATGCAGGCCACCGCCGAAGAGGTCCTGAAGGAGCTTGGAGTCGACGATCCGGTCCTGGACGTCGCCCGCGAGCTCGAGCAGATAGCGCTCAAGGACGATTATTTCGTCGAGAAGAAACTCTACCCGAACGTCGATTTCTATTCGGGAGTCATTCTTTCCGCGATCGGATTCCCGACCGACATGTTCACCGCTTTGTTCGCCCTCGCCCGGACCGTCGGCTGGGTCGCCCAGTGGAACGAGATGATCTCGGATCCGGAGCAGAAGATCGGTCGTCCCCGCCAGCTCTATACCGGTCCGGTACAGCGCGATTACGTGCCGGTGGACCAGCGCTGAGCAGCCGGCCTTCCGAACGCTACGACCAAGAGAAGAAAGAACCACCCCCTGCCCCTCCACGAAATCGTGGACGGGATATGTCTGGCACTTAGGTCAATCGCGTCTCAGCCAGGCTTTCTCAGCGGCAGCGTAAGAGTGAACCGGGCGCCCTGGCCCGGGGCGCTGTCGAGCGCGAGATCGCCGCCCATCGCCCGGGCGAGCCTGCGCGCAATGTAGAGGCCGAGCCCCGTTCCCCCCGGCTCGGTCGGATCGACCCGCTCGAACTTCTCGAAGATCCTGTCCTGGTCCTCGGGCGCGACCCCCCTGCCCTGATCGGCGATGATGACGAGAGCCAGATCGTCCTCCTGTTCGGTCCGGATCCAGATCTGGCCGCCCGGCGGCGAATAGCGGATGGCATTGGTGATCAGGTTCATCAGCACCTGCAGAATGCGAGTGAAATCGCCGGTCGCTGGAAGCGTTTCGTCCTCGTCGGGAAGATCGATCCTGATGTTCCGATCAGCCGCCCTGACGGAAAGAAGCCCGGCTGCGCGCCGGGCGATGTCGGCAAGGTCGACCGGCTCCGCCTCGGGCGCGAAATCGGGCCGTTCGATGGCCTGAAGATCGACGAGATCGTCGATGAGCGCGAGCAGGTGCCGGCCGGCAGCCGCAATGTCGCCCGCATAGCCGGTATAGTCGCGTCGAAGCGGTCCATCCGGCTGGGCTCGAAGCCGTTCGGCATGGTCGATGATCTGGTTGAGCGGGACCCGGAGCGCCTGGTCGAGCCGCTCGCCAAAGGCCCGGCCTTCCGCTGAAGCCGACTCCGTCACCGGCCCGGACGCCCCTTCGCTTCGCTGGCCGGAAAGGCTCGCCGAAGCACCCCTGAAGCCGGCGAAGCGGCCCATTCCGTCGATCAGCGGGACCCCCGACAGCCGGTAGCGGCCCTTTCGGCCGGTTCGAAGCTCGGCGACCTGTCCGTCGAACCCCCTGTGTTCGGCCATTGCGGCGAGCAGGGGAAGCGATCCGTCCTCGCTCTCCCGGAACCTGAACAGGCGGGTCAGCTGCTTGCCGATCAGTTCGCCGGCCGATCGCCCCATTGCCGAAACCGCGCCGGCCGAAAGCGACGTGATTCGAAGCGTGTCGTCGGTTTCCCAGGTCCAGTCGGCCGAGGCTCGAAGAAAGTCGCTTTCCCGATCGTCCCGAACGAACTGGACCGGAAGGGGCGCCGGCCGGCGTCCCCAACCGGTGATCGAAAGCGCGACTTCATCGCCCTGCGGCTCGGCACGAACCCAGAGATCGAGATCCTGTTCGCCATCGGCGGCGATCGCGGCTCGCGAAATGGTGATGTTGAGCCGCTTCGCGAGCCGGGCGAGGGCGGCGATCTGGGGCACGGACAGGGCGCCGCCCTCCTCGCCGCCGGCTCGGGCGTTGAGTTCAGCAAGCGCCGGATCGGCAGCAATCAGCCGCCCTTCCCCGTCGACCCGGCCGGTGACCGGCGAATCCGGGCTATCGAGACTGGTCATGCGGCCTCCGCTGCGGGACGACCCCGGGTAGAGATTCGGGCAACGCAGGCCCGATAGACGGGGTCGGCCTGCCACAATCGAAGGACATCGCGCGCAGCCCCCTCGTCGAGCGTGTCGAACAGGCCCAGCTGCTCAGCCGCCGCCTCGCCTTCGGCACCCGAAAAGAGCGGCCCCTTCGCATTGAGGGACAGCAGAATCGACGCCGCCGCCTTGCGATCGACTCCGGCGGCCTTGAGGAGAAGTGCGGGCCCCCGCCCCCGGGGGTCAGAAAGCACTTCCCAGGCGGCCGACTGATCGAGGCCGCAAAGGACGCAAAGGCCCGAAAGAAGGAAAGGAAGAACGCCCTCGGCAGTCATTCGAAGCAGCGAATCGCCGTCCAGCCTTCCGGAGCGGTGAAGAAGCCGGACCAGGCGCATCGAATGGGCTTCGAGGCTGTCCCCTTCGTCATAGCCGGCGATCAGGAAATTCGCCGCTTCCTCGACCGCGCCATCGACGGAAGCGAGCCCATGCTGCTGGACGATATATTGGCGAAGCGCGGCAGCGACCATCCAGACCAGCTTGTGCTGAAGCTCGGCCGGAAACTCGATCTGGCCGACGGTCGGATCCTGGAAGCGATCGAAACGGCGAGATCGGGCAATCACCAGTTCCATGGCCGCTGAAGCGACCGCCTCGTCGGAATCGCGAACCAGCTCGAACAGCCAGTCTTCTCGGCCCGCCGCTGAATTCTTCCAGAAGCGATGTTCCTCAACCCGTCGGACCAGGATGTGGACGAGATCGGGATCGCGAAGGACCTGGGCCCGCTCGAGGATCGGGACCGCGATCGGCACATGGGCCGAGGCCAGTGCGGCGTGGAGCGCCTCATGGGCCTGGAAACTCGAAGCGAGACGGGCTCGAAGGCCATCCTCTATCCCGGCAACGATCCGGGAAAGCAGGCCGGCCGCGGTCAGCCTTTGCCATTCGGTGAGACGGGACCGATCGGGCAGAAGAAGGTCGGTTGCTGCAACCGCAAAGCGTTCGCGCGCCGCGGCCAGCAGCAGCCGCGCCGCATCGCTCTGTCTCTCCCGACTGTTCAGCCCCGACTGTGCCATCGAACCGCTTCTTATCCAGCCAGGGTTAAATGGCCTTTAATCCTGAGCCGTCTCCACCGCGGCAGAGCCCTTCTGGCCGGAGCGGCCGGAATGGGCTTCGTGCTGGGCCCAGAAGAAGGAAAAGGCCGACCAGGCGAAGAGGATCACAAGGCCCGCCGGCCAGAGGCCGAACAAAGCTAAGGGCACCATCAGCCACGCCATTCCCCGGCGTTCGGCAAGGAATAGGCCTCCGCGGATCTCCTGCCCTTCCAACTCGATCCGAAGGGCGAAGAGAAAGGCCAGGGTGGTGAAGGCAAGCAGGATCATTCCCCAGCCGTGCCCGGTCCTTGCAAGTTCGAAGGCGATCGCAACAAGGGCGGCCCCGGCGAGGAGAGGAAGGAGCGAGGACCACCAGCTTTGCCGCTGGTCATCCTGCATCCGCAGCTGTGCCAGCCGCCGGGCCACGCCTTCAAGCGGAGTCGCGGCCAGAAGAAGGATTAGACCGGGCCAGAACCAGCCCTGGAGAAAGGCCAGGGCGCCAAGAGCCGTTGCAAGAGCGGCGCCAAGGCCGACCATGAGCGGACTGAGCGGGCCTGAAAGCAGGAGCGAGGCGCCAAGGCGCTCGAGCGGTGCGAGCATCCGCCCGGCAAGGTTGCCTGCACTGGCAGAAGCGGCGGCGAGTATCTGTCGCTCCAGCCCGGCCAGGTCGCTCGACCGGTCCAGTATCGCCACCGGGCCGCTCGAGTCCTGAAGGCGGGCTCCCCCCTGGAGCGCCCGCCGGAGCAGGGTCGACTGGAGATCCCAGTCGCGAAGCATTCCTGCGGTCTCGCGAAGAACCGCCCCCTTCATCATTGCAAGCCCCGCCCAGCGCCGGTTCGAGTCGATCCGCTCGTGAGCCTCCCCGAAGCTGGAATCCGGAACGGTCAGGACGCTTTCGTCCGGGTCGGCGACAAGAAGGCCTATCTGCGACGGGTCGGCGATCGCTCCATCGGCAATCAGAAGCAGGCGTTCGAACGGATCTATGGCTGCCGCAGCCTCCTCGACGCTCCGTGCGACCACCAGCGGAAGCTGATCGCGGCGAAGTCGGTCGAGCGCTGCGGTCAGGGTCGCAGGCATTCGTTCGACGACAAGGATCACCGGATTGGCCCCGGCGGCCGCAGCAAGCCGGACCTGCCGTTCGACCAAGGTTCGGCCGGCAAGCGGAAGGGTCGCTCGAAGAACGCCCTGCTCACCCGATTCATGATAGGCCGCGATCAACGCTGCCAGTGCCAAGCCCGCCCCCCGTTCCGCTCTTACGCGGCGAACGGTAGGCTGGTCATGCAGCCATTGCCAAGCGGCTTCGACCCGGAAATTGCGCCATCCGGCGTTTCGCCGGGGGCGGCTTCACCGCCCAGTCGCGGGACGCTTCACGGGGCCCGGAAGGACGCGAGCGATTCGCCGATCCGGCGAAGCACCACCGGGTCGCCAGGCGCGCCTTTCGCCGCTTCGTCGGCAAGACCGGCAAGGCCGGCCACTTCGAAGCTTGCTGCAAGGCTCCTCAGCCGCGAGGCTGCAATCACCCAGTTTGCATCGCAACGGGCCCGGTTCATGAGATCGAATTGCCGGCCGGCGCTTTCGAGAAACGCGGCGCGAAGTTCGGCCATCAGCGAATCGTCGGCGCCCACGGCGGCCGCGAGCGAAGCGTTCAGGGATCCGGGATCATAGGCCATTGCGAAGCCGATACGCGCCGTGCCGTTAACACGCCGTTTCATCTCCGCCCCAAAGTGATACAGTGGACCGATGAGCATGGGGGTGGAGCGCGCCGAAGCGCAGCCGAAGGGCGAAGGGGAATGGCCGCAGGAAAGCTGGGAACCCGGCTCCGGCCAGGACCAGCCTTATTTCGAATCGGTCGAAGTGGAGGAACAGAATCGCGCCTGGTGGCCGCTGCTCCTCGCCGGCTTCCTGATCCTTGCGGCGCTGGCCTGGCTCGGTGCGGTCGGCTTCGCCCTCGCGAGCAGCCTTCCGGGGGCGGCGCCCTCGGAATGGGTCGGCTGGATCGCCATGGCCAGCGCTCCACTGATCCTGATCGGGCTGGTCTGGCTCCTGTTCGGCCGAAGCGCCCGATTCGAAACGGAGCGTTTCACGGCCGCGATTGCCGACATGCGCCGGGAAAGCCAGTCGCTTGAGGCCGTACTGGCGATCGTGGCGTCCCGGATCGAGGAGAATCGCTCGAAAGTCAGCGACGAGGCGGCTCGGCTGATGTCGCTGGGCGACGAGGCTTCCGACCGGCTCGGCCAGGTGACCCATTATCTCGCCCGCGAATCGGCGGAACTGGAACGGCGAGCATCGGTCCTGGACCAGGCAGCAGGAAGCGCCCGGCTGGATATCGGCATTCTCATGGCCGACCTTCCGAAGGTGGACGAACAGGCCCGGACTGCAGCCGAATCCCTTCGGACCGCGGGACTGGCCGCAAACGAGCAGGCGGCAGCGCTGGAAAGCCAATTGTCCGCACTGAGCCTCCAGGGCCGCAATGTGGACGAAGCGGTCGGCGGTGCAGCTCAGAGGCTCAGCGCCCATATCAGCCGGATCGAAGCGGGCGCCGGCGCTGCGACCGAGCGGATGGACCAGGCCGCCGCGCAGATGAACAATGCGATCGATGGAGCGATGATGCGGGCCGCCCATTCGGTCGACCAGGCGCGTTCGGGCCTGGATCTCCAGGGCAAGGCCATGCTGACGATGATCGAGCAGGGCCGGATCGCCTTCCAGGGCGCCGGTGCGGAAGCGGCCCAGCAATTGAGCGAGCGACTCGATCAGATCGGCCGGAGTCTCGATTCCCTTGCCGCCAGGATCTCGGAACAGGATTCGTCAAGCGCAGAGTGGCTTGGCCGGCTTTCGAATCTTGTCACCGAAGTTGGAAGCCAGGTCGATTCGCTCGGGCACGACGGCAACGAACATGAGGCAAGGCTGAGCCAGGCGCTGTCTGCGCTTCGCGAACTCACCGCCCAGCTTCGAAACGAGATCGGCCAGGGCGACGACGCCGCCGGCCGGATGATCGACCGAACCCACCAGATCGCGGAATCGACGAGCCTTCTTGCCCAGCAGTTGCGCGGCGAAGTGGCAGCCGCTTTCGCCGAAGTGTCGGCCCAGGCGGACCGGACCGGCGAAAAGGCGCAGTCGGTCATCCCGTCGATGGAGAATGTGCAGGCGGCGGCGGCTCTTGCCAGCGAATCGATGACGGTGAGCGAACAGAGCCTGGATCGGCAGAAGCAGGCGCTCGATGCCCTGCTGACCGGGCTGAACGAGGGTGTCGGGGATGCCGAGGCCAAGCTTCGAACGCTTGGCGGCGCAATCAGCGAGACCGATGTCCAGGCCGGACGACTGACGAAGGAGACCGGTCCCGAACTGATCGAGGCCCTGATCCGGGTTCGTGAGGCCGCCAACCAGGCGGCCAATCATGCCCGCGAAGCGATTGGTGCGGCCATTCCCGAAAGCGTCGCTGCACTGGTCACCGCGAGCCGCGAGGCGATCGGAAGCGCAATCACGGAGCCCGTGAAGGGCGAGATTGACGAGATCGGCGCAGCCGCCCAGAGGGCCGTCAATGTCGCCCGCCAGGCAAGCGAGCGGCTTACCCGCCAGCTTCTTGCAATCGGCGAGGCCGCAGCATCGATCGAGGCGAGGATCGAGGAAGATCGATCGGCCCGCGAGGAGAAGGAGGCGGAGAATCTCACCCGCCGGGTGTCACTGCTGATCGAAGCGATCAACTCGACTTCGGTCGACCTCAACAAGGTGCTGTCCAACGAGATCGCCGATTCGGCCTGGGCCGCCTATCTGAAGGGCGACCGCGGAGTCTTCACCCGACGTGCGGTCCGGCTTCTCGAATCGGGCGAAGCCCGCGAGGTGCTCCGCCAATATGAGCGCGAACCGGATTTCCGCGACCAGGTGAACCGCTATGTCCACGATTTCGAGACGATGCTTCGCCGGGTCCTTGGCGACCGCGACGGGATGACGATGGGGGTGACCTTGCTGTCATCGGACATGGGCAAGCTCTATGCCGCCCTCGCCCAGGCGATCGAGCGTCACCGCAACTGAGCCGTTCAGTTCGTCCAGTCGAGATCGTCGG
Organism: uncultured Sphingosinicella sp.; assembly: GCA_964404245.1. Classification (GTDB taxonomy): domain Bacteria; phylum Pseudomonadota; class Alphaproteobacteria; order Sphingomonadales; family Sphingomonadaceae; genus Allosphingosinicella. Next base: position 3,687 of record CAYOJN010000054.1, on the reverse strand, counting down.
CGCCGATCCAGCCGAAATGATAATTGGCGTAAAAGAGTCCGAACAGGATCAGTGAAAGCAGCGTCGCTCGAAGCGCGGCCCGCCCCAGACTGAACTGGTGGGGCGCGCTCTCGGCATGACCCGGAAGGCTCTCCACCCCTTCCTCCTCGGCGGTTCGAACGCCGAAGGGGAGCACCAGGAACAGGCTCATCGCCCAGAAGAGGATATAGATGGCGAGGATGGAGGTAAGCTTCATCCTTTATCTCAGACCCTGACCACCAGGACGGTCACGAGCGGCTTCTTCCCGGTCCATTCGGTGACCCGTCGCCTGACCGCGAGCCTTGCCGCCTCGCGCAGCTTCGACTCGTCGCCGTCGCACTTGCGGACCGCCTGAGCGGCCGCTTCGCAGGCTTCCTCGAGAAAGGCCTGGCGATCCTCTTCGACCGGGATTCCCTGGAGTTCGATCTCGACATCGCCGACGAGCCGGTCGTCGGAATCGAGCGCGATGGCGACCGACACCAGCCCGGAATGAGCAAGCCGCCGTCGCTCGTTCATGGTCGATCCGTCGGCGGGAAGGATGACGTCGCCATCGAGGATAAGCCTTCCGGCCCTTTCCTCGCCAATCTTCTCCGGCCCGTTCGGCGCCAGCCGGACGAGTTCGCCATTCTTCTGGACGATCCCGTGCGGAACCCCGCGCGAACGGGCGAAGCGCGCATGCTCCATCATGTGCCGCATCTCGCCATGGACCGGGACGATGATGTCCGGCCGGATCCATTCGTACATGGAAGCCAGTTCCGGACGCCCGGGATGGCCCGAGACGTGGACCGGCGCCTGGCGATCGGTAATCATCTCGATCCCCTTGCCGGCGAGGGCGTTCTGGATCCGTCCGATCGCGATTTCATTGCCGGGGATCTGCTTGGACGAGAAGATGACGAGGTCGCCGCGGTCCAGACTGAGCTTGTGTTCACCGAAGGCGATCCGCGACAGGGCCGCTCGCTGCTCGCCCTGTCCTCCGGTGGCGATGATCATCACGTCCCGGCGCGGAAGCCGCATCGCCGTGTCGAAGTCGATGATCGGCGGAAAATCGGTGAGATAGCCCACGCTCTGCGAGATTCTCAGGATCCGGTCCAGGCTGCGCCCGGCCACGCAGACCTGGCGTCCGGTATCCCTGGCTACATGGCCGAGAGTCTTCAATCGCGCCGCATTGGACGCGAAGGTGGTGACGAGGACCCGGCAATCCGCATCCCTGATCACTTCGTCGAGGCCGGCACGAACGGAGAGTTCCGAACCCGAGGGCAAATCCTGGAAGACGTTGGTCGAATCGCAGACCAGAGCAAGGACTCCGCCGTCGCCGATCGCCTGAAGCTCGGCAGCGGTGCTCGGGTCGCCGAGCTGCGGGCTGTCGTCGAGTTTCCAGTCGCCGGTATGGAAGACCCGGCCGTGCGGAGTTCCGATGAGAAGCGCATTGCCTTCGGGAATGGAGTGGGCAAGCGGGATGTAGCGAAGGTCGAACGGCCCGAGCTGGAAATCGGTGAGCATGTCCTCGACCTTGAGCTCGACCTGGCCGCTCAGCCCCTCTTCCTCCAGCTTTCCGGCGATCAGGCCGGCCGTGAACGGAGTCGCATAGAGCGGCACTCCGAGATCGTGGGCAAGATAGGGGATGGCGCCGATATGGTCCTCATGACCGTGGGTAAGGACGATCCCGAGCAGGTCCTCCCGCCGCTTTTCGATGAAATCGAGATCGGGAAGAATGAGATCGACCCCAGGATAGGCAGGATCGGCAAAGGTCATTCCGAGATCGACCATGATCCACTTGCCCTGGCAGCCATAGAGGTTGACGTTCATTCCGATCTCGCCGGAGCCGCCGAGCGCAAGGAAGAGAAGTTCGTTGCCGGGTTTCATGTCCTGCCAATTTTCCGTTGATGTCGCCGCCTCCATACAGGTTGGGGTGCATGGCCTGAACCCCGAACCTCGTGGCCCGATCAATTGGTGAATCTAGGGTGTTTGCGGCCAGTGGAGGAACCCTCCGGCAACAAGGGAGTTCAGTCCAGTCACCCCGGGGGCCATCAAACCGTTTATCCATCGATGCAACAACGTAACCACCACGTCCCGGCGACTGCCGAGGAAATGATCAGGCTCGCGTCAGCCGCCGCCTTGGGCGGCGAGACTGAATTGCGAAGCGCTTTGGATGACCTTCCCGCCCCCATTTACGTCACGGATGCCGATGGCTGGATCGTCTATTTCAATCGCGCCTGCCAGGATTTTGCCGGACGGGCGCCGGTGGCGGGCCAGGATCGCTGGTGCGTCACGTGGCGACTCTATACCGAAGACGGGGCGCCCCTGCCCCACGAACAGTGTCCGCTGGCACTGACCATCCGGGAAAAGAGCGAACGCCATGGGGTCATCGCCATCGCCGAAAGGCCCGATGGAAGCCGGGTCATGTTCACCCCCTGCCCATCCCTCGTGCGCGATCATTCCGGCCGGATCATCGGCGCGGTCAACGTGCTCGTCGACGTCACCGACCAGAGGCAGTCGGCGGCCCTCGAGGCGCAGGCGAAGCGCTGCCGCCGACTGGCCCGAAGCGTTTCGGACACCCAGACCGTCTCGACTCTTCTGGACCTCGCCTCCGAATATGAAACGAAGGCCAGGAAGCTCGAAATCCGCGCCTGAGCGGGTGTTTCGGCTCGCTTCGCGGACCGAAAACGCCTTGCCTCTGCGCCTAGCGGGTAAGCCGGCGGTAGGTCATCCGGTGCGGTCGATCGGCTTCGGGGCCCAGGCGCCGCTTCTTGTCCTCTTCATAGGCTTCGAAATTGCCTTCGAACCACTCGACGTGGCTGTCACCCTCGAAGGCGAGGATGTGGGTCGCCAGCCGGTCAAGAAAGAAGCGATCGTGGCTGATGATCACCGCGCAACCCGCAAAATTCTCGAGCGCCTCCTCGAGCGCGCGAAGGGTTTCCACGTCGAGATCGTTGGTCGGTTCGTCGAGGAGAAGGACGTTGCCGCCCCGCTTCAGCATCTTCGCCATATGGACCCGGTTGCGTTCGCCCCCGGAGAGCTGTCCAACCTTCTTCTGCTGGTCGGGACCCTTGAAATTGAAGGCGCCGACATAGGCCCGAGTGGCAATTTCGTGCTTTCCGAACCGGAAGACGTCGAGGCCGTCGGAAATTTCCTCCCAGACATTCCTGTCCGCCTTCAGATCGTCGCGCGACTGGTCGACATAGCCGAGGTGGACGGTCGGCCCGATCTTGATCTCGCCTGAATCCGGTTCCTCCTGCCCGGTGATCATCCGGAACAGGGTCGTCTTGCCGGCACCGTTGGGGCCGATCACTCCGACGATTCCGCCGGGCGGAAGCGAGAAGGACAGGTTCTCGAACAGCAATTTGTCGCCATAGGCCTTGGTGAGGTTGTTCGCCTCGATGACGTTGCCGCCGAGGCGCTCCGGAACCTGGATCAGTATCTGCGCCTTACCAGGGGTGCGATTTTCCTGCGCCTCGACCAGTTCGTCAAAGGCCCGGATTCGCGCCTTCGACTTGGCCTGGCGGGCCTTGGGAGAACGCCGGATCCATTCGAGCTCGTCGCTGATCGCCTTCTGGCGGCCGGCTTCCTCGCGCTCTTCCTGGGCGAGCCTTTTCGACTTCTTCTCGAGATAGCCCGAATAATTGGACTCGTAGACATAATAGCGCCCGCGATCGAGCTCGAGCACCCAGT
>CAYOJN010000053.1:0-11035 GCA_964404245.1 uncultured Sphingosinicella sp. | reverse complement strand
AAAGCGTGGTGCTGCCGGTGAGGATTGAACTCACGACCTCAGCCTTACCAAGGATGCGCTCTACCACTGAGCTACGGCAGCACGTCGCTTTGTCTGGGACGCGGCGCTATGGCCGCGCGGGCGACATAATGTCAAGGCGCCTTGCGGCAAGTCCTTGGGAACCGTAATTTTCAAAAGCCATGACCAAGACGGACGACGAACGAACCCGGCGGCTAGCTGCCGCCCTGCGCGAAAACCTGAGGCGACGGAAGGCCCAGGCCCGAGGAACCCAGGTGCCGGCAGAGGATCCGTCCGAAACCGAGAAGGACTGATCGGCCACCGTGCCGGCTCAGAGCGGTTTGCACTGAGCCTCCAGCCAGGCGTGCACCTCGCCTTCCAGGCTGGGCCCGACCACCGCCAATACCTGTCGATGATAGTCGTCCACCCAGGCGCGTTCGGCTGCGCCAAGCATTCCCACGTCGATCAGCCGGCGTTCGATCGGCGCGAAGGTAAGGGTTTCGAAGCCCAGCACCTTCTTTTCCGCACCTTCGACCTCGCGTGGTTCGACCAGGACCAGATTCTCGATCCGGATCCCATATTCGCCGGCCTTGTAATAGCCAGGCTCGTTCGACAGCAGCATTCCGGCCCGAAGCGGTTCATCGCCGCCTGACTGGCTGGAGCCGGCCGGGGATATGCGCTGGGGCCCCTCATGGACGGCAAGGAAGCTGCCGACGCCGTGGCCGGTGCCGTGGGCATAATCCAGCCCGACTTCCCATAGATATTGGCGGGCGAAACTGTCGAGCTGGCTTCCTCGAGTCCCTTCCGGGAAGAGCGCACGAGCGACGGCGATATGTCCCTTGAGCACGCGGGTGAACCGATCCTTCATTTCCGCGCTGGGAGTACCGATGACGACGGTCCGGGTCACATCGGTGGTCCCGTCCGGATATTGGCCGCCACTGTCGACGAGATAGAGCGAGTCCATTTCGAGCAGCCGGTTGGTTTCCTCCGTGACCCGATAGTGAACGATCGCTCCATTGGGGCCGGCGCCGGAAATGGTGTCGAAGCTCAGGTCGCGAAGATCGCCGCCGTCACGGCGGAACTGGTGAAGCTTCGCCGCGGCCCCAAGTTCGTCGACTCCGCCCTTCGGCGCTTCCACCGACAGCCAATGAAGGAAGCGGACGAGCGAAGCGCCGTCGCGCGCCTGGGCTGCCCTGTGCCCTGCAATCTCGACCTCATTCTTGATCGCCTTGGGAAGAACGGCAGGATCGCGCCTTGCAATCACTTTCGCACCGGCGGTTTCGAGCGCTTCGAAGATGGCCGCCACCGACCTCTCCGGATCGACGACGACGGACTTTCCGGCGAGGCCCGCGAGCTGCGCTTCGAAATCCCGGCGCTCGTGAAGGCGGACCCCGTTTCCGAGATGCTTGCGGACATCGTCGCCAATCTTTTCCGAAGCGACATAAAGGTCGGCAGTGCCATCGGAATGGACGATTGCGAACGACAAGGCGACCGGCGTGTGCTCGACGTCCTGGCCGCGGACATTGAAGGTCCAGGCGATCGAATCGAGCGCTGCGAGAACGGCCGAGTCCGCTTGCTCCGCCTTCAGCCATTCGGCCATTTCCTGCCGCTTGGCGGCAGAAGATCGCCCCGCCAGTTCGTCGGGATGGACGATCAGTCTGGCGGGAGAAGGGTCGGGCTGATCGGACCAGACCGCGTCGATTGGATTTCTGGACACCGCGACCAGCTCCGCATTCTTCTGGGCCAGGGCGCTTCGTGCCTTGCTTACCCATTCGCTGGTATGGAGCCAGGGATCATAGCCAATTCGGGCGCCACCCGGAGCGTGCGCCTTCAGCCAGTCGGCAATGCTGGTGTCGGGAATTGATTCGTAGCTCCAGTGACGGCCATCCACCTGAGAGCGGACCTGAAGCGTATAGCGGCCATCGACGAAGATCGCTGATTGCTCGGGAAGAACCACGGCCGATCCGGCCGAACCCTGGAAACCGGTGAGCCAGGCGAGACGCTGGGCATAGCTGCCGACATATTCGCTCATATGCTCATCGGTGAGCGGAACGACGAAGCCATCGAGTCGATCGGCCCGAAGCTGATCGCGAAGCGCCTTCAGGCGCGCTTCATGGGTGGACATGGACCGGATCTCCGAATGGTTCGCGAAAGTGTGCAATTCACCTTTTCGCCTGTTGCTTCAACTGCTCTATGTGCGGGCCGATAAACCAGCCACAACCCCTTCGGAAGAGACGGATGCCAGTATTGCAAGCGCCGCCGGCCGCTGAACAGAGGCCTCACCGTTACGAACGCCACGGAGTGACCATCGAGGATCCCTATGCCTGGCTTCGCGATCCCGGCTATCCCCGGGTGGAGCGCAAGGAGGTCCTTGATTACCTCAACGCGGAGAACGCCTATTTCGAAGCCGCGATGGCTCCGCACCGGGCGCTGATCGATCAGCTGTTCCAGGAAATGAAAGGCCGGATCAAGGAAGACGACCGGTCGGTCCCGACGAAGGACGGCGACTATCTCTACTGGTGGGCCTTCGAGACAGGCGCCCAATATCGGCTCTGGTACCGGCGAACGGTCGATGGTGGCCCGGAGGAACTGATCTTCTCCGAGCCAAAGGAAGCCGAAGGCCGCGATTATTTCCGCCTCGGTGCGATTTCACCGAGTCCCGATGGCCGTTATCTCGCGACGATGGTCGACGATGACGGATCGGAGCGGTTCAAGCTTCGGATTCGTGACCTTGCCAGTGGGGAAGATGTCGAGACGGTCACGGAGGTTGGGATCGGCGCTCCGGTCTGGACCACGGACTCGAGCGGGCTCGTCTTCACCGAGGTCAACGAGAATTGGCGAAGCTACCGCGCCCGCTTCCACCGGCTTGGAACAGCAGCCGACGAGGATTCCACTCTCTACGAGGAAAAGGAGGACCCCGGCTTTTCGGTTGGAGTCGGCCGAAGCCAGGACCGGAGCCTGATCTTCATCGCCACAGGCGACAATAGTTCGACCGAAGTTCGCTTCGTTCCCGCAACCGATCCGCTTGCAGAGCCGGTCCTGATCTCCCCGCGCAAACCGGAACGAACCTATTCGGCCGACGCCGCCCATGGCCGGCTGTGGATCCTCGTCAATGACGAGCATATCAATTTCCGGATTGCGGAAGCGGACCCTTCGGACCCCGAACGCTGGACAACCCTGATCGCTGGGTCCGATGATGTCTATCTTCGCGGGATTACCGCCTTCCGGGACCATCTGGTGATCGAGGAACGGGTTCACGGCCTCGATCAGATCCGTCTTCGGGATTATTCGGGCAGCGAGCACAGGATCGCCTTCCCGGAGGCCAGCTATACCGCCTCGCTTGGAAGCAGCCCCGAATTCGCGCCGGATTCCTACCGCATCGGCTATACGTCGATGGTCACCCCGGTGACGGTCTATAATTATCGTCCGGGCAAGGGCCATCTGGAGGTCCTCAAGGTCCAGGAAATCCCGTCGGGCTACGACCCCTCCCGCTATGAAACCGAACGGCTGATGCTTCCGACCAGGGACGGAAAGAAGGTGCCCGTCTCAATCGTCTACCGGAAAGGCTTTCCGCGCGACGGCTCCGGCAAGCTCTATCTTTATGCCTATGGCGCCTACGGGATTGCCATTCCGCCAAGCTTTTCCACAAGTCGGTTGAGCCTGATCGACCGTGGCTTCGCCTGCGCCATCGCCCATATCCGCGGCGGCGATGATCTCGGTTATGGCTGGTTTCTCGACGGCAAGCTCGAAAAGAGGACCAACAGCTTCAACGATTTCGTCGATGCTGCCAACGGCCTCGTCGAAGCCGGGTTCGCGAGCCCGGGTCGAATCGCCATTCAGGGCGGATCAGCCGGCGGAAAGTTGATGGGCGTGGTCGCGAACAGCGATCCCCATCTGTGGGGCGCAGTCGTCGCCGACGTTCCGTTCGTCGACGTCCTTTCGACGATGCTCGATGAAAGCCTTCCACTGACTCCTGGCGAGTGGCCGGAATGGGGCAATCCCATCCTCGACAAGGAAGCGTTCGACCGGATTCGGGCCTACAGCCCCTATGACAATGTGCGCCCGCAAGACTATCCGCCGATGCTCATCACCGGCGGCCTCAACGATCCGCGAGTAACCTATTGGGAGCCGGCCAAATGGGCCGCCAAGCTGCGCGCGACCAAGACCGATGACAATCTGCTTCTCCTGAAGATCAACATGGGCGCGGGCCATGGCGGCAAGTCCGGCCGGTGGGAGAGCCTTCGCGAAATGGCCGAGGCCTTTGCCTTCATTCTGACGCAGATCGAGCCGAGCAAGGAGGGATGAAAGCCTTCACCGAAGGCGAGAATCGGCTACCGAGGCTTCAATGAAGACGTTCGAACTGTCCTTCACCGCCACGCCGGGCGACATCGACGAACTCGGCCATGTCAACAATGCCCGCTGGGTCGAGTGGATCCAGGCGATCGCGGTTGCCCACTGGAACGATGCAGCGGCGCTGGAGCATCGCGAAGCTTATCTCTGGGTCGTCGTCCGCCACGAGATCGACTATCTTCGCCCGGCACTCCCTGGTGAGACGGTGATCGGGCGGACCTGGGTCGCCGAGGGCCCGAAGGGTGCTCGCTTCGATCGCCACGTCCAGTTTTCAGGACCTGACGAAAAGCTGAAGCTTCGCGCCCGGACCACCTGGGCGATGCTGGACCGGGAAAGCGGACGCCCGCTTCGGGTCAGGCCCGAAATCGCAGCGCCCCTGCTGGCCGGCAAGTCTCAGGGCTGAAGGCCACCAACGGCTGAAATGATGCTCGGAAAGACGCGCCGGCTGACCGCAAACCCCATATGGTTGCAGTCCAGTTCGAGGTTGGAATCCGCTTCTCCGGGTGAGCCACGGGCCGATTCAACCGAGACGATCCCGTCTTTCCGGGACCAGAGGGCGAGCGTCGGGACTGGTGGCTTGTCCTCCAGCCGGGCCTCGATCGGCGGATTGTCGACCGGGTGGCCGGCTACCCATTCATAGAGCTGCCAGACGTTGTTGCTTCGCCGGTCGCCCGAAAAGGGCGAACCCATGCTGATCACTTTCGAAATCAAGTCGGGCCGCTTCTTGGCCGCTTCGCGCGCATAGATCCCGCCCAGGCTCCAGCCCAGCAGGATCACCTTCTCGCCGCCGCCGAAACCTTCGATCCGATCGACGATCCGGTCCAGCGTTTCCGGGCTCACGCCCCGGTTGAGCCCAAGCCCCCAGCCGCTGACCCTGAAGCCGGCCGACGCAAGCGCTCTCTGGAGAGGAAGCGTCGTTCGGTCATTGGCGAGGAAGCCCGGAATGACCATCACCTTTTCGCCTGAAATCGGGCCTCGCTCCCCAAGGCGCCCGATCGTTCGGGGAAGCCGTACGAGGAGTGAAAGGGTCTCGGGGATCAGCCGCCAGTGCGGCGGCGCGGCCTGATCAGAGATGCTCGCCCCCCATCAGACCGTGGAGTACCTTCGGAAGCCGAACCCGGCCGTCTTCCGTCTGGTGGTTTTCGATCAGTGGAACGAGGATCCGCGGGGTCGCGATCGCCGTATTGTTGAGCGTGTGAGCAAAGCGGACCTTGCGGTCCTTGTCGCGCCAGCGAAGGTTGGCCCGCCGCGCCTGCCAGTCGTGAAGCGTCGAACAGCTGTGGGTCTCGCGATATTTGCCAAGGCTAGGGACCCAGGATTCGATGTCGTTCATCCGGTACTTGCCAAGGCCCATGTCGCCGGTCGACGTTTCGACGACCTGATAGGGAATTTCGAGCTCGCGAACGATCGCTTCGGCATTGGCGAGCAGGCGTTCGTGCCATTTCGCCGATTCCTCCGGATCGTCCCCGCAGATCACATATTGCTCGACCTTGTAGAATTGATGGACCCGGAGAAGGCCTCGAACGTCCCGTCCCGCGCTTCCCGCCTCGCGCCGGAAACAGGGGGAAAAGCCGGCATAGAGGACTGGCAGCTGGTCGGCCTCAAATATCTCCCCGCTATGGAGGCTGGTGAGCGCGATTTCCGCGGTTCCCGCGAGCCAGAGCTCATCTTTCGGGACCTCATAGGTTTCCTCGACATGGCCGGGGAAATGGCCCTGCTGGAGAAAGGCCTGACCCCGAACCAGTGCCGGGACGGTGATCGGGTTGAACCCTTCGGAAGCGAGGCGCTGCTGGGCCCAGAACAAAAGCGCCTGTTCAAGCAAGGCGAGTCGACCCTTGAGCGCATACATGCGCGACCCCGACACCTGGACGATCCGGGACAGGTCGATCCAGTCGTTCATCTCTGCAAGCGCGACATGGTCGCGGGGCTCGAAATCGAAGCTCGGGACCTCGCCTTCGGTCCGAACGACGATATTGCTATTTTCGTCCGGCCCGACCGGTGCCCCTTCCCAGGGGATGTTGGGGACTCGAAGCATCAGCGAATCGAGGCCTGACTGGCGTTCCGACAACAGGGCCTCGGCATCGCCGATCTCGGCCCCGATCGCCTTCGCGCGTTGTCCAAGGGCCGGCTTCTCCTCGTTCGACGCCATCCTGAAACTGTCGCTGATCGCGTTGCGCTGCCGACGCAATTCATCGACCCTGGTCTTCAGCTCCCGGACCTCGCCGTCGAGAACCAGGAGCGTATCGAGGTCGAGATCGACCGCCTTTTCGGCCACTGCGCGGCGGACCTGATCGACATTTTCGCGGATGAACTGAAGGCTGAGCATCTGCGCCGCCTAGCAGCGCTGCCGGCGATTCCAAAGCCCCAGCTGTCGACTATGGCGCAGACGAGGGATCTACCGTGCGGCAACCTTTCGGCGCGGCAGTGGGCTGTCAACAGGCACATTTCCTCGCTTTGTTGTTTATCAAGCCTGCTAGCTTCGATGAAGGAACGAGGGATGTTCGACCTGATGATCGGCCTGAGCCAACTGGCGTTGCCGATCTTCGTCCTGTGCGCGATGGCAAACATCGGGATGACTCAGGAGCCGAAGCGGATCATCCAGTACTGGCGGAACTGGCGATTCACAGCCAAAATGCTTGCCGCGAACTTCATTGCAGCTCCAGCGATAATGTGGCTTCTGCTCCAGATTTGGCCGCTCCCTCCAGATTACCATGCCGGGCTTGCAGTTTTCTCGCTGTGCGCTGGAGCGCCCTTCCTGATCAAGCTGACCTTGGCGTCGGAGCATGACCTCGCGCTTGGCGCTGCGACGATGATGTTGCTTGTGCTCGCAACGATCATCCTTGTTCCGATTGCCACTCCTTATCTCGTATCGGGGCTCACCGTCGATGGAGCCGGAATGGCCTGGACCCTCGTTCGTCAGTTGCTGCTGCCGATGGCAGCGGGGGCTTTGCTTTCTACCGCCTTGCCCGAGATCAACGAGCGGCTTCAGCCCTGGGTGGCCTGGATCAGCAATATCAGCCTCTCTATCGTGCTCGTCTCGACCATCATTGGTTATCTGCCGGAAATGCCCGAGATTGCCCGATCGGGCGCGCTCATCCTGGGCCTCCTGTTCGTGCTTGCCGCATTCGGTATCGGCTATCTCACCGGGTGGGGCGACGACGCCCTCGAAGATATTGGCGGCCTTGCAACGGCTCAGCGCAATACTGCGGCCGCGATGCTGATCGCAGTCAGCAGCTTCACTGACCCGACGGTGTTCGTCCTGATCACCCTCGTCAACACAATTGGAATCGCGGTTCTTCTCGTCATTGCCAAGCGCCTGAAAGGGGATAATGCCGAGGTCGCGTCGGTCTGGCTGCCACCCGGTGAGGCGAGCGCTGGATCCAGGCACTGACGACCCTTCCGGTGGGCTGAAAGTTCAGGCCATCGCCGCCTTCGCATCGGCGACCAGCTCTTTCCTCAGTTTCTGAAACGGGAAGGGCCCGTGGCTGATCCGGGCGACACCTGCGTCGGCCCATAGCGCCTTCGACGGAGCGCCAGGAAAGGCGATCAGGTTGAGCGGGAGCGGGACTTCGCTCGCGATTCGCTCGGCCTGCGCAGGATCGGACAAGCGTGGAACGAAGAAACCGCTCGCGCCCGCGTCGGCAAAGGCCTTTCCGCGCTCGATCGCCTCGTCGACCAAGGCTTCGTCATGGTCCTTCGTCTTGATGAACAGGTCGGTCCGCGCATTGAGAAAGAAGTCGTTCCCGACGGCCCGTCGGATGGCGGCGATCCGCCTGACCTGAAGCTCCAGGGGATGAATCCCATGGCCTCCGACTACCTGGTCCTCGAAATTGCAGCCTATCGCGCCGGTTTCCTTGAGCCTTGCGACATTCTGGGCACCCTCTTCCGGATCGGTCGAATAAGCGCCCTCGAAATCGACGGTGAGGGGAAGTTTCACCGAAGCCACGATCCGCCTGGCATTTTCGAAGACATAAGCGAGCGGAACCCTGTGCCCGTCTCCAAAGCCGCTCGCGTCTCCGACCGGGTGGCTCCCGGTGGCGAGCGCCTTTGCCCCCGCTTCGGCAACGGCCAGGGCGCTTCCGGGATCCCAGATATTGTAAAGGATGAGCGGGTCGCCCGCGACGTGGAGTGCGGCGAAGGTTTCAAAGGTCGAAGACATATGTTCGCTCCTGTGCTTGTGGTTACGCCGCTCACCAGCAGCCCCCGGCTCACGGTCTATCCCGTCGGCCTGATCGCGCCTCCAGGCTCGGCGTTGGCGTGGACGAATTCCTTGCATTCCCGCTCGTCCAGAACGGGCGGGAGCATATGGGAACGCTTCCAGCCTCCGTCCCGATAGAGGACGATGGCCATTATCATGGTTGCGACCATTCCGGCTGGAAAGCTGAGCCAGAGCGCGTCGGTTCCGAGCCAAGGCCGTGCGGCAAAAGCAAATCCGAGCCTGACAGGATACATGGCGATGAACATGATGATCAACGGCCAGACTACCTGGCCGTTAGCCCGGACGGCGCCGAAGAGAACCAGAGACACGCCGAAGCTGATGAAGCCCCAAGTCGCGACTCGCTGAATGTGCTGGGCGATCGGCAATGCGCCGCTGTCTCCGCCCAAAAACAGGGCAAGAGCGGGCCGGTCGGCGATGGCGAGCAGAACCGCCAGTGAACCAGTCAGTACGAGGTTGTAGAAGATCCCGGACCGGGTGATCTTCGAGACCCGGTCCCAATTCCCCGCTCCGATATTCTGCGCCACCATCGCGCTCACCGCGGCCCCGAGCGCCATCGCCGGCATCTGCACATAGGTCCAGAGCTGCTGGGTGACGCCATAGGCGGCCACAGTCACGACCCCCTCGCGGTTAACGAGACCAAGCATCGCCAGGGCTGACGAGGAGATGACGATCATCTGGAGGCCCATCGGCAGGCCCTTCATCATGATTGTGCGAAGCAGCACCGGATCCGGTCGAAGATACGTCAATTCCAGACCGCGTAGCCTCAAGGGCAGGTCGCGAGCATAGATATAGACCAGCATCGCCCCCAGGGCGACATAGCTGGCGACCACAGTCGCCAGGGCCGAGCCGGCAATCCCGAGCCTCGGAGCCGGCCCTAGACCGAGGATGAAGACAGGATTGAGGCAGGTGTCGAGAAGCACGCTGAGGCCCATGAACCAGAGCGGGGTCATGGAATCCCCGCCGCCCCGAAGCGCCATCATGAGCATCGTCATCATCAAGGCCGCGGGCATCGCAATGAAGATAACCCGCATATAGGCCAGTGCGTGGGGCATCGCCTCGGGCGGCGTGCCCAGGAGCGTCAGCAATTGAGGTGCCAGCATCCAGCCGATGAGTGCGATCGCCGCCGCAATGGCGACGAAGGAGCCGACCGCGGTTCCAATGGTCCGGCGGGCGAAATCGATATCGCCACGGCCGAACGCTTGCCCAATCAGGATCGTTGATGCCATTCCGAAGCCGAAGACGAAGGCGATCAACATGAACATGACGATGTTGCCGTTGGACGTAGCGGCAAGGGCCGCCTCGCCAAGGAAGCGCCCGACCCAGATCGCGTTGATCGATCCATTGAGCGACTGGAGTATGCTCGATCCAAGCGTCGGCAGCGCAAACAGGAGCAAGGTACGCCCGATCGGGCCCGACGTCAGATTGCGCTGCCGCCGGCTTCCACTGCCTCCTTCCAAATCGGCCATCCCGGACTCCTGCCGCTCGGGGCTCGGCCGGAGCCTTAGGCCTGACTGGTCAGGCTTGGAAGGGATGGGGAACGGCGCTCACCCAGGAATTGGTTATGGCCCGACGATGTCCGATCAAACCCGATAGTCTTCATGGCTGGACCTGGGTTTCACGACGGCGCAGATTCTGGAGCGGCTCTAGGGGCCGAGCCGTGCGCGAAATGCCGCAACTTTTGTGCGATTCTGGCAGCGTGTAGAGCAAAACTTCCACTCGAAAGGCGGGGGCTCCAATCTTGGGCCGACTCATTTCACCGGGAAGCAGGAAAGATCAATTACTGGGACGACGGGCGCGGTGCTATTTCGATGATCCCGATCGCCACCTTCTGGAAGTGATAACTCGTTCATACGGCGCCGGCGGCTGCAGCGCCGTTCACCCGAACCCGCTGCTCGGTTGCAGGTGACGGAATGCGCAGATATTCAAAGGACAATTCAATGCAGACCATAGACGCGTTCAGATCTGCGCTTTCGGCCGAGACCCTGGCGACCATGGACGGCATTCGCCAGATCATACTTGGCTGCCGGGATGATCTGGAAGAGACGATCAAGTGGAACGGGCCGAATTTTTCTTTGAACGGACACGACCGGATAACGCTTGGGCTCAATCGCAACGGCCGGGTACGAGTGGTGTTTCACCGCGGGGCGAAAGCGACGGACAATGAAGGGTTTCGCTTCGACGACCCCGCCGGCCTGGCCGAATGGCCGGCGCCCGATCGCGGCGTGGCGGAATTCGAGGACCTGGAAGCCGTCGAGGCCAATCGGGGCGCTCTCGCCGAACTCGCCAAGCGCTGGTTGGCACTGACCACCTGAAATCACGAATCTGGGGACGGCCGGGCAATCTTCCGGTTACGCAGTCAGCCTGATACCCGAGACGGCCCGAAATTGTCGGCCTTCCGGTCCCGTTGGGGCAACGCAGCCTCGCACTGAGCGGCCTGAGACATGGGTGACATTCTTGTACTGCACCCCG
>CAYOJN010000052.1:0-11184 GCA_964404245.1 uncultured Sphingosinicella sp. | reverse complement strand
AGATTGCGCGAGCGTTCGAGCGTTGCCCGATAGTCGCTTGCGGCCTTGCCGGCATCGTCGATCAGCCTCAGCGCCTCGGTATTGAGCCGCCTCGAAACATAGAGAAAGATCTCGGCGTCCGGATCGAGCCTGATTACCGCCTCGACCCGGTCGCCGGCGTCGGCCGCGACCAGCGCCTCGCCGGCTCGAAGCTGACGAAGGGCAGAAGGCGACACGCGCCTTTCCATCGGACGTTCATCGAGGTCGACGACGACATGGCTCTGGAGGATTCCCGAGGGCGTGACGCTGATCACCGCGGCCTCGTCCAGGGTCCGGTAGATCTTCTGGATCAGGACCCAGTCGGAGAAAGTCGGGCTCTCGATCCCGACCGCATTGATTTCCTCGACGATATCCTCGCCCATCGCCCGTCCTTCCAGGGCGATCCTGTTCATATGGTCGTCGCGATAGACCCGGGCGACATTCTCGGCGTTTCGGAGGATCGTCTCGGCATCCTCGGAAAACCAGAATTGGAGACCGCTCTGGAACAGGAGGGACGCGAAGATCACGACCAGCAGCGTCGGGACGCTTGCAATGACGGAGAAGAGAGCGACGAGACGGACGTGAAGCCGCCCCCTCCCCCCAAGTTCCGTCTGGATCGTCCTTCGCTTGGCAAGGCGCCGGGCGCCGAGCACCATCAGCGCCATCGCCGGGACCAGATTGGCGACCAGCAGACCGGCGACCAGAGGCGGGGTGAGGAGTCCGCTCCGCCCGTTGATGAGAAAATAGCTGACGATGATGGTGACGACCAAAGCGACGACCGCAGCGATCTCGATCAGCGGGATGAAGCCACGGCGTCTTCTCAGGACCGCCATCCGGCGGCGCCAGCGAGGTCGGCTTTCCAGGGAGATCTCGGCTTGAGCGTTCACTGCTTCGCCCTAGCACATCGATGTGGCACAAAGAACACAGTCCTGTGTCCTTCCGGCGCATGCCAGGGGGCGTTCGCCGCCCGACGATTCCTGAAGCCCGGGATCGTCCCCTTCAGGCCGCAGCCCTTGTCAGCCAGGGCTCGTAAAATTCGTGCAACATAGACCGGGTCCGAGCCGGATCGGCCTCCTGGTTGAAGGCATTTCGGAACTCGGCCGATCCGTGGAGACCCCTGGTATACCAGCCGATATGCTTTCGGGCGCAATTGACCCCGATCACCGTCCCGTAAAGGGCGAGCATCGCTTCATATTGCTCGACGATGACCGAATATTGCTCGTCGAGACTCGGGTCCGGAAGCGTCTCGCCCGTTTCGAGCCAGTGGATCACCTGCTTCAGAAGCCATGGACGTCCATAGGCGCCTCGGCCGATCATCACTCCGTCGGCACCGGACTGATCGAGCGCCTTTTCTGCATCGGCGATCGAATTGATGTCGCCATTGGCGATGACCGGGATGTTCACCGCCTCCTTCACCTTCCGGATGAAGGCCCAGTCCGCCTGGCCCTTGTACATCTGGCACCGGGTCCGCCCGTGGACGGTTATCATCCGGATCCCCAGGTCTTCGGCAATTCGAGCCAGTTCCGGCGCGTTCAGGCTGTCATGGTCCCAGCCCATCCGCATCTTCAGGGTGACCGGGACGTCGACCGAGCGAACCGTCGAATCGATGATCTCGGCGGCAAGGCGGAGATCGCGCATCAGGGCCGATCCGGCGTCACCGTTGACGACCTTCTTCACCGGGCAACCCATGTTGATGTCGATGATCGCCGCTCCGCGATCCGCATTCAGCCTTGCAGCCTCCGCCATCTCCCTGGGCGAACAGCCGGCAAGCTGCATCGACACCGGTTCCTCGAGCGGGTCCCAGGCCGCCTTCTGGATCGACTGGCGCGTATCCCGGATCGCGGCCTGGCTCGCGATCATTTCAGTCACCGTCAGGCCGGCCCCGAACCGCTTCACGATCCGGCGGAACGGCATGTCGGTGACTCCGGTCATCGGCGCCAGGATCACCGGCGCATCGATCCGCACCGGACCAATCTGGATGGGCTCAACTTTTCTCATCGGGTCTCGCCGCCGCGAGATAGGGTGAATGATGCTGGCCGGCAAGCTTGGCCTCGGTTACGAGGCCGCCATGAAGGCATTGGGCAGGACGGTGGCTTTGGTGGTCGCGGCGGGCGAAGGCCGCCGGGCAGGCGGCGGGCTTCCGAAGCAATATCGCCCTCTGGCCGGCCGGCCGCTCCTCTCCCACACCCTGGAGGCGCTGGCCCATCCGTCGATCGACGAAATCGTGGTCGTGATCGGTGCCGACCAGGAGGACCTGTTCCGAAAGGCCGCCGGGGATCGCCCCCTTCCCTCCTTCGTCATCGGCGGCGACAGCCGCCAGCAATCGGTTCGCAACGGGCTCGAAAGCCTCGCCGATCGCGGCGGGGTCGATCAGGTGCTGATCCATGACGCCGCCCGCCCTTTCCTTCCCGCTGCAGTCGTTGATCGCCTTCTGGGCGCCCTTGCCTCGAATGAAGGCGCCGTTCCGGTCCTCCCGGTCGTCGATACTCTGGCCAGGCGCGAAGGCGCCCTTGGCGACGTGGTTGCGCGCGGCGATCTGGTTCGGGTCCAGACGCCGCAGGCCTTTCGCTTCGATCCGATCCTTGCGGCGCATCGGCGCTGGACCGGGCAAGAGGCAAGCGACGACGCGCAGATCGGCCGGGCCGCGGGACTGGAGGTTGCGATGGTTGACGGCGACGAGGCGCTGGAGAAGCTCACCTATGACGATGATTTCGGGCGCGCGCAGGCCAGGCTTGTGACCGCGAAGATTCCACGAACCGGGCTCGGTTTCGACGTCCATGGTTTCGAAGCCGGTGACTCGGTCCGGCTCGGCGGGGTGGCCATTCCCCATGAGCGCGGCCTCAAGGGCCACAGCGATGCCGACGTCGTCCTTCACTCGCTGACCGACGCCATCCTGGGGGCGATCGGCGCCGGCGACATTGGCGACCATTTTCCTCCAAGCGATCCGCAATGGCGGGGTGCCGATTCCTCGCTCTTCGTCGAGCGGGCCGTTGGGCTCGCCCGGGACTTCGGGGCAAGGATCGTCCATGTCGACATCGTCATCATCTGCGAAGAGCCACGGATCGGCCCACATCGGGACTCGATCCGGCAGAATGTCGCCACCTTGTTGCAGCTTCAGCCCGGCGCCGTCAGTATCAAGGCGACGACGACCGAGGGGCTGGGATTTGCCGGGCGCCGCGAAGGGATTGCAGCCCAGGCGATTGCGACCGTTCTGATGGAAGACAGGCCGGTCCCGCCTCAAACCCGGCCGGGACAGGAATGACAGGCCGACGACACGACCGGATATTGCCACCCGAACTGGTTGACCTGGCCAGGCGGGTCGTCGAGTCCAACCGCTCCGCTGGCCGACGGATCTCCGTTGCCGAAAGCTGCACGGGCGGCCTCGTTGCCGCCGCCCTGACCGAAATTCCAGGCAGTTCGGACGTCTTCGACTATGGCTTCGTCACTTATTCGAACCAGGCCAAGATCGACCTGCTCGCGGTCAGTCTCGACGTCCTCGACACCTTTGGCGCCGTTTCGGTGGCCACGGCCTGGGCCATGGCCCAGGGCGCGATCGAACGAAGCGGCGCCGACGTCGCGGTGGCCATCACCGGGGTCGCCGGTCCCGCCGGCGGATCTGAGCTCAAGCCGATCGGGACGGTGGTCTTCGCCCGGGCGGAACGCGGTGCCGATCCAGGCGCCATCATCGCCGACACCCGGCAGTTCGGCGACCTTGGCCGCGGTGGGGTCCGGGTTCAGGCGGCGCTTTGTGCCCTGGAATTGCTGCTCCCGGACGCGTCCGACCCGTAGAGGATCGCCGCCCGCTCCTCGAAGGCCGTGATCATCCGGCGCAGCGCGCGATCGAACATCTGGCCGGCAATGGTCTCGAAAATCCGGTTCCTGAACGCGAAATCGACGCAGAAATGAACGTCGGTGCCGCCCTTGCCGTCGGCTTCGAACCTCCAGCTGTTATGAAGATATTTGAGCGGCCCTTCGACATAGTCGATCTCGATCTCGTCGGGTCGGCTTTTCTTGACCCTGGAGGTGAAGGTTTCCTTCAGGGCCCGGAACCCGACGACGAGGTCCGCCACCATGTCGGTATCGCTATCGGAGCGGATCCGGGTCGCCGCGACCCAGGGAAGGAACTCCTGATAGCGTCCGACATCGGCCACCAGGTCGAACAGTTGCTCGGGGCTATAGGGCAGGTTCCGTGTCTCGGTGTGCCGGGGCATGATGGGTCAACTCGCGGACGCAAGCTTCGCTTCGCGGGCCGCCTTCATCTTCGCGAAGTCGTCGCCGGCATGATAGCTCGACCGGGTCAGCGGGCTTGCGGCGACCAGAAGGAATCCCTTCGCCCGGGCGATCGACGCATAAGCGGCGAAGGCCTGGGGAGTGACGAATTCCTCGACCGTGGCATGGCGCGGAGTGGGCTGGAGATACTGGCCCATGGTCAGGAAATCGACGTCGGCCGATCGCATGTCATCCATGACCTGATGGACTTCGAGCCTTTGTTCGCCAAGCCCCACCATCACGCCCGATTTGGTGAAAATGGAGGGATCGTGCCGTTTCACGCTCTCGAGCAACCGAAGCGAGGCATAATAACGCGCGCCGGGCCTGATCGTCGGGTAAAGCCTCGGCACCGTCTCGAGATTGTGGTTGTAGACATCCGGACGGGCGGCAATGATCCGTTCGACCGCCGCTTCGGACTTGTTGCGGAAATCCGGAGTCAGGATTTCGATCGTCGTCGACGGCGTGTTGCGACGAAGCGCTTCGATCACCCGGACGAACTGATCGGCTCCACCATCGGGAAGATCGTCGCGATCGACCGAGGTGATGACGATATGCTCGAGCCCCAGTTCCGCCGCCGCAACGGCCACATGTTCGGGCTCCAGCGGGTCTACCGGCCGGGGCATTCCGGTCTTCACGTTGCAGAAGGCGCAGGCGCGCGTGCAGGTATCGCCCAGGATCATGACCGTGGCGTGCTTCTTGGTCCAGCATTCGCCGATATTGGGACAGGCCGCCTCCTCGCAGACCGTCGCCAGGTTGAGGCTGCGCATCAGCTTCTTCGTTTCGTTGAAGCCGGTGCTGACCGGTGCCTTGACCCTGATCCAGTCGGGCTTGCGCTGTCTCGGCGCGCGAACGGGGGCGGTAGCTTCGCTCATGGGGGTGAGATAGCGATCCGCTTGCCGACTTGCCACCCCTTCTCTGCCTGATTAACGGCCTTGGAAATGACAGGCTTGGACACCTTGATCACGGGTTATCGCCGCTTTCGCGAACAGGGCTGGGAGGCCCAGCGGGAACGGTGGGAAGGCCTGGCCGAAGGTCAGTCACCAAAGGTGATGGTGATCGCCTGCTCCGACAGCAGGGTCGATCCATCGCAGATCTTCGATGCCCGGCCGGGCGAGATTTTCGTCGTCCGCAACGTCGCTGCCCTGGTGCCGCCGTTCGAACCCGACACCGGGGCCTATCACGGCGTTTCGGCGGCCCTCGAATTTGCCGTCACCCAGCTCGAGGTGGAGGCCGTCGTCGTCATGGGCCACGGCTTTTGCGGCGGTTGTGCGGCCGCACTGACCGGGCAGTTCGACGATGCCGAACATGGCTGCGGCCATTTCATCGGCCGGTGGATCAACATGCTTTCCGACGCCCGCGAGGCGATCCGCAATCGCCATTCGACGCTCGACCGGGAGGCCTTTCTCGAAATGGAACTGGAAGGCGTGAGGGTGTCGCTTCGCAACCTTCGCTCCTTCCCCTGGGTCAGGGAACGCGAAGCGCAAGGCCGGCTTCGACTTCAGGGCGCCTATTTCGCGATCGTCGACGGGATCCTCCACCTATGCGATCCCGCGAGCGAGGAATTCCGGCCCGCCTGACGTCGAACGGGCGGAGGATCTGGAGAGCCGGGCTCGGACCAGACCCTCTTGCCGGCGCAATTCGCGATTGAAATCCGGTCACCCGATGTGCTCGAAGGTCGCGACAGCCACTCGGCTGAGGGGGAATGAACCAATGGAAACCGCCGCCATCGTCTCACTGACGCTGTATTTTGCGGGGATGCTGGCGATCGGCTTCTACGCGTGGCGAAAGGCGACCCAGGACATAAAGGGCTTCCTGCTCGGCGGACGCGACCTCGGGCCCGCCGTCGCCGCCCTTTCCGCCGGCGCCGCCGACATGAGCGGCTGGCTGCTGATGGGCCTTCCGGGCGCGATGTATGTTGCGGGCCTGAGCTCAGGCTGGATCGCGATCGGGCTTCTGGTCGGAGCCTATGCCAATTACCTGATCGTTGCTCCGCGTCTCAGGGTTCATACCGAGCGGGCGGGCGATTCGATCACCGTTCCCGAATTTTTCGAAAAGAGGTTCGAGGACAGGAGCCGGGCGCTGCGCGCGATCTCGGCGCTGGTGATCATCATCTTCTTCACCCTCTACACGTCGAGCGGGATGGTCGCCGGGGGCAAATTGTTCGAGTCCGCCTTCGGTGCCGATTATGCGTTCGGGCTCTGGCTCACCGCCGGAGTGATCATCGTCTATACGGTATTCGGCGGATTTCTGGCCGTCAGCCTTACCGATTTCGTCCAGGGCGCGATCATGTTCGTCGCCCTCATTCTCGTTCCGCTCGTTGCTCTTACCGAGGTGGGCGGGATCGGGGCAGCGAGCGCCGAAGTCGCGAGCGTCAATCCGGCCTCCCTCGACCTGTTCGGCGACCTCGGCGTGATCGCCATCATTTCCAGCCTGGCCTGGGGGCTGGGCTATTTCGGCCAGCCGCACATCATCATTCGATTCATGGCCGTTCGCTCGCTTCGGGACGTTCCGATGATGCGCCGGATCGGGATGGGCTGGATGCTGGTCGCACTGATCGGCTCGCTCGGAACCGGTTTCGCCGGCCTCGCTTACGCCTCCAGCAACGGGATCGACGTCGCCGATCCGGAGACGATCTTCATCATCCTTTCGGACCTGCTCTTCCACCCGCTGGTCACCGGCTTCCTCCTCGCTGCTCTCCTCGCTGCGATCATGAGCACCATTGCCTCGCAGCTGATCGTTTCCTCCAGCTCCCTGACCGAGGATTTCTACCGAAGCTGGTTCCGGAGGGATGCAAGCGAACGCGAGCTCGTCACCATCGGCCGAATCTCGGTGGTCCTGGTGTCCCTGGTCGCCATCGCTCTTGCCTATGATCCCGATAACAGCATCCTCGGGCTTGTTGCCAATGCCTGGGCCGGCTTCGGCGCCGCCTTTGGCCCGATCATTCTCCTCGGCCTGACCTGGAAGCGGATGACCCGTAACGGCGCCCTTGCGGGAATGGTCCTCGGCGCGGCGACCGTCCTGTTCT
Organism: uncultured Sphingosinicella sp.; assembly: GCA_964404245.1. GTDB lineage: Bacteria > Pseudomonadota > Alphaproteobacteria > Sphingomonadales > Sphingomonadaceae > Allosphingosinicella. Next base: position 3,872 of record CAYOJN010000052.1, on the reverse strand, counting down.
GGATCTATGCTCCGGTGCTCGGGGATGGCTCCGCGCTGACCAGCCTGATCTACGAAATGGTGCCCGGTTTCATCGTCTGCACCCTTGCCGTAATCATCGTCAGCCTGGCCGGAAGCCCGCCTCCGGACTCGATCGTCAGGACGTTCGAGGAGAGCGAAGCGGAGAGGCGGTCGGCAGGACAGTAAGCGTCAGGGGACCCGCTGCGCGTTGACATTGCCCGCGGGCGAATAGCGGCAGATCAGGAAATCCGAACGGTCGGCCTGGTGAAGCGCGCAACCAAGCCGTTCAGTGCTTCGCCAGATCATCTGGGTGTAATGCGCAACATCCGACCAGTGGCCGCTGGTGCTGACATCGGGAAAGGTCCCGGGCCGGAAAAGCCTCTTTTCTCCAGCCCAGCCGCCGACCATCTCCTCGAGACTGAAGGCGCCGCGAGTCCCCATCCAGAGATTTTCCCCCTGCCCCGGTCTTGTCTCCCGAGGCGAGTGGGCAAGACGGCCCAGCCGTTCGAGGGACGGCCCGTAAGCGGCCGCCGATCGCGCAAGTCCGGAATCCCAGACCAGCGGCGGGGCCCCGACCTCGGCGCGCTCGCGGTTGTGAAGCGCAAGCAGCCGACCGGACAGGTTCGACAGGTCCTGCGGGCGGGCATCGGCTGGCACCCTGGTGGTGACGACCGCGCCGTCGGCCCAGGGCGGACGCTCGGGCCCGCAGGCGGCGAGAAGAAGCAGGGCAGGAAGGAGCGGATTGGTCCGGGCGGTCATGCCGCCTTCAAGAATGCGCCGTGAAAAAGGTTCCGGCGAAAGGTTCAGATCCGGCTTCGTTCGTGGAGCATCGCCAGGCCCTGGATGGTGAGATCCGATTCGATCGAGTCGAACAGGTCCGTATGCTGGTCGAACAGGGTAGCCAGGCCGCCGGTGGCGACGACCTCGACCGGCCTTCCGATCTCGGCCTTCATCCGCCTCAGCAGACCTTCCATCATTGCGACATAGCCCCAGTAGATGCCGATGATCATCTGGTCCTCGGTCGTCCGGCCGATGACGGTCGGGCTTTCCGGGACGTCGATCGCAACCCGCGGCAACATGGCCGCAGCGCTCACCAGGGCATCAAGCGACAGGTTGATCCCAGGCGCGATGATCCCGCCCTTGTAGGCGCCATTGAAATCGACCACGTCGAACGTCGTCGCAGTGCCGAAATCGACGACGATCAGGTCACCGGAATGAAGGGCGTGGGCGGCAATGGCGTTGAGCGCCCGGTCCGCTCCGACCGATTGCGGGTCGGCAACGTCGAGTGCGATCCCCCATTCCGCCGGCGCCTGCCCGGCGATCAGGGGTTTGACTCCGAAATATTTGCTGGCAAGCACTTCCAGATTATGAAGCGCCCTGGGGACGACGGTGCCGATGATCACCGCAGTGACGTCCTTGCGGGTGAAGCCTTCAAGCTCCAGCAGCTGGTGAAGCCAGACCGCATATTCGTCGGCAGTCCGCCTTGGATCGGTCGCAATTCGCCAGCGGGTCTGGATCGCGCCATCCTGGACCAGTGCGAAGACGAGGTTGGTATTGCCGGCATCGATTGCGAGAAGCATCGGGTCATTCGCCTCAGAGGAGGAAGACATCGCCGGCGTGAATGACACGCCAGGTGCCATCCGCCAAGCGCAGCCTGAGCGCGCAATCCTCTTCCAGACCATCGAACAGGCCTTCGCCCTCGCTGGTCGAAAGCGGCGTTCCGACCGGATGGGCACGTTCAAGCCAGTCGGACCTCACCGTCTCGAGGCCGGACTGACGCCAGCTTTCGAGCTGTTTCGAAAAGGTCCTCGCGAGGCCGTTGAGGAAGACGTCCGGGTCGGGCGAATTCCCGCACTGCTCGGCAAGGCTGGTCACGGCCCGCTCGACGCCGTCAGGAGCAACAGCCAGATTGACTCCGAAACCGGCGACGACGGCCTCCCCTTCCCGCTCGAGCAAGATCCCGGCAAGCTTCGAATTCCGGACGACGAGATCGTTGGGCCATTTGATCCGGATTCCCCGGGCAAAGGAAGAGGCCGCCTCGTGAAGCGCGATGGCAGCGACCAGAGCAAGGCTCGGCGCCGGGGGATCATCGGGTCGAAGCCTGACGAGCGTGCTGGCATAGAGATTTCCAGGGGGCGACTGCCACTCACGTCCATACCGTCCGCGACCACCGCTCTGCCGATCGGCTCGAAGCCAGCTGCCTTCCGGTTCGCCCTTCCTTGCAAGAGCGATCAGATCCGAATTGGTGGATCCTGTTTCGGCGACCCTTCGGATCAAAAGAGCGAGGACGCCGCGATCATAGACGCCTGTTCAAGCGCCGGAATGGCCAGATAGCCGAGCGGCGAGACAGCGACGGCGGAAACGAAGATCAAACCGGTTCCGATCGGTTCGCGCGCCTCGCCATAGGCCGGGGCCGGATCGTCGAAATAGATCAGCTTGACGATCATGATGTAGTAGAAGGCGCTGATCACCGAAGTGGCGATCGCAACGACGGCGAGCCAGGTCAGATCGGCCGAAACCGCGGCATTGAAGACGAGGAATTTGGGCCAGAAGCCGAACAGCGGCGGAATCCCCGCAAGGCTGAACATGAAGATGGCCATCGCCAGGGCAAGGCCGGGGCGGGTCCTGGAAAGGCCCGACAGCGAAGCGATTTCCTCGATCGGCTCTCCCTCGGGATCGCGCATCCGAAGGACGACGAGGAAGGCGCCGAGGGTCATGACCGTATAGACGGCCATGTAGAAGAGGACCGAAGCGACCCCTTCGACCCCAGCCGCAGCAAGCCCGACCAGAGCGAAGCCGACATTGTTGATCGAGCTGTAGGCGAGAAGTCGCTTGATGTTGCGCTGGCCGATGGCGGCGACGCCGCCCAAGATGGTCGAGGCAAGGGCCATGAAGATGATGATCTGGCGCCAGGCTTCCAGCGCCGGGCCCATACCCTCGACCGCGACCCGGACGAGCAGAGCCATGGCTGCGACCTTTGGCGCAGCCGAGAAGAAGGCCGTGACCGGAGTCGGCGCGCCTTCATAGACGTCGGGAGTCCACATGTGGAACGGGACCGCGGAGATCTTGAAAGCAAGGCCAGCGAAGAGGAAGACGAGGCCGAACAACTCTCCCTGCGACACGCCGTCGCCCAGTGCCACGGCAAGGCCATCGAACAGGGTCGTTCCAGTGAAGCCGTAAAGAAGCGAGATCCCGTAGAGCAGGATTCCCGAGGCGAGCGCGCCAAGGACGAAATATTTCAGACCCGCTTCCGCCGACCGGGAATCGCGCCGCATGAAGGCGGCGAGCACATAAGCGGCAAGGCTCTGAAGCTCGAGGCCGACATAGAGCATCAGCAGATCGCCGGCTGACGCCATGATGCTCATGCCCGTTGCGGCGAGGAGGATCAGGACCGGATATTCGGGCTGCATTTCGCCGGCCCGCCGGAAGAAGCCCGGAGCCATGGCGATCGCGACTGCGGAAGCGCCGAAGATCAGGACCTTGGCGAAGGCCGCGAAACGGTCCGCCCTGAACTGGCCGTCAAACAGGTCGCCGGCATAGTGGGCCGGTCCGAGCAGCGCCAGCGAGGCAAGGACGAGCAGGACGACCGACATGATGGAAATCGTCCGGTAGGAATTCGGATTGCGGCTGAAGGCGGCAACCAGGAGAAGGTCGGTGGCGCCGATGGCAAGGATCAGCTCGGGGCCGATCGCGGCAAGGATATCCCAGACGCTCATCAGTGCGAGCCCTCCTGGGCTTCGGAATGACCGTCGGTGGAAGCGACGCCAGTTCCCGGCGTCGGCCTGGAATCGCCTGGCGGTGCCGAGCGTTCGATCCTTTCGAGCAGAAACCCGACATCCTGCCGCATCGGCGCCATGAAACTCTCCGGATAGA
>CAYOJN010000051.1:0-11334 GCA_964404245.1 uncultured Sphingosinicella sp. | reverse complement strand
GCGCAGATGGACCGATGGAACATGGTCGTCACCCTGAACTATCTGCCGGCCGAGATCGAAGCCCGGATCGTCCTCGCCAAGTCGGGGGAATATGACCATGAGGGCGGCCGGGCGGAGGTCGAGAACATGATCAAGGTGGCGCAGCTGACCCGGCAGGGCTTCATAAACGGGGACATTTCCACCGTGATGAGTCCTCGAACCGTGATCAGCTGGGCCGAAAATGCCCTCGTCCTCGGCGATGTTGGCTTCGCTTTCAGAGTGTCCTTTCTCAATCGCTGCGACGAGGCCGAGCGAGCGATTGTAGCCGAATATTATCAGCGCGTGTTCGGCAAGGACCTGCCCGAAAGCGTGGCCTCCAGGGTCGCTTGACGGGCCAGGCTGATGGCCGAACGCGACAATCCGATCGAACCGTTCCGCCAGGCACTGGCCGGAGCGACCAGGGCGCTCGCCAACGATCCCGAAGTCGAACTGTCCTTCACCAGCGACCTTCCGGGAACGAGCGGCAAGACCGTTCGGGCACCGATGCCGGGACGAAGCCTGACCGTGACGGAGGTCGCCGAAGCCCGCGGCTATGCCGACGCTGCTGCGCTGAAACTGCGCCATCATGACGAGCGGACTCATCGGCGCAACGCCCCCGAAGATGAAGTGGCACGAGCCGTGTTCGACTCAGCCGAACAGGCGCGGGTGGAAGCCATTGGGGCCCGTAGCCTGGCGGGGGTGCGCGCGAATCTGGAACAGCTTACGCAAATGCGGCTCCGAACCGACCCGCTCACCCGTGCCAGGAACCGTGACGAGGTACCGCTCGCCTCCGCAATCGGCCTGATCGTTCGCGAGCGGCTGACCGGCCAGGCTCCACCGGAGGCCGCGCTTGCAGGACTGGAATTCGTCTCCGACTGGATCGAGGAGAAAGCGGGTGCCGATCTCGATTCGCTTGCGCTCGCCCTCGACGATCAATCGGCTTTCGCCTCGCTGATCGGCAAGCTTCTGCGCGACCTCGAACTGGTCGAGGCCGAGCCCGAAGCAAGGACCGACCCCGAGGCCGGGGAAGAGGGCGAAGGCGAAGAGCAGTCGGAAGGAACCGAGGAGGAGGAAGCCGACGATTCCGGAGGCACCGGCGATGGCCAGGCCGAGATCCGTGGCGAGCAGCAGGAAAGCGGTGAGGAGGACAAGGAGAAGGACCCTTACGAGGAGGAATCCGACCAGTCGTCGGAAGGCACCGGCGAAGATGGCGACGAAGGCGCGATTCCGTTTAGGCCCAACCGGCCGCTGACCGATCCTTCCCATCATTTCGATTACAAGGTGTTCACCAACCAATATGACGAGACGGTCGAGGCCGCGACCCTGTGCGACGTCGAGGAGCTGGGCCGGCTTCGTGCCTATCTCGACCAGCAGCTCGTCCATCTTCAAAGTGCGGTGACGAAACTCGCGAACCGGCTTCAGCGGCGGCTGATGGCGCAGCAGTCGAGAAGCTGGGCCTTCGACCAGGAAGAGGGATTGCTCGACGCCGCGCGGCTGGCGCGGGTGGTGGTCAATCCCGCCCACAGCCTTTCCTACAAGATCGAGCGCGACACCGAATTTCGTGACACGGTCGTCACCCTGCTGCTCGACAATTCGGGATCGATGCGTGGAAGGCCGATATCGATCGCCGCCATTTCCGCCGACATTCTTGCCCGAACCCTGGAACGGTGCGGTGTGAAAGTGGAGATTCTGGGCTTCACCACCCGTGCCTGGAAAGGCGGCCAGGCACGGGAGAAATGGCTTGCCGAAGGGCGCCCGGCCCATCCCGGCCGGCTCAACGATCTCAGGCACATCGTCTACAAGCAAGCGGACGAGCCCTGGCGTCACGCCCGGCGCAACCTTGGCCTGATGATGCGCGAAGGGCTGCTCAAGGAGAATATCGACGGTGAGGCGCTGCTCTGGGCTCACGGCCGGCTGATCGGCCGGGTCGAAGAGCGAAAGATCCTTATGGTCATCTCAGATGGCGCCCCGGTCGACGATTCGACCCTGTCGGTGAATAGCGGCACCTATCTTGAGCGGCATTTGCGACAGGTCATCGACTGGATCGAAAGCCGATCGCCGGTCGAGCTGATCGCGATAGGAATCGGTCATGACGTCACTCGCTATTATGCCCGGGCGGTCACGATCATGGATGCGGAACAGCTGGGCGGCGCGATGATCGAGCAGCTGGCGGCACTGTTCGACAAACCCTGATGGTTGAATGGACAGGGGCGAATCCCCGAAGGAACATCCATTCCAGACGATATCCACGGGTGCTATTTCTGATCCTGGCCCTGCTGCTGACGACGACCTTCATTCCACCTGCACCGCCGGCGCCACCGGCCGGACCAGGGAGACACCTCCTGATCGCCAGGCCGATCGCCCTGGATCCGTCCGATCCGGACCGGCGCCGGGTCGGCGCGCTGATACTTCGCCGAGCCTGGCAGCTCGACAGCCCCGAGCCGCGTTTTGGCGGAATTTCGGCCATGCATGTCGATCAAGGGCGGGTGACGGCCCTCAGCGATTCGGGGGTCGCGATCGAATTCTATCTTCCCGGCCCGGATTCGGACCAGCAGGTTCGGGTCACGCCCATCGCAGGGCCTGGATCGGCCGAAATCAAGTCGAACCGCGACACTGAAGCCCTGGTCATCCATGACGGCAAGGCCTGGGTCGCCTTCGAAGGGCATAACATGATCTGGCGTTACGACCGCGAAACCTGGAAAGCGGAGGCGAGGGCTCATCCCGAGGCCATGCGGGGCTGGCGTCGCAATGGTGGCGCCGAAAGCCTGGTCCGGCTTCCCGACGGCAGATTCCTGGCGATTGCCGAAGGGGATGAAAAGGAAGCCTATAGTCAGGCCGTCCTGTTCGCGGGTGATCCCGCGCTCTCAGATACGCCCGCAAGTACGCTGCGCTATCGCCGGCCCAAAGGCTATCTCCCGACCGATGCGGCTGTCCTGCCGGACGGGGAACTGCTCATCCTCAACCGTCGCTTCAGCCTGTTTGGCGGTGTGTCGGCAGCGCTCGTCCTGGTCGATCCCGCGTTCATCCAGCCCGGCGCGATCCTCGATGGCGAGGTCATTGCAGAACTGAAGGCGCCCCTGGCGGTCGACAATATGGAGGCGCTGAGCGTTGCTCGCGAAAACGGACGGATCATCGTCCGAATCGCTTCGGACGACAATTATCTTGCACTGCTCCAGCGCACCCTGCTGCTCGAATTCGTACTCGACGAGCGTGCGCTCAGGCGCTCGCGCTCTCCGTCTGCTTCTTCGCCACTTCGCGCTTCAGACGGCGTGCCTTCAGGCTGAGCTTCTCGTCATTCGTCTTCAGCAGCCAATTGTCGAGACCGCCGACATGCTCGACGGAACGAAGGCCATTGGTGGAGACTCGAAGCCTGACCTGGCGGCCAAGAGCATCGGAGATCAGCGTCACGTTCTGCAGGTTCGGCAGAAAGGTCCGCTTGGTCTTGTTGTTGGCGTGGGAAACGTTGTTGCCCACCTGCCGGCCCTTGCCGGTCAGCTCGCATATGCGCGACATCTCGATCTCTTCCTGGAAAGGGAGGATGGCTCCCGGAAACCCGGCGCACTTAGAGACGAAGGGCAGTTGCGTCAACCGTGTTGAAGAGCCGCAATCGTTGCGGACAGGCAACCAATCTGCCATTTCCGACGTTCCCTCCCGAACCGCTTCCTTGCGTAGCGGACCCGCTTCAGCCGAGGACAAAATGTTCCGAACCCTACTCCTTCTCGCCGCACTCGTCGTCCTGGTCGTCATCGGACTCGTCGTCAGCGGCTATCTCAACCTCGACCGCGGCAGCGACGGCCGGCTATCCGTCGAAACCGGCGAGGTGACAGTCGGAACTCGAACGGCGAACGTCCAGGTGCCGAGCGTCAGCGTCGAGAATAGCGACAGGGAAAATGTCGAGGATGGGGTCCGCTGATCGACTGACGAATCGATCGCCGGCCGAAAATGAGCTTTCCACTGCCTGCACCGATGCGACTGGCCCTCGACGAAGGCCTCGCCGCTGCCCGCGCAGGCGAGGTGCCGGTCGGCGCGGTCGTCAATCGCGGCACCGAAATCCTCGCCGTGACCCGGAACCGAATGCGCGAACGGAATGATCCGACTGCCCATGCCGAAATTGTGGCAATCCGCGAGGCTGGGCGAAAACTCGGTTCGTCCCGCCTCGACGACTGTGACCTTTGGGTCACCCTCGAGCCCTGCGCGATGTGCGCTGGAGCGATGGCCCTGGCACGCATCGGCCGCCTTTATTTCGGAGCCCCGGATCCCAAGGGTGGGGCGGTCATCAACGGCCCTCGGCTCTTCGGCCAGCCAAGCTGCCATCACTCGCCCGAAATCTACCCCGGCATCGGCGATGCCGAGGCCGGGGAGATGTTACGGAATTTCTTCCGGGAGCGCCGCTGACAGGCTCAGTCGGCGAACGAGCGCTACCCGCTCACTGGCTGACCGGAACGATCCTGATCTCGACTCGGCGGTTGGCCTCGCGCTCGGCTTCGTTCCGCTCGTTCGGATAAAGAAGCTGGGTTTCGCCGAAACCCCTTGTCGCCATCCGGACCCGCTGAACACCGCGGGTGGCGAGATAGTCGGCGACCGACCGCGCCCTGTTCTCCGACAGGGTCTGGTTGTAGGCGGCCGCACCGCTGCTGTCCGTATGACCGTAAATGTCGATCATCGTGTTGGGATAGGCGTTGAGTGTCTCTGCCACCTGGTCGAGCGTCGACCGGAATTGCGGCTGAATGTCGAAGCGGTCGAAGCCGAAGGTGATTCCCGACGGCATGGTCAGGACAAGCTCGTCACCCTGGCGGTCGACCTCGATACCGGTGCCTTCCGTCCTTCGACGGAGGTCCTGCTCCTGCCGGTCCATATACTGGCCGATCGCGCCGCCGGCGACAGCGCCGATCCCGGCGCCGACGATCCGCTCCGTTCGGTCGTTGCGGCCGCCGATCAGATCACCGAGAAGATAGCCGCCAACTGCGCCGACACCGGCGCCGATCACGGTTCGAGTTGGAAATTCGCGCTCACCGGTCTCCGGATTGGTGACACAGGCCGTCGTCGTCACGAGCGCGAAGGCTGCGGCGGTGACGGCAAGACGCTTGGATACAGGCATAGCATTCCTTTCGATGGGATGCTCCGTTACGGAACGCCCAGACAACCGCCGTTCGAAGCGGATTGTTCCGGCGCCGCCTGTTTACGGGCCATTGCGACCCGACCGGACAAACCGTAGAGATCGCTCGCCACCATGCCCGCCATCCCTCCTTTAGCGCCCTTCCCCTGGCTCGACGTGGCAATCATCGTGCTGCTGGTCTGCCTCAATGGCGTGTTCGCCATGTCGGAACTGGCCATCGTTTCCTCGCGCCGGACGCGGTTGAAGGCGATGGCTCGCGCCGGAAGCCGCGGTGCCGGCGCAGCCCTCAGCCTTTCCAATGATCCTGGCCGGTTCCTTTCGACCGTTCAGATCGGCATCACCCTGATCGGGATCCTGGCCGGTGCCTATTCCGGAGCAAGCCTCGGCGGACCCGTCGGTCAGCGCCTAGCCTTGCTTGGCCTCGAGCCGGTTCTTGCAGGGTCCGTCGGCTTCTGGATCGTCATCATCCTCACCACTTATGCTTCGCTGGTAATCGGTGAGCTCGTTCCGAAGCAGTTCGCTCTTCGGGCGCCCGAACCGATCGCCGCGTGGGTCGCCACCCCGATGAACTGGCTTTCGAAGGCAACGGCTCCCGTCGTCTGGCTGCTCGACCGGACAAGCGCCCTCATTTTCCGGCTGCTTCGTCTGCGCCGCGAATCGGCCGATCAGGTGACCACGGAAGACCTGCATCTGGTCGTTGCCGAAGCAGCCACTGCCGGCCTTCTCGAAGAGAGTGAGCGAGCCATAATTTCGGGGATCGTCCGTCTTGCCGATCGGCCTACTCGGGAAGTGATGACTCCAAGAACCGAGGTCGACTGGCTCGACGTCGATTCGACTCCCGAGCAGATCCGCCAGGCCCTGATCGGAATGCCCCACAGCCGCCTGCCGATTGCCGAAGGATCGGTGGACCGGCTGATCGGTGTGGTTCAGGCGCGGGATATCGTCACTGCAGCGATCGAGGGGCGACCGCTCGACCTTCGCGAACTGATGCGGCCGGCCCCGGTGGTTCCGGACCAGCTCGACGCGATGGACACTCTGAGCGCTCTTCGGGATGCCGAAGTGCCGATGGCGTTCGTTCATGACGAATATGGCCATTTCGAAGGGCTGGTCACGCCCGCCGATCTCCTGACCGCTCTTGCCGGTCACTTCGCGTCTGACAATGATCTTGATACCGAACCCGCTTTCCTCGAGCGCGACGATGGCAGCTGGTTGCTTTCGGGTTCGGCATCGGCCGACATTCTTGTCGATCAACTGGGCATGAAGCTACCAGAGGACCGGGATTTTGCGACCGTTGCCGGCTTCGCCCTGTCGGTGCTTCGTCACCTGCCCGAGACGGGCGAGCGCTTTGCCTTCGGCGGGTGGCAGTTCGAGATATTGGACATGGATGGGCGCAAGATCGACAAGCTGCTGGCGAGCGAGATCGTTCGCCGCCGTCGTGCCTGAACGTCGCCGCGCAGCGGCCCGCTTCAGGCCAGACTCAGCCGCCGAGCTTGCCGAACTTGCCTTCGAACCCTTCGATGTCTCCGCGGGCAAGATAATGCGCCTGGTCCTGGACGCGGTCGCGGGCGAGGCGGCCGCGAAACGGTCCCAGCCGGTCGTCGAGCGAGGCCAGTTCATTGGCGTTGAGGCCTGCTAGCTGGTCGTAGCGATAGAGGCCGAGTTCGTTCAGTCGAGCGGCGAATTTGGGGCCGACGCCCTTGAGCCGGGTCAGGTCGTCGGGATTGGGGAGCGCGCCCGGAAGCTCCTCGCGGGCCCTTGCGCTGAGGACATCGCCGGCAACATCGGCGGTCGCGGTTGCGATTTCATCGGCAAGGCTGTTGCCTTGAGGCCCATCCTCGTCCCGGACCCGCATATAGGGCCGGTCCTGACTGGCGACATAGGGCTCGCCGCTTTTCCTCTCGACCCGATCCGGGCCTTTCCTCGTGCCCCGAACCAGGAGGAAGCCTACGACCAGGACCGCCAGGATGGCAACCAGGATAAGGATGTTCGTGCTGTCAAACGTCATGGGCGGTCTCGTTCCTCTACTTGGTCCTGTTGCGATTGGCCGCCGCTGTTGCCGCGACCGAACGCCCACCAGCCCGTGGCAACGCCGATCAGCAGCGCCGCCACGAGGGTGGTGAAATCATGCTGGATCAGTGCCAGCATCGCCGCCTCCTGCTCACAAGAAGCCATCCTTCTTCTTCCGACCGAACAGCAGCCGGCCGATGCCCAGCCCGATGAGCCAGGCCAGAGCGACGAGTATCAGGCTTTCGGCGAGCAGCGGCATCTCAATCCTGCACCGGTGGGTTGGTCCATTCTATCCCGGCCACCCCGGGGATATCGCGGATACGGTCGTTGATCCCGGGATAAAGCCCCTGGCCTTCGCGCTGAAAGTCGTTTGCAGGCCCCGAAAGCATCGCAATGCGCTCCAGCGGACCGCGTTTCATCCGAACGGTGACGTCGGGCACTTCCGCGGCCTCCAGTGCAGCCCTGCCCTGGGCTTCGAGCCTTGCGATGAAGGCTTCGCCGCGACCGGCCGGGCCATGGCTGATCCAGCCGGCGATCATGGCCGCTGAAAATCCGATCAACAGCTTCAGGCGTGTCGTCATTTCACTCCAGCCTACAGGATCAACATTCCCGCGTCAGCCCGCCGATCGTTCGATTTCGCGCCAACCGATGTCGCTTCGGCAGAAGCCTCCCGGAAAATCAATCTTTGCGATCGCACGATAGGCCAGACGCTTCGCCTCTGCGACCGTCGGAGCGCATGCGGTAACGTTGAGAACCCTTCCGCCCCGGGCGACCAGCCGGTCGCCGGCAAGACCGGTTCCGGCGTGGAAGATCATCGCGCCCTCGCCGGCTGCTTCCTCAAGCCCTCTTATTTCGCCGCCTGTCTCAGGCGTTGCCGGATAACCCCTGGCGGCAAGGACCACCGTCACTGCGGCCATGTCGGAAAAGACGGGAGGAGCGACCTGATCCAGCTGGCCTCTGGCGGTCGCAAGCATCAGCTCGAGCAGGTCCGATTCCAGTCGCATCATGAGCACCTGGCATTCGGGGTCACCGAAACGGGCATTATATTCGACCAGCTTCGGGCCGTCGGCGGTGAGCATCAGCCCGGCATAGAGAATCCCGGAATAAGGCGTTCCTGAATCGGTCAAAGCGTTGACGGTCGGATGGATTATCTCCCTCATCACTCGCGCCTCGAGGTCGGGAGTGAAGATGGAGGCCGGGCTATAGGCTCCCATGCCGCCGGTATTGGGGCCGACTTCGCCGTCTCCTGCCCTTTTGTGGTCCTGGGCCGACCCGAAGGGCAGCACGTGATTGCCGTCGACGAGAGCGAAGAAACTCACTTCCTCGCCCTCCATATATTCCTCGATCACGACTGTTTCGCCGGCGCTTCCGAAGCTGCCTTCAAACATGCTGGAAAGGGCGGCCCTCGCCTCTTCGGCGCTGGTCGCGATGACGACTCCCTTGCCTGCGGCGAGCCCGTCGGCCTTGATCACGACTGGAAAACCAAACTCGGCGAGCGCCGCTTCGGCCGCCAACCTGTCGCTCGCCTTTGCGAAACGTGCGGTCGGAATACCCGCTTTCGCGCAAAGATCCTTCGTGAACCCCTTTGAACCTTCGAGCTGAGCAGGAATTCGGTTCGGACCGAAAACGCAAAGGCCCATCGCTCGAAGATTGTCGGCAAGCCCTGCGACAAGAGGTGCTTCGGGCCCAATCACCACAAGGCCGATTGAATTACGACGGCAGAAGTCGATGACTGCTCGGTGGTCGGCCGGATCCACCGGAGCGATCTGCGAATGTTCGGACAGGCCGGGATTCCCAGGCGTCGAGAACAATCGTCCAAGCATCGGCGATTGCGCCAGCTTCCACGCAAGCGCATGTTCGCGACCACCCGAACCGATGAGCAAGACATTCATGAACGATGTTCCTCCGCCCGATGCCGGGCTGTTAGCAACCGAAATGCCCGGCGACAACGCGCCGGCACTGTCCGTTTCCGAACTTTCCGCAGCCCTTCGGCGAACGGTGGAGACCGTGTTCGACCACGTCCGGATCCGAGGCGAGATTTCGGGCTTCAAGCGCGCCGGTTCGGGTCATTGCTATTTCACAATGAAGGATGATTCCGCCTGCATCGACGCTGTGATCTGGCGTGGCAATGCGTCGGGGATGAAATTCCAGCCGGAAGACGGGATCGAAGTCGTCGCGACCGGCCGGCTCACCACTTACCCGGCCCGTTCCCGCTACCAGATCGTCGTCGACCGGCTCGAACTTGCTGGACAGGGTGCGCTGATGGCGCTCCTGGACAAGAGGCGAAGGGCGCTCGCGGCCGAGGGCCTGTTCGATCCCGGGAGGAAGCGGGTGCTTCCTTTCGCGCCGCGTTCGATCGGAGTCGTCACGTCGCCGACCGGCGCCGTCATCCGCGACATATTGCACCGGCTCGAGGACCGATTTCCCTCTCATGTCAGGCTTTGGCCGGTGCCGGTCCAGGGCGAAGGGGCGGCAGCGCAGATTGCGGCCGCGATCCGGGGGTTCAACGGCCTTGCAGAGCCGCCCGATCTCCTGATCGTCGCGCGCGGAGGCGGTTCGATCGAGGATCTGTGGGCCTTCAACGAAGAGGTCGTGGTGAGGGCGGTGGCGGACTCTAGCATCCCCGTCATTTCCGCGGTCGGCCACGAAACCGATACGACCTTGTGTGACTTCGCAGCTGACCTGCGGGCACCGACCCCGACCGCTGCCGCAGAGATCGCGGTTCCCGTCCGGACAGAATTGCTGGCCCAGGTGCGCGAAATGGGACTTCGTTCAGAACGATGTACTCGCCGAAGCCTGGAGCGCTCGTCCGAACAGCTCCAGGCCTGCCTTCGTCACTGGCCGCAGCGCGATCTGCTTCTTGCGCCCCAAAAACAGAGTCTCGACGACCTGTCCGAGAGGCTCCCTCGATCGCTCCGCGGACGGCTCGATCGGGCGAGAGGCGAATTGGGCCATGCCGGTGGAGCGCTTCGTCCGGGACTGCTGGCTGCAGTCCATCGGCGCGCCCGCGAGCGGCTCGACTCCCTCTGGCGAGTGGCTCAGCTTGCTCACCCCAACCGGCCGCTCGAACGCGGCTATGCGAGGGTCGAGGACCAGGGTGGAAAGGTTCTGGTTTCGGCTGCTCAGGCTCGAGAGTCGAAAAGGCTCAGCCTCGTCTTCAGCGACGGCCGGGTCGAGGCGGTCACTGGCGACCACTCGAGACCGGCACGGGGAAGTCCAAAGGCTGACCAGCCGAAATTGTTGTGATAGGATCGACCCATGCTGATGAACCAGAAGGGCCGACTGGCCAAAGTCCATTATCTTCCCGGAACGATGCGTGTTTTCAGTTCGGGCGATTTCGTCCTGTGCGCGGTCACCGGCCAGCCGATCCCGCTGAGCGAACTGCGGTACTGGAGCGCAGAGCGCCAGGAAGCCTATGCGACCGCAGAAGCCTCATTGAAGGCCTTTCGCCCCGATCAGGCGCCAGCCGGCTGATTCACCTCTGGCGGACGACCCGGACCCCGGCGCGCCCGTCGATATTCGCGATAAAGGAGCCCATCGGCCCCCGGCGAATCCGGATCGGATCTCCCCGCGATGGCCGCTGTCTTCGGCCGTCGGTCTGCACCCAGATGCTTCCATCGTCGAGGACAAAGGCCGTTCGTCCGTCCGACCCCGTATGAGAGGAGCCGATCGTCGAGTTGATCTCCTGGATCGCTGCACTGTCGTCGCCCTCGTCATCATCGTCACCAAAGATGCCCAGATCGGGAAGCCTGAGTCCGAAGAGCGAGCGTCGGGCCCGGCGGACCTGCTCCCGGTCCACGACGGCGATCTCCCGCGACGCTGCTGCCGCTTCCAGTGCGACGACCTCGCGATCGAAGCAGGCAAGGCGCTCGGCCGAAGCCGCGATCGCCCGGCAGGCAGTGATCCGATCGATCACTTCCGGTCGCTCCGGAGTGATCTGCGACTGTGCGGCGACCGGGGTGGCGGCAGCGACGCCCAACAGGAAAAGGGCCGTTTTCATTTCGGTCTTGTCTCGCAGCGGCCCGCTCTTGTCGAGTCCCCGCTTCGCCCGAATGCCGCCTGTGTTAACTGTGACATAAGCGCAACAGACCGCGGAATTGTCACGAATTCGTCGCCTTGGAGAATTGTGTTGGCACCCAAGCTCGCATACTCGACGCTCAAGGATGAAGGATTTCGTCCGGCTTTCAACCAAG
>CAYOJN010000050.1:0-11502 GCA_964404245.1 uncultured Sphingosinicella sp. | reverse complement strand
AAACTGACGGAGCAGCCGCACCCGAGACTCTTCACGATCTCGTTCTTCGTTCCCTTGACGACGACCAGGCGCTGGACGTCGTTTCGATCCCGCTCAGCGGCAAGTCCAGCATCGCCGATTTCATGGTCATCGCCAGCGGCCGTTCTACCCGTCAGGTGGCCGCGATGGCCCAGAAACTGGCCGAACGGATCAAGCACGACCTTTCCCGGAATGTCCGCATCGAAGGTCTTCCGGTTGCAGACTGGGTGCTGATCGATGCTGACGACGTGATTGTTCACATCTTCCGGCCGGAAGTGCGCAGCTTCTATAATCTGGAACGGATGTGGGCGTTCGAGGACCAGCCGCCGGCCGCCGCCAGTCACTGATGTGCTGCTGCACATAATCGCTCGCGGCAAGATCGGCCGGAGCGCGGAGGGCGAGCTCGTCGAGCGGTACCTGCGGCGGATCAACTGGCCGTTGAAAGTGACCGAACTTGCCGATCGCGGCGGCCGGATTCCCTCTGATCCGGGCAATTGCGTCACCATCCTGCTCGACGAAAAGGGCGAACAGCTCCCTTCCAGGGACTTTGCGGAGCGACTGGAACGGTGGCGCGATGAGGGCAAGCGCGAAGTTCGGTTCCTGATTGGTGCTGCTGACGGCTTCGATGATGAAGATCGAGGGCAAGCCGATTTGCTGATCGCCTTCGGCAAGGCAACCTGGCCCCACCTTCTTGCGCGCGCGATGCTGGCCGAACAATTGTGGCGGGCAACGAGCATCGTTGCGAACCACCCCTATCATCGGGAAGGATGAGGATATGCGCCGAACCGTCCCGATCCTGACGCTGCTCGTCCTTGCCGGGGGAATGGCGTTCGCCCAGTCCCCCCGCTCTGATTCCGCGGCGCTCGCGCAAGCGCAGGCGGAGGCGCGGATGGCCGCCGAGCGGTCCGACCGGCTCGATAAGGAAGCCCGGCGATCGGTCACCGAGGCCGAACGCGCGAGAGTGGAGGCCGAGGCCCTTGCAGCCGGGATTGAAGCCGCCGAAGCCGAACTGACGGCCGCCGAACGCCGGATCGCGATTATCGCAAGGCTTCGGTCCGAGCACCAGGCGCGGCTTGCCGAACGCCAAAAGCCGCTCGTCCAGCTGACGGGGGCGCTGCAGGTCATGGCCAGGCGGCCCGCGGCGCTTGCTCTGGTCCAGCCCGGCTCGATGGAGGAGCTGGTCCGGGTGAGGTCACTCCTTGACGCGACTCTTCCGGAGATACGACGCCGCACCGTCGCTCTTCGTGCCGAACTTGAGCGCAGCGACCAGCTACGAGACCAGGCACAACGGGCCCGGGACGCCTTGCTGGCCAGTCGGAGCACCCTCCAGGCCCGGCGTTCCGAACTGGCCCGGCTGGAGGCAAGCCAACGGACAAGGTCACTCGAGCTTGCCGGTCTTGCGCTGACCGAATCCGACCGGGCGCTCGCCTTCACCGAGGAAGCACGGGCGCTCACCCGATTGATCGGAACCCGGGAGGCCCAGGCTCAACGGGCTGAGGAGCTTGCGCAACTGCCCGAGCCGCTGCCAAGGCCGGGAAACCCCGGCGAGAATGCGGATGAAGGTCCGACCCTGGCCTATACGCTTCCGGTTCGGGGCCGGGTCGTCACCGGGGTAGGCGAGATTTCCGATGGCGGGGTCCATGCCCGAGGTCTCACCCTGGCCACGGCCTCCGGCGCCAGAGTCCGGTCACCGGCAAATGGCAGGGTTCTTCATGCCGCACCGTTCGGACGCTATGACTATGTCGTCATCCTTGATCATGGCGGAGGCTGGCTGACGGTAATCACCGATCTCGCGACGGCCCGAGTGAGCGCTGGCCAGGCCGTGCGCCGAGGTGACCTTCTCGGTCTTGCGGGTGACGGCGAGCCACAGGTGACGATAGAGCTCCGGCGCGATGGCCGTCCGGTGCCGCTGGCGCAGATCGTCTCTGTCTGACGCTGTTCATCGCTGGTTGCTTTTCGCTCGTCTAAAATAGCTGTAGAAGCCCTTTCCATGGATAAGTTCGCCAGCAAGATGTCCAGCAATCTCCTTCGCTCGCTCGGCCTTGTCGGCGCGGTCGCCCTCATCCCCGCGACCACTGCCGCGCTCGCTCAGGTGGACGTGAGCGCCTATCGGGAAATCGATCAGTTCATGAGCGTGCTGGAGCGGGTCAAGAGCGAATATGTCGATCAGGTCGATGACTCGACCCTGATTCGCGGGGCGATTGACGGCATGCTCGCAAGCCTCGACCCTCACTCCTCCTATCTGGACGCAAGCGGCTTCGAAGCGCTGATGAGCACCACCGACGGTGAATATGGCGGTCTTGGTCTGACCGTGACGCTCGAAGACGGCGCCGTGAAGGTCATTGCGGCCTCGCGCGAAACACCGGCCGACAAGGCCGGGATCAAGCCGGGCGACTTCATCACCCATATCGACGGCGCGCTCTTCTATGGCGGCACTCTGGACGAGGCGGTTCAGAAGATGCGCGGCGAACCCGGCACCAGCGTGAAGATCACGATCGTCCGGCCCGGCCGCGATCGTCCGTTCGACGTCGCCATCACTCGCGCGATCATCGACATTCCTGCAGTCCGTTCCGAAGTGAAGGACGGTGTCGGAATCCTCACCGTCACCACCTTCAATCGCAACACGACCGAGGCCACCCAGAAGGCCATTGCGGATATCGAGCGGGAACTCGGCGGCCCCGCTCTGGGCTACATTCTCGATCTCAGGTCCAACCCGGGCGGATTGCTCGACCAGGCCGTCAGCCTGTCCGACCTTTTCCTGGACCATGGTGAAGTCGTGTCACAGCGCGGTCGTCGGCGCAGCGATATCGAACGTTATTATGCCCGGCCTGGCGATTCTGCCAAGGGTCGGCCTGTGATTGTCATGGTCGATGCCGGCAGCGCTTCTGCTGCAGAGATCGTTGCTGCAGCGCTCCAGGACCATCGCCGTGCGCTGGTGATGGGCGAGCGCAGCTTCGGAAAGGGCTCGGTCCAGACCCTGATTCCGCTGGGCCGCGGTGAAACCGCGCTTCGGCTGACCACTGCTCGCTATTTCACTCCGTCGGGGCGGTCGGTTCAGGAGGGCGGGGTGACTCCCGATATCGAGGTTCCCCAGCTTTCCGATCCGGATTATCAGTCGCGGACCCGGGTAAGGGAGTCCGACCTTCGGCGGCATCTCGTCAACGAGGCCGGGATCCGCGACGACGTCCTTGAGCAGGACAGCCGCCAGGATCCACGTTTTGCGGCGACGGCGGAGGAACTCGAGCAGAGGGGCATCGAGGACTTCCAACTCCATTACGCCCTCCAGACGATCTCGCGTCTGGCGCGGCTCCAGCCGACTGCCCGAACCGCGCGTTCGGGCCGCTGACCGGGCCGGACGGGCAGGATCGTGCGCGGACCGGGATCGTCCCGCCTCAACCTGGCCCGCCTCATTTCCCTGCTCGTCCCGGCCGCTCTGCTCGCCGGAGCCTTTGCTTTCGAATATGTCGGCGGGCTTCCGCCCTGCGAGATGTGCTGGTGGCAGCGCTGGGCCCATATGGCGGCGCTCGCCTTCGCACTGGGGTCCTATGCGCTGACCGGGCTTCCCGACCGTGGCCGAAGTTTCGTGTGGCTTTCGGCCTTGGCCATCCTGACCAGTGGACTGATCGGCGGCTACCATGCCGGGGTCGAGGCCGACCTGTTCGAAGGCGTGACCGCCTGCACCGCCGTGGCCGGTCGCTCGCTTGCCGATATCATGGCAGCGCCGATCATTCGCTGCGATGAAGTGCCCTGGTCGGCGCTTGGCATCTCGATGGCGGGGTGGAATGCGATCCTTTCCCTCCTTTCTGCGTTGGTAATACTGTGGCTGAGTCTGAAACCCTCTCGCATCCGGGCGTGAACCCGCCCTCCCCCAGCTGGAGACCGGGCGATCCGCGTCCGGAGATCCACTCGATCCTTCGCGTGGATCAGGCCGGAGAATATGGCGCCACCCGGATCTATGCCGGCCAGATGGCGGCGATCGGCGACGGCAAGCCTGAATCGCGTTTGATCGCGAAGATGGCGGCCCAGGAGCAGGAGCATCTGAAGCATTTCGATCAGCTTCTTGCCGAACGCGGGGTCAGGCCCACCCTTCTCCAGCCCCTGTGGCGAGTGGCCGGCCATGCGCTTGGCGCGGGTACTGCGCTGATCAGCCCGTCAGCGGCAATGGCCTGTACGGCGGCGGTCGAGGACGAGATCGACAGGCATTATTCGGAGCAGCTCGAAGCGCTGAAGGATGTGGATCCACCGCTCTCGGACGCTATTCGTGCCTTTCAGGCGGACGAGCGTGAACATCGCGATGTTGCCATTGAGGCCGGAGCGGAGAATAGCTTCGGCTATCCCCTGCTCTATTCGGTGATCCGGTCGGGGTGCCGGATCGCGATCGAGCTTTCGAAAAGGATCTGAACCATGCGTGCCCTCCTGTTTGCATCCACCCTGGTCGCGGCGGCGCCGGTTCTGGCCCAGCAGCCGGGCGTTCCGGCGCCCGAGGCTGCGCAGGCTGCACCCTCGACCCCGGCGACGGCCGACGCCGACGACATTCCGGTGAACCAGCTGATCGTTTATGGCGACGACGACTGCCCAAGCACCGAAGAGGAAATCACGATCTGTGTCAGGCTGACTGAGGAAGATCGATTCCGGATCCCGGAGACTCTTCGGAACAATCCCAATGATCCCGCCAACCAGAGCTGGACCAACCGGGCGATCGAGCTCAGCTATGTCGGCCGGTCCGGGATCGGCAGCTGCACACCGTCGGGTCCGGGCGGAACTGCAGGCTGTTTCAACCAGATCGTCCAGCAGGCCCGCGCCGAGCGGGCGGGCGGTGACCAGGTCAACTGGAACCGGTTGATCGAGGAGGCGCGCCAGGAGCGGCTGAGCAGGATCGACGAGGCCGCCCGCGAAGACGAAGAAGCGGCCAACAACCCCGACTGATGCTGTCCGGGGGGCAGGGGAAAGCGACAAGACGTGGCGGCTGAGGAGGTTCGTCTCCGCCGCGACATCGGCTTTGCTGGATCCGCCTTCCTGTCGTTCAATGGAGTGGTTGGCGCCGGCATTTTTGCCTTGCCCGAAATCCTCTATCTGCGTTTCGGAAGCTTCAGCCCGTTCCTCTTTCCGCTGTTCGGGCTCCTTGTCCTCATCATCGCCTTGCCCTTCGCTCGAACGGCTTCCCGTCACCCGGTCTCGGGCGGTCCTGTGGTTTACGCCGCCCATTTCGGCCGCGCCGCTGCCTTCCAGGCCGGCTGGATCTATTATGTCGCCCGAGCCACTGCGCTCGCCGCCAATGCCAATGTGCTGGTCGCCTATCTGGCGGCCTTCTGGCCCATCCTGGGTGACGGCCTGGGCCGCGCTTTTGTCATCCTGGGCGCCTGCACCCTGATCGCGGCGGTGAATATCGGTGGAGTGAGGCAGGCCGTGAGGCTTCTCGATCTCCTGACCCTGCTCAAGGCGGGCCCACTCATTCTTGCTTCCCTTTTCGGTCTTGTGGTGGCCGGGGCATCGATCGAAGCGCCATCAGGCGCGCCGCCGCTCACGGAACTCGAGGCCGCTGCGCTGCTGATCCTCTATGCCTTCATCGGTTTCGAAAACAGTGTCGTCACTGCAGGCGAAACCCGCAATGCCGAGCGCAATGTCCCGCGAGCGCTGATCGCTACCCTTGCCGCAACCGGCCTGCTCTATTTCCTGATCCAGCTTGCCTACGTCGCGGTTATGCAACCGGGTGAGGGCGGAGAAGCGCCGCTTGCCGCCTTCGGTGCAAAGCTGTGGGGGCCGGCCGGTTTTGCACTGCTCAGCGCTGCAGCCATCTTCTCGCTGCTCGGAAACATCAGCGGCGGAATCACCGCCACCAGCCGAACGACCTATGCAATGGGGCGGGATGGTCTGCTTCCCGGCTGGTTCGCCCGGGTCAGCGGGCAGTTCGCGACCCCGGTCAATTCGATCCTGTGCATGGGGGCTTTCGTGGCCCTGCTCGCGCTCAGCGGCAGCTTTGCCTGGCTCGCGGTCGTCAGTACTCTTGCCCGGCTGGTCGTCTATTCCATCGGTATTGCCGCGCTTCCGAGGATCGAGCGACCGCCTCCGATCTGGTGGGGACTGATCCTTGCCGGACTCGCGCTTTGCCTCTGGATTGCGCTCCAGTCCGCCTGGTCGAGCTGGCAGGTGCTGCTGCTCCTGATCGTCGCCGGAACCCTTCTTTTCGCCATCGCGCGCCGTCAGGCCAGTTCGAGTTCGGCCGATTCCGTTTCGGCGATCCAGCCGCCGCCAAGCACTCGATCTCCATCATAGAGAACGGCGGCCTGCCCCGGGGCGACTCCAAGTTCCGGCTGCTCGAAATGAACGGTCCCAGCCTCGATCCGGGCAGGCACGGGCTTCGCCAGCGACCGCACCTTGACGCTGAGGCCGCTGGCCTGGTCCTCGCCGAGCCAGTTCATGTCGTCGAGCCGGGCGGAGCGGACCGCCAGTGCCTGCCTGGGGCCGACAACCACCCTTTTCGTCTCCGGTTCGAGCCTGACGACGTATAGCGGCGTCTTCTGGCCGCCAATTTCGAGCCCGCGCCGCTGGCCGACGGTAAAATGAATCAGTCCCCGATGGCGGCCAAGCACCTGGCCGCCGAGATCGACGATGTCGCCGGGCACTGCCGCTTCCGGTCTTACCTTCTCGACTACTCGCGCATAGTCGCCGCCGGGAACGAAGCAGATGTCCTGACTGTCCGGCTTCTCGGCCACCGCCAGGGCCAGTTCGCGAGCGATTTCGCGAACCTGCGCCTTGGGCAGGTCGCCGAGCGGGAAGCGCAGATAATCGAGCTGTTCCCGGGTTGTCGCAAAGAGGAAATAGCTCTGGTCTCGAGCTGGATCTCCGGCTCGGTGGAGCTCTGGACCCCGATCACCAACGAACCGCCGGACATAATGACCGGTGGCAAGGCAGTCGGCGCCGAGATTGCGGGCGAGACCGAGCAGGTCGGTGAACTTCACGCTCTGATTGCACGAGACGCAGGGGATCGGCGTTCGACCCCGCATATATTCGTCGGCGAAGTGATCGATCACGCTGTCCCTGAACCGGCTCTCATAATCGAAGACATAATGGGCGATCCCGATCCGTTCGGCGACCGTCCGAGCATCATAGATATCCTGTCCGGCGCAGCAGGTACGGGTCCTGCCCACGGCTTCGCCATGGTCGTAGAGCTGGAGGGTGACCCCGATCACCTCGGCGCCCGTTCGCGCTGCGAGGGCGGCCACGACCGAGCTGTCGACCCCGCCAGACATGGCGACGACGATTCTGGCCTGGTCGATGGGCCGGTCGAGCTGGAATTCGATGTTCATCGGGCGATAGATAGGGACGAGCAGCCGTTTCGCCCAGAGCGAACGCGCTTTACTGCCTTTTCACTCTCTTTCGCTATCGACTCGTTCATGGAAGTCGATTTCCTCCTTCGCGCCCAGCGTCTGCTCGCCTCGAGTGAACCGGCAAAGCTCGACTTTTCCATGCTCAAGGCAGCGCTCGCTGCCCGCAAATCGGCGAATCCCGACGGAGGTGAGGCTCGCGCCACCGGATATCGACACGGCGAGGAAGACGCCTTGGTCGAGCTGCTCCTTGCAGGACCGGAATGGCGCCGGGCGGCATCTGCACAGCAGGGGTGTTTCAGCCGTGCCGAAGCGGGACGACGGGTCAATGCCCTGTAAACCGGCGTCACCGGGAAATTTACCTTGGCATTTTAGCCTTCCTTCAACGCTCGCAGGCTAAGAACAAGGTCGTTGGCGGCGTCGCCGGGAGCGCGTTGTATTTTTGAGGTAGGAATGATCGAAAACCAGAAAATCCGTCCAGCTCACGTCATCGGCCCTCTTGGGGAGCCGCTGACCGTCGATACGCTGCCACCACGGGGGACGACCCGCTGGGTCGTTCGGCGCAAGGCTGAAGTCGTTTCGGCTGTCAATGGCGGTTTGCTGACCGTCGATGAAGCCTGCGATCGCTATGGCCTGACGCTCGAGGAATTCGCCTCCTGGCAGCGGGCCGTTGACCGGTCAGGGATGCCAGGCCTGAGAGTTACACGGATCCAGCATTATCGAACGCTGTACGAGCGCCAGCAGAAATATTGACCAGCCCGGACCCTCACCGAATGACCTTCTGAAAAGCCGGTGCCGATGGCGCCGGCTTTTCCCATTCTGCGCTTCGACCGGTCGCAGGAACCAGACTGGCGCTGACGCGTCTTATGGTCGGACCGCCGCTGTAACTATCTCGGCTTGCGGCGTCGGAAGACAGGAGGGAAATATGATTGGTATCATTATCTGGTTGATCGTCGGCGGCATCGTGGGCTGGCTGGCCAGCATCATCATGCGCACAGATGCGCAGCAGGGCATTCTGCTCAACATCGTCGTCGGGATCGTCGGGGCCTTCATCGCCGGGCTGATCTTCAGCGGCGGAAGCATAAACGACCAGCCGCTGTCGCTTACCTCGTTCCTGGTTTCGCTGCTCGGAGCCGTCATTCTGCTCGCGATCGTCAACCTGTTCCGCCGCGGCCGGATCCGCTGATCGCCAAGAGAAAGAAAGCGTTGCAAATCGAAAGGGCCGTCCCTCGGGACGGCCCTTTTTTCATGACCATGGCCTGGAGGAGGAGTGATGGACCGAGCGCCTGTCCAGGTCGGTTCGCTCGAGTCCAGATCAGCGGCGCGCGACCAGGCGGTAGGCCAGCAGGATCAGGACCGCGCCGACGATTGCAGCCAGGAAGCCGGCACCTTCTCCGGCCTCATACCAGCCAAGCATCTGGCCAAGGAAGCCGGCCAGGAGGGCCCCCGCAATCCCGAGGATGATCGTGACCAGGCAACCCCCTGGATCCCGGCCAGGGGTCACGGCCTTCGCGATCGCACCGGCGATCAGGCCGATGATAATCCAGGTCAGCCAGCCATAATCCGCCAGATATTCGGACATTCCGATCTCCTCCCGCTTGGTCTTTTCGCAAATTCAGCCGTGGTAAACGCGCAATAGCTCTAGTAAGCGCCGTTTCCCGCAAGCGCGAGTCGGGATTTGCCGCTTCCTCGCATTTCGGCTTGTTCTAGGTGATGTATTCAGATAACACAGCGGCGCTGCTGCGGCTTAGGCCGCCTTGTCTGAGTGGGGATGATGAAGGCTATGAATTTCGAGCCGCCAAGGTGGCGCCGAGAAGCGCTCGACGAAGTGACCGTCGACGAGGATAGTCTCGTCCGGCGGCGGCGTCGCAAGCAGATCATCATCGGGCTCGTCGCTGCGGCACTGCTCGTGATCCTGGCGGTCTTCCTGTTCGGAGGCAGCGGCGAAAAGGCAGCGGCCCCGCCAGCAGGGGCCGAGGGCCAGTCGCTTCCAGCGGTCACCGTCATCGTCCCCGGTCGGCAGGATGTTCCGGCAGTGATCGGGGGGACGGGTTCGCTCGCCGCCCGGCGCGATCTTCCGGTGGGAGTCCCGGGCGAGGGCGGACAGGTTGACCGAGTCCTGGTCGAGCCTGGACAGTGGGTTCGCGCAGGTCAGACCCTGGCCGTGATCAATCGTTCGGTCCAGTCGCAGGAAGCGGCCCAACTTGCAGCCCAGATCGAGGTCAATCGGGCCGATCTTCGCCTCGCCCAGAGCGAACTTGATCGTGCCCAGGCCCTGGTTTCGCGAGGTTTTATCAGCCAGGCCGATCTCGATCGCAAGCGGGCGACCCGAGATTCTGCAGCAGCCCGAGTTCGGGTGGCCGAGGCCCAGCTCGCTGCGGCGCGTGCCCGGATCGGCCGTCTCGACGTCCGGGCACCCGCGGCAGGGCTCGTCCTCGACCGCAATGTCGAGGCCGGGCAGGTCGTCGGTGCCGGGTCGGGGGCTTTGTTCCGGATCGCCCAGGGCGGCGAAATGGAGGTCCTGGCCCGGCTTCCGCAGACTGACCTCGCCCGGATCAGCGTCGGCGTTCCGGCGACTGTGACCCCGGTGGGGTCCGAGGAGAGCTATCAGGGCCAGGTCTGGCAGGTCTCTCCGATCGTCGATCCCCAGACCCGCCAGGGCGAGGCGAGGGTGCGCGTCCCCTATCAGCGCGATCTCCGGCCGGGTGGTTTCGCCTCCGTCGATATCCACGCCGGGTCGATGACGGCGCCGCTCCTTCCGGAATCCGCTGTCCTGACGGACGATGAAGGCAGCTATGTCATGATCGTCGGCGCCAACGACACGGTTGAGCGCCGTCCGGTTCGGATCGCGACCGTGACCGACAGGGGCGTCGTCATCGCCGAAGGGCTCAGTGGGAATGAACGGGTCGTGGAATCGGCCGGTCAATTCCTCAACGCGGGTGAACGAGTCCGCCCCGAGCGCCGGGTCATCGCTGATCGCCAGTAAGGGCTGACATAATGGGTCTCCGCAACATCTCTGCCTGGTCGATCCGGAATCCGGTGATTCCGATGGTCCTGTTCACGTTCCTGCTCGCCATGGGGCTGCTCGCCTTCATGCGCATGGACGTCAATTTGAACCCGGATGTCGAAGTGCCAATGGCGACGATCTCGATCAGCCAGCCGGGCGCGGCACCGCCCGAACTGGAGATCCAGATCACTCGCCGGGTCGAAGCTGCCGTTCGCGGGATCAATGGCGTCGACGAGATCCAGTCGACGATACGCGAAGGCAATAGCAACACATTCGTGATGTTCGAAATCGGTACCCCGGTCGATCGCGCAATCACCGATGTCCGCGATGCCATCGCCCGAATCCGGGGAGACCTTCCGGACGGCATTCTCGAACCCCAGGTCCAGAGGGTCGAGGCGGCCGAGGAACCGGTCGGCTATTATTCGGCCCAGAGCACGTCGATGACAGTGGAACAGCTGAGCTGGTTCATTGACGACACGCTCAATCGCCGACTGATGGCGGTGGAAGGCGTGTCGGTCGTCAGCCGGACCGGCGGCGTCAGCCGCGAAATCCGGGTCGAACTGGATCCTGTGCGGCTCCAGGCCCAGGGAGTCACTGCAAGCCAGATCAATCAGGCGCTTCGGCAGATCAATCTCAACGCTGCAGGCGGAAGGGCGGAGATTGCCGGCTCCGAGCAATCGGTCCGGGTGCTCGGCAGTGCGCTGACTGCCCATGATCTGGGCCAGACCCAGATCTCGCTTGGTGGCGGGCGTACGCTCCGGCTCGGCGCCATCGCCAATGTTCGCGATCAATGGGCGGAGCAGACCTCATACGGAATCCAGGACGGACGCCAGGTCGTCAGCTTCATGATCCAGAAGGCCAAGGGCTATTCCGACGTCACCGTCTACCATGAGGTGGAAAAGGCGCTCGAAGGGCTCGAGGCGGAGGATCCGCGGGTCAGCTACAATCTGCTCTTCACGCCGGTCACCTATATCGAATCCCAATATCATTCGGCGATGCGGATGCTTGTCGAAGGCGCGCTTCTCGCGGTGGTCGTCGTCTTCCTGTTCCTCCGCGACTGGCGCGCAACGCTCATTGCCGCTGTCGCCATTCCCCTCTCGGCCATTCCGGCCTTCTGGTTCATGGACCTGATGGGGTTCACCTTGAACATGG
>CAYOJN010000049.1:0-11570 GCA_964404245.1 uncultured Sphingosinicella sp. | reverse complement strand
CGAAGTCCCTTCCATCGGTCGAAGGCCTTCGTTTCTGCCCCTTCTGCGGCCGACCGTCCGACCCGCCACCATGCACGCAGTGCGGCACCCGGCTGGACCCGTCCTGGAACTTCTGCATCTCGTGCGGCACTCCGGCAGCGCGCTGATCGCTGGCAAGCTGATCGCCGATATTTTGTAGCGCTTTAGCGGAACACCCTTTGCACCCCGGGTGCGGGTCCCCGGCAGCAGTCATTTCAGTCAGGATTTCATGCGGAACGGAACGATATGTGGCCTCTGGATGGCCCTTCTGCTTGCCCTTTCCGCAGGATGCGGTGCGTCGGACGGTACCGTCGACCCTGTGGACGCCGTCGCAGACTCGCTCACGGCAATCGACACCGCGCTTCTCACCGGGATGCCCGAAGGAACAACAGTCGAGCAGCTGTCTGCCGGACGACGCGCTTTCGTCGTCTGCACGGTTTGTCATGGAGTCGAGGCGGAGGGCACGCAACTCGGGCCCTCCCTCCGAGACAGCGTGTGGATCCACATTCCGGCTGAGATCGACTCGATTGCCCGCATCGTGCGGACCGGGGTGAGCAACCCCAGGGAGTTCCAGATCCCGATGCCCGTTCTCGGCGGCGGGGATTTCGACGAGGCGGAGCTGGAGGCGGTTGCGACCTATGTCTACGCGCTTTCGCGTCAACCTCGCTGATCGTATGCGGAAGCTCGGGGCATGTCTCCTCGTCTCGGCGCTCGTTGCGGCCTGCGATTCGCCTCCGGTCCAATCGGCGGGAGCAGGAGATTCCCAGACAGGCGCCTTCGATGCCATCACCAGGCCGGTCGGCGGTGCGACGGTCCATCGGGTGCGGATGACGCAGCAGGGCGATCGCTATGCTTTCGAGCCTTCGGAGATCGTCGCGCAACCGGGAGATGTCGTGCGCTTCGTGATGGTCGGGAGTCAGCCTGAGAGCGTCGTCTTCGACATCGAAGGTCTCGGTGCCGAGCAGGCCGGGTTCGTCGTGGCGAAGGGGCTGGATACCGGCGTACTCCTCACCACCCCGGGCGGCACCTTCGATGCGAACTTCGTCGATGCTCCGGCGGGCGAGTACCCCTTCCGCTCCATTCCGCATCACGCGTCCGGTATGCGGGGTGTGGTGACGATCCAGCCCGCCGATCCCTGACCGCGGCGCCCACGGGACCTGCTGGTCGCAATCCGGACATCAGCGGACTGGACTAAGCGGTTCAGGGCTTTACATTGTCGAGTCGTCCCTGACGCACTGTTTGTGACGTAGACGGCTTCTCGCCGGGCCGTACGACTGCCACCCTTTTGTGGCGGCTCGTCCGGTCCTGCTTTGGCGCTTCCGATAAACCCCAGAAAGCATCGCGACGGATGGCTTCTTCAACTCCTGTCGGCGCAATCGACGAGCTGTGCATCAACACCATCCGGACTCTGTCCATGGACGCGGTACAGCGGGCCAATTCAGGGCATCCGGGTACTCCGATGGCTCTGGCGCCCCTCGCCTATGCTCTCTGGACCCGGCACCTGAAGCACGACCCTGCCGCCCCGGAATGGATGGATCGGGACCGCTTCATTCTGTCGGCCGGTCACGCCTCGATGCTGCTCTATTCGCTACTCCACCTGACCGGATATGATCTGTCGCTCGACGATCTGAAGAATTTCCGGCAATGGGAGAGCCGCACCCCCGGGCACCCCGAGTATGGCATGACGCCCGGGGTCGAGACGACGACGGGGCCGCTGGGGCAGGGGATCGCGAACGCCGTCGGCATGGCGATCGCCGAGGCACGGCTGGCGAAGCTCTTCAACCGGCCCGGTCATGAGGTGGTCGATCATTACACCTACGTCATCTGCTCCGACGGCGATCTGATGGAGGGCGTTGCGAGTGAAGCAGCCTCCATCGCCGGCCATCTTGGGCTCGGCAAGCTTATCTGCTTCTGGGACGATAACTCGATTACCATCGAGGGATCGACCGACCTTGCCTTCACCGAGGATACCCTCGGCCGCTTCGATTCCTACGGCTGGCAGACGCTGCGGATCGAGGATGGCAATGATCTGGAGGCGATCGACGCCGCGATCCAGGCCGCCCAGACGGATCCCCGCCCGACGATGATCGGCGTGCGCACGATCATCGGGTATGGCTCACCCAACAAGGCGGGCTCCGAGGATGCACACGGCTCGCCGCTCGGCGAGGAGGAGATTCGCCTGACGAAGCAGGCCCTCGGCTGGGACGCGACGGACCCCTTTCACGTCCCCGAAGAGGCCGCCGCCCATATGCGCGCTGCAGGCGCGCGCGGTGCAGACGCGCGTAGCGAATGGGAGAACCGCCTTTCCGCGTACCGCGAGGCGCATCCGGAACTCGCTGCGGATCTCGACTCGTCGCTCGAGCGTCGTCTTCCGGAGGGGTGGGACGCGGATATCCCGGTCTTCTCGCACACCGACAAGCCGATCGCGAGTCGTGCGGCATCGGGCAAGGTTCTGAATGCCATTGCGAAGCGGGTGCCCTGGCTGCTCGGCGGATCGGCGGACCTGGCGGGTTCGAACCTCACCATGATCGACGGGGAGTCGAGCCTCTCTCGCGACGAGCCGGCGGGCCGGAACATCCATTTCGGGGTGCGTGAGCACGCGATGGGCTCGCTGATGAACGGGATGGCGATTCACGGCGGCATGCGCCCGTATGGCGGCACCTTCCTGATCTTCTCGGATTACATGCGTCCGCCGATCCGGCTCGCTGCGCTGATGGAGCAGCCGGCGATCTACATCTTCACGCATGACAGCGTCGGCCTGGGCGAGGATGGGCCGACCCACCAGCCGGTAGAGCAGCTCGCGACGCTCCGAGCGATCCCCGGGCTGGTGGATCTGCGCCCCTGCGACGCGGCGGAAACCGCCGAGGCCTGGCGCTTCACCATGGAGTACAACGACGGGCCCGTCTTCATGGCGCTTACCCGGCAGTCGCTGCCGCACCTGGATCGTACCACGTATGCGGGTGCGGAGGGTCTGCGCCGTGGAGGGTACATCCTGGCTGAGGCGTCGGGCGATTCGCCGCGTGCCATCATCATCGCGACGGGGTCGGAGATCTCGCTCGCGATCGAGGCCCGCACGGAGCTCGAGGCCGACGGCATCCCGACACGGGTGGTGAGCATGCCGAGCTGGGCCCTCTTCGATCGTCAGTCGAAGAGCTATCGGGAGAGTGTTCTTCCGCGAGATGTGCGCGCACGCGTCTCGATCGAGGCGGCCAGCCCGATGGGATGGCATCGTTGGGTCGGCGACGAAGGGGCGACGATCGCCATCTCCCGGTTCGGGGAATCGGCGCCCGCCCAGAAGCTCTTCGAAGAGCTGGGCTTCACCCGCGCCAACGTCGTGGCGACGGTGCAGGAACTGCTCGGAGTGCGTCAGGACCCTTCAGCCGACCTGGAAGAAGGCGAAGACGCCGCCGGCCCGACGCGATTGGGCGTCGACGAGAAGTAAGTCCTGCTCAGACTCCCGCATCAGCTGAGATAGATGCGGGAGCAGAGCGGCATCGCGGACCATCAGCATCAACGGGCATCTTCCGTCCTGGATCGGGCGGGCATACATCAGCCGGAGAATCGATAATGTCGGAGGGGACGGGACCACTGAAGGAGCTCACTGCGCTCGGGCAGAGCGTATGGCTCGACTACATCCGGCGGGGGATCCTCGACGACGGTCAGCTCGCACGTCTCATCGAGGAGAAGTCGATACGCGGCGTGACGTCCAACCCGGCGATCTTTGAGCAGGCGATCGCGCGGAGCACCGACTACGACAGCGCACTCGCCGCGATGCGCGGTCAGGGGGCGACTCCCTTCGACGCCTATGAAGCGCTCGCGATCGAAGACATTCAGCGCGCCGCCGACCTCTTCCTCCCCCTCTATGAATCGACCGGAGGGGCAGACGGCTTCGTGTCTCTGGAAGTCTCTCCCGAACTCGCCCACGATGGTCCCGGATCGCTGACCGAGGCGCGGAAGCTGTGGAGCGCGGTCCAGCGCCCCAATGTGATGATCAAGATCCCAGGCACCGACGAAGGCCTCTCCGCCATCGAGGATGCCCTTGCGGACGGGATCAATGTAAATGTGACCCTCCTCTTCTCGCTCGATGGCTACGAGCGGGTGATGGAGCGATATCTGTCGGCCCTCGAGCGTCGCGCCGAGAAGGGCCTCCCCCTCGACCATGTGGCCTCTGTCGCATCCTTCTTCGTGTCGCGCGTCGACACCGCCGTCGACACCGCACTCGAGCAGAAGGCGGAAGCGGCGACGGACGAGCAGGAGAAGGAGCGCATCCTCAGCCTTCGCGGAAAAGCAGCGATCGCGAATGCGAAGCTGGCGTATCAGAGCTTCCAGCGCATCTTCGGCGGCGATCGATTCGCACGGCTCAAGGCTGCCGGCGCGAAGGTCCAGCGCCCCCTCTGGGCGAGCACCTCGACCAAGAATCCCGCGTATCGGGACGTCATCTACGTGGAGGAGCTGATCGGCCCCGACACGGTGAATACGATGCCGCTGCAGACCGTCGAGGCGTTCGGTGACCATGGGATCGCGCGGCGCACGGTGGACGTCGACGTGAAGGGTGCGGAAGGGGTATTCCGCGATCTCGAAGCGCTCGGAATCGATCTCGTCGAAGTCACCCACGAGCTGCAGCGCGAAGGGGTCGAAAAGTTCGTTCTTCCCTTCCGTGATCTGCTCGGATCGATTGAGGGAAAGATCCGCTAGCAAGCTGCCGCCGGGGGCCGCGCACATTCCTTGCTCCCACACTGGAACGCGATAGTCTTTCCCACCCTCGCGTACCGGTGATGGCGGCAGCAACCTCCGAACAGGACATTCAGCACATCATCCACGGTGAGCATCCCAACCCCTTCTCGGTGTTGGGATTGCACACGGTGGATCTGAGTGCGGGCCCGGCTGCGGTCGTCCGCGCTCTCCTTCCCGACGCGCGCAATGTCTGGGTCGTCGAAGACGCCACCAGGGCGATCACGCTGATGAAGCGGCGGGATCCCAGGGGTTTCTGGGAGGCGATCTTCGACGGGTCGAGGGGCCGCTTCTCCTACTCCTACCTGGTCGAGTGGGAGGATGGGACGCAGGCCGAGATGTACGACCCCTATGCATTCCCATCCGTCCTAAGCGACCTCGACCTCCACCTTCTGGGGGAGGGCCGCGACCTCCAGCTCTACCGGAAGCTCGGAGCACATCCGGACACCATCGACGGTGTTGATGGCGTTCGCTTCGCCGTCTGGGCGCCGAATGCTCAGCGTGTCAGCGTCGTCGGCGACTTCAACCACTGGGACGGGCGCCGTCACCCGATGCGGCTCCATCCCGGCGCCGGGATCTGGGACCTCTTCCTTCCGGGGCTGAAGGTTGGCGCTCTCTACAAATATGAGATAAAGCCGCGCTCGGGGCCCCCATTCGTGAAGGCAGACCCTGTGGCCTTCCGCACGGAGGTGCGTCCCGCAACCGCTTCATGCGTTCACACGCTCTCCGGCTACGACTGGGGCGACGATGCATGGATGGAGGCGCGAAAGGGAACCGACCCGGTCGCAGGCCCGATGTCGATCTACGAGATGCATCTGGGTTCATGGCGGTGGCGCGATGACCGGCCGCTGACCTATCGCGAGATCGCCGAGGAGCTGCCCGAGTACCTGAGCGAGATTGGCTACACGCACGTCGAGTTCATGCCGGTGATGGAGCACCCCTACGATCCGTCGTGGGGCTATCAGGTGACCGGGTATTTCGCGCCCACCAGCCGCTTCGGCTCCCCCGACGACTTCCGCTACCTCGTCGATCGGCTCCACCAGCACGACATCGGCGTCATCCTCGACTGGGTGCCAGCACACTTCCCGAAGGATGCGGCCGGGCTGCGGCGGTTCGATGGTACAGCGCTGTATGAACATCAGGATCCCCGGATGGGAGAACATCCCGACTGGGGGACCATGATCTTCAACTATGGTCGTAACGAGGTTCGGAACTTCCTCATTGCGAACGCGATCTTCTGGCTGAACGAGTTCCACATCGACGGCCTACGTGTCGACGCTGTCGCCTCCATGCTCTACCTCGACTACTCCCGCAAGGAAGGGGAGTGGCTCCCGAATCATTTCGGGGGCAGGGAAAATCTCGAGGCGATCAACTTCTTCCGCGAGCTCAACCGCACCGTCCGCGACAACTTCCCCGGCGTGCTGATGATCGCCGAGGAGTCGACCGCATGGCCGGGGGTGACGACCCATCCCGATGCCGGAGGGCTCGGCTTCCACCTCAAGTGGAACATGGGGTGGATGAACGATTTCCTCCGATTCGTCGAGCAGGATTCCGTCTATCGCAAGTACCACCTGGGGCTGCTGACCTTCTCGCTGATGTATGCCTTCAGCGAGCACTTCGTGCTGCCGATCTCGCACGATGAAGTCGTTCATGGGAAGCGATCGCTCCTCGAGAAGATGCCGGGCGACGAGTGGCGGAAGTTCGCAAATCTGCGGCTTGCCACGGGCTTCATGTGGGCGCACCCGGGGAAGCAGCTGCTCTTCATGGGAAGCGAGCTGGGTGAATGGCTCGAGTGGTCGGAAGGTCGTTCCCTGGACTGGAGCCTGCTCGAGAGGCCGCTGAACGAGGGAGGTCGCCTCTGGATTCGCGACCTCAACCACCTCTATCGGAAGGAGCCCGCGTTCTGGCAGCGTGACTCGACGTACGAAGGGTTCGATTGGATCGACTTCAGCGATGTCGAGAACAGCGTCGTGGCATTTCGTCGAATGGGGAACTCCCCGGCCGACGACCTGATCTTTCTGTGCAACTTCACACCGATTCCGAGGCCCGACTATCGGATCGGTGTGCCCCTACCGGGGAGGTACGCGGAGCTGTTGAACAGTGATGCGGCGATTTACGGCGGGAGTAACGTGGGAAATGGTGGGGCGCTGATGACGGAGAGCATCCCCTGCCACACCCACCAGCAGTCCATCTGCGCGACACTGCCCCCGCTCGGCATACTTGTACTCAAGCGCGAAGCCGCGGCCAGTGTGTGAGCGGGGTGGACGGGTTGTTGCTCCCTTTTTTTCAGCATACCAGAGGAGGTTATCATGTCCGATCAGAACCAGCCGTCGGTCGATTCACTCGCCGATCCGATTACCCCGGATTCCGCCAGGCGTGAACTGAAGGCCCAAGCGGCGGCAGCGGCGGCGGCGGAAAGTTCGGCGGGAAAGACCTCACCAGCGCGGAAGCGCGCCACCACGGCGGGCACCAGCAGAAGCGCGTCCAGGCGGGTGACGGCAATCGAGGACGGTAGCGAGACGCCGTCCGTCACGACTCCCGTCAAGCGGGCTGCACCGCGGTCGAAACAGCCTGACCTGAAGAAGGATCTTAGAGAATTCGCCTCGGCGCGGCCGCAGGGGTGGAACCACGAGGACTGGCTGGCGTTCCTGGAGGATCTGCAAAGCCGAGGTCACAACATCTCCGACCGTGAAGCGATCGGTGTGGCGCTCGAAAGGGAGCGTCTTCTGATGGCACTTGGCCAGGTCAGGGGAATCGGGCCGCTGAAGAGGCAGGCGATCGCGGAGCACTACAACAACCTCTGGGAGCTCCGGCACGCCGATCCGAACGAGATTTCAACTGTCGGGAGCATCTCGTTGGTCGACGCCGAGCGCATCAAGTCAGAGCTCTTCTGACCCTCGAACGATGATCTGCCGGGAGCCGGGACAGTAAGTACCCGGCCTCCCTGGCGGAGATCGGCGACCGGAAGGACACCACGTGCAGGACGATAGTCACGCATCGAGGTGTCCTTCCATCCCTGCCCCTGAACCTACCCCCGGTCAATCCACCCGTTCGAGCACAGCCACCGGAAATCCGTCCAGCACCTCGGCTACGCGAAGGCCGTTCGTCCCCACGATTATCTCCCGGCCCGTGAAGATATTCCGCAGCCTGGAGCCGACCATCCGGTCCGGAGTTATCACGCGTGTGTCACCCCACCCCTCGCCATTCCAGACATCGTGCCCCCGCGCGGTCCTGAAAGTTCCGGGGAGCCGCGGAACCACCGTCACGACTCCCTCATCGCCAAGTGTTCGAGCAAAGGCGACGATGTGCGCTGCCGCGTCGCCCTGTCCTTCCAGACCGGCGTAATCGCCCTCACCGAAGAGGCTCTTCCGCCGCTGTCTGAGCTGAAGCGCCGCGTGAGTCAGATAGAGCTTTATCCGCCCATCTTCCCAGCTCTGGAGCAGATCCCGCGAGATCGATGCAGGGTCTTCATGGGATAGTCTCTCCGAAAGCGCACCCAGCAGCCGCTGACGCTCTCCATAGTCGATCGGTTGACGATTGTCCGGGTCGACGAGCGTCAGCTGCCACAACTCCTGGCCCTGGTAGAGATCGGGAACGCCGGGAGCGGTGAACTTCACCAGCGTCTGGGCAAGGGAGTTGACCATGCCCCCCCGCGCGATGTCCTTCTGGAAGGCGCCGAATTCCTCGCGGAAGCGCGCCCCCGGTCCGCCCTTGTCCTCGAAGTCCAGCAGCTTCCCGATGAAGTCGCTCAATCCCTGGTCATAGCTGTCATTCGGGTTGATCCAGCTCGTATTGACCTTGGCCTCCCGGGTGCTCTTCTCCATGTATCGCTGGATGCGGGTGCAGAACTCCTCGTTCTCATCCGCCGGGTCCAGCGGCCACGCACCGGCAAGGGTCTGGTAGAGCAGGTATTCATCATTGAGGTCCGGGATCGCCTCTCCGTCTACGGTCTCCTTCAGATCGGCGTTCATGGTGGCCCAGGCATTGACCCGGGCTTCCCATTCTTCCGGTATCTCGGACAGGACGTTGATGCGGGCACGAACGTCTTCGCTCCGCTTGGTATCGTGGGTCGTCGTCCCGTTCATGGCGAGGGGCCAATCACGGGCACGCTCCCCCATCCACGCGTGGAAGGCGTCTGTCGAAAGGCCGAAGTGCGCAGGCTCCCCGCCCACCTCGTTGAGGGAGATGAGCCGATTGTAGATGTAGAAGCTAGTGTCCTCGACCCCCTTCGCCATCACAGGCCCGGTCAGCTGCTGGAACTTCATTACGAAGAGGGCGTGCTCCTCCCGCGCTTCATCCGTGAGGTTCTCCGGCCACTCGAGGAGCAGCGTCGCGCGGATGAACTCGAAGATGGTGCGACTCGTCGAACGGTTGCGCCGCACCGCCGTCCGGATGGCCATGTCGACATTCTCGACGTCGAGTTCGCCGACCCGTCCGACCCGGGCGTCGATGTAGGTGCGGTAGACCGGGAAACAGGCAATGGTCTCCTGGAGTGCATCTTCTATCGCACCCAGCGTGAAGTCACGCGAGCGGCGATCCGCCTCCGAGATGCGACCCAGGTGGTAGGCCAGGACATTGAGCTCGCTCGCGAGGGCCACCCGCAGGATAAGCTTCTTCTTTTCATAGACGAGCTGATGAAAGTCGGTCCGGCGCCCGATGAAGTCGCGATAGATCCGCTCCATTGCGCCTCCGCTCTCGATGGCGACAAAGATCCCGTTCAGCCGGTTGAGGAAGTCGTATCCAACCGTACCCGCGACCGGCCAGCTTGCAGGAAGCTTTTCATCTCCCTCCAGGATCTTTTCGACGGCGATGTAAACATGGTCGACCTGTGCGTGGCGGGATGCCTCCGCCTGGAGGTCTCGCAGATATCCGTACGGGTCGAAGAGACCATCCGGATGATCGACCCGCAGGCCAGTCACCTTGCCCTCCTTGATCAGCCGGAGGATCAGACGGTGCGTCTCCTGGAATACCTCGCCGCGCTCGACCCGTATACCCGCGAGATCATTGATGTCGAAGAACCGGCGGTAGTTGATCTCTTCTGCCGCCACCCTCCAGTAGGCGAGCCGGTACGCCTGCTCGTCGAGAAGTTCCTCCAGCGCATCGAAAGAGCGCGGGTCACCAGCCACCCCGTTGTAATCCTCGAGCGTCGCGCCGAGCGCCCGGCGGAACAGCTCTGAACTGTCCCGCAGAGCGCGAAGACGCCGGCAGCTTACGAGGCTGCCTCGTCGGCGCAGCAGCGCGCTCTCCGGATCCGAACGGTTCATCACGGGGAGATGCTCGAGCGCCATCGCGATGCTCTCAACCTCGAGGACGGTCTCGTCGTCCGGCCCCGAAAGTCGCCCGAGCTTCTCCAGGATGCGACGCAGGATGAGCGACGACGAGCGCGGCGCGATCGGAAGAATCGTATCGAAGTAGTGAATCGCGAAGCGGCCATCATCGAATGCGAGCTTGAGCTCTCCCCGTTCCAGCACGACGCCGAACTGATCCCCGAGCACAGGGAGCAGGACCTTCCCGGCGAGCTCCCTCTTGAGCGGGTCCCAGTTGATGTCGAAGAAGGAGGCGTAGGCCGAGCTCGGACCATTCTCCAGAACGTCCATCCACCAGCGGTTTCCAGCCTCACCGATCCCCATATGGTTGGGGACGATGTCCAGAATATGGCCGAGGGAGTATCTGCGGAGCGCGCCTACCATCGACTCATGGTCCGCAGCACCCCCCAGCTCCCCGTTGAGCTCCGAATGATCGGAGATGTCGTACCCGTGCATGCTCCCGGGCCGCGCCTGCAGGTAGGGCGAGGCATAAAGATCCGTGACGCCGAGCTCATGGAGATAGGGGACGATCGCCTTCCCGTCCTGGAAGGTGAAGTCCTTGTTGAACTGAACGCGGTACGTCGACGATGGGGCTCGGAATGGGCTCTCTTCCCCGTTCGCATTCGGCATGAGGATGACCTTGCCTCGATTGGTTTTCAGCATTTGCAGACAACGCGTTCTGACGGTTCGGGAGTTGCAAGAAGCACGCGCGTCGAGGGGGCCGGAGACGCGATGAAACCCGACTCACCGGACAGAAACGTTTGGCGGGTCCAACGCTGCAGAATGCCCTGAAAACCCCGGCGAAACCTTCTGGAATCGCTTCCACATTCCAAGATCGATCAGCCAATGAAAGTCTGGCCGGGACAGCCATTTCCCCTGGGTGCCACCTGGGACGGCGAGGGGACGAACTTTGCCATCTATTCAGAGAATGCCACGGAGGTCGAACTCTGCCTCTTCGACTCGCCGGAAGCCGCCGAACCCCGACACTGCTGCCGGCTGCGCGAGCGAAGCGCGTACGTCTGGCACGGCTACCTGCCGGGGGTAGGTCCGGGCCAGCTCTACGGCTACCGGATAAATGGCCCGTATGAGCCGGGCAGGGGTCTTCGCTTCAATCCCTTCAAGCTCATGATCGACCCGTACGCACGGGCGATCGCCGGGAAGGTGGATTATGCCCACCATCCCTTCGCGTACCCGTTCGACCAGCCGGGCGAGGACTGGGTTCTGGATGATGAGAACGACGCGGGTGGGGTTCCCAAAGCAGTCGTCATCAATCCGGAATTCGATTGGCGGGGTGACGCACCCCCGTCCATTCCCTGGCATCGTACGGTCATCTACGAGGCCCACGTGAAGGGTCTTACGATGCAGCACCCTGACGTGCCCGAGGAACTGCGCGGGACGTACGCGGCGGTGACTCATCCGTCCATCATCAAGCACCTGAAGTCACTGGGCGTCACCGCCCTCGAGCTTCTGCCGGTCCACGAGATCGTAGACGACATCTTCCTGGTCGAGAAGGGG